>JAQUAD010000021.1 GCA_028687425.1 Sideroxydans sp.
ATGGCGTGACTTATCCCGACACACTGGTCGGCACCGACAGCCACACCACCATGATCAACGGCATCGGCGTGGTCGGCTGGGGCGTGGGCGGCATCGAGGCTGAAGCCGGCATGCTGGGCCAGCCCGTGTACTTCCTGACCCCGGACGTGGTCGGCGTACACCTGAAGGGCAAGCTGCGCGAAGGCGTGACTGCCACCGACCTGGTGCTGAATGTCACCGAACTGATGCGCAAACACAAGGTGGTGGGCAAGTTCGTCGAGTTCTTCGGCGAAGGCACTGCGGCGCTGACCCTGCCCGACCGTGCCACCATCGCCAACATGGCGCCGGAATACGGCGCGACCATGGGCTTCTTCCCGGTGGACGACGTGACCGTGCAGTTCATGAAGAACACCGGCCGCACCGCAGAGGAAGTGGACGCCTTCGAATCCTACTTCAAGGCACAGGGCCTGTTCGGCATCCCGACTGCCGGCAGCATCGACTACAGCAGCGTGGTGGAACTCGACCTCGACAGCATCGTGCCGTCGCTGGCCGGCCCCAAGCGTCCGCAGGACCGCATCGCGCTGTCGCAGATGAAAGAGACCTTCAACGCGCTGTTCAGCAAGCCCATCGCCGAGAACGGTTTCAACAAACCGGCTGCCGAATTGAACCAGCGCTACGTCACCGGCATGCCCGACCGCGACAGCCGCATGTGCATCCCTGTCTCCGGCGGCGGCCTGCAGGATGGCGCGCAGAGCAGCAGCGAAATGGAGATGGCGGGTGACCACCCGACCGCGACCCTGCGCTGCGAGACCTCCGGCGAGATGTTGCCGCCGGTCGAGATCGGCCACGGCGACGTGCTGATCGCCGCCATCACCAGCTGCACCAACACCTCCAACCCCGGCGTGCTGCTGGCGGCGGGCTTGCTGGCCAAGAAGGCGGTGGCCAAGGGCCTGCGCGTCAAGCCGCACATCAAGACCACGCTGGCCCCCGGCTCGCGCGTGGTGACCGAGTACCTGACTAACGCCGGTCTGATCGAACCGCTGGCGCAACTGGGCTTCAGCGTCGCCGCCTACGGTTGCACCACCTGCATCGGCAACTCCGGCCCGCTGGATGCCAAGCTGGAAGAGACCATCGTCAAGAACGACCTGATCGCCGCTGCCGTGCTGTCCGGCAACCGCAACTTCGAGGCGCGCATCCACGCCAACATCAAGGCCAACTTCCTCGCTTCGCCGCCGCTGGTGGTCGCCTATGCCATCGCCGGCAAGGTGAACATCGACCTCGACAAGGAACCGCTGGGCACCGGCAGCGACGGACAACCGGTGTACCTGAAGGACATCTGGCCGAACAGCGCTGAGATCCAGACCGTGATGAAGTACGCGGCCGATCCCGCGGTGTACCAGAAGCTGTACAGCGATTTGACCAAGGACTTGCCGCTGTGGAACGCCATCCAGGCCCCCACCGGCGAGCTGTACCAGTGGGACGATTCCACCTACATCGCGCGTCCGCCGTTCTTTGAAGGCGCAGCGCCAGAAGTGGGCGACATCAAGGGCGCGAAGGCGCTGGCCCTGTTCGGCGATTCCGTTACCACTGACCACATCAGCCCGGCCGGCAGCTTCAAGCCGACCACACCGGCCGGCAAATACCTGCAGGACAAGAATGTCGCAGTGAAGGACTTCAACAGCTACGGCTCGCGTCGCGGCAACCATGAAGTGATGATGCGCGGCACCTTCGCCAACGTGCGCGTGAAGAACCTGATGCTGCCACCGAAGGACGACGGCTCGCGCGTGGAAGGCGGCTACACGCTGTACAACGGCGAACAGATGGCGATCTACGACGCCGCGATGAAACATATCGCCGACGGCACGCCCACCGTGATCTTCGCCGGCGAAGAATACGGCACCGGTTCATCGCGCGACTGGGCTGCCAAGGGAACCCAACTGCTGGGCGTGAAAGCCGTCATCGCCAAGAGCTACGAACGCATCCACCGCAGCAACCTGGTGGGCATGGGCGTGCTGCCGCTGCAGTTCAAGGGCAGCGACAGCATGGGCAGCCTGAATCTGGTCGGCGACGAGAGCTTCGCACTCACCGGCCTCGCCGGCGACATCAAGCCGCAGCAGGATGTCACGCTCACCATCACCCGCAAGGACGGCAGCCAGCAGAGCGTATCGCTGCTGCTGCGCATCGACACGCCGATCGAGGTGGACTACTACCGCAACGGCGGCATCCTGCCGTTCGTATTGAAGGAACTGGTAAACAAGGCGTAAGCGTTCAACTCACGATAGCATCAATACGCAGAAGCCCGCGCCAGCGGGCTTCTGCGCTTCAAGTGCGAAAAGGCAAACAAAGCGCCCTTTGCTCGCGTCTTTAGTACCGTGATTCGTGCACTATCCTTCCCGACAATTCCTGCGCATGCGGATAGGCATGCGCTTGGGTCGGGCATCGTTTATGTAGAATGCGGCGCTGATTTCCTTCGCGCCGGTCAAATATCCGACTTTTCTTAAAGATTATTCGGCAAGTGCCGATAGGGAATCTCATCATAAAAATTCTTCAATCAAGGGGGAGCGCCATGTCCATAGTGAATCGCCTACTGGGACATCAAAGCATCGGCAAGAGACTTGCTGCCGGATTTGCTGTTGTTGTAGCCATTTTTGTAATCAACCTGCTGCTGATCGGCAGCGCATTCGTGCAACTGGAAAATGACACGAAGCAGATCCGCGATGAAACGCTGCCGTACATTCTGACCGTCGATGAAATGGACACTGCGCGCTCCGAAGTGCAGCAGTGGCTGACCGATGTTTCCGCCACCCACAACCGCGACGGCTATGCCGATGCCGAGCAAGCGGCCGGGATTTTCCATGCTGGTATCGAAAAGTACAAAAAGATGTATCAGCAGGAAAATGACAGTGCCGACCTCAAGAAGATGCTGGATATAGAGGAGAGTTTCAAAACCTTCTATGCCGACGGCAAGCGCATGGCCGAGATCTATATCACCAAGGGACAGGAGGCAGGCAATGCAGCGATGGAGGGTTTCGACCAATCCAGCAGCAGCATCGCCGAGAAACTGACCAATTTCCGCAAGCAACAGATCGCCGAGGCGAACCAGATCACCGGCGGCACCGTGAGCACCGCCGAATCGACCATGAAGATCATGGCATTCGGCGGCCTGATCGCGGCCCTGCTCGCCACCACCTTCGCCATGCTGATCAGCCGCTCCATCATCGGCCCCGTCGGCCAGATGCGCAGCACCATGATCAGCATCGGCAAGAGCGGAGATTTCACCCAGCGCATCCCCATCGAAAGCAGGGACGAGATCGGACAGACCGTACGCGCCTTCAACGAACTGATCGGCAACCTGCAGTCCACGCTGCACGAGTTGCACGACGGCATAGATAAACTGCTGGATTCTTCCAACGGCCTGTCTTCCGCCTCGCACCAGGTTGCCGGCAGTTCTGCCCAGCAAAGCGAGGCATCCTCTTCCATGGCTGCCACGATTGAAGAGATCACCGTCAGCATCAACCATGTATCCGAATCTTCACGCGAAGCGCTGGCCTTCTCCAGGAAGTCCGGCGAACTTTCGGAACAGGGCGGGCAGATCATCCATAACGCGGCCTCGGAGATGAAGCAGATCGCCGACACCGTGCGCGAGACGTCAGTATCGATCGAAGAACTGGGCCGCCAGTCGACGCAGATCTCTTCCATCGTGCAAGTGATCAAGGAGATCGCGGAACAAACCAACCTGCTGGCGCTGAACGCCGCCATCGAGGCCGCCCGGGCCGGCGAGCAGGGCCGCGGCTTCGCCGTGGTGGCCGACGAAGTGCGCAAGCTGGCCGAACGCACGGCCAATGCGACCGGCGAGATCACCGGCATGATCGACAGCATCCAGAACACGGCGAACATCGCAGTGGATAGCATGTCCGGTGCGGTCGAACAGGTGAGCAGCGGCGTGACCCTGGCCGAGAACGCCGGCGATGCCATCAACCAGATCAAGGCTGGTTCGGAATCCGTCATCAGAACGGTGAGCGACATCTCCGACGCGTTGGTCGAACAAAGCTCCGCCAGCAACGAGGTCGCCGTACACGTCGAGCGTGTCGCCCAGATGACGGAAGAAAACAGCGCCGCAGCGGAAGAGACCTCGCGTGCGGCACACCAGCTTGCCCTGCTGGCGGAAAAGATGCGTGCGACAATCAACCAGTTCAAGTGTTGAGTAGCAGCGCGCGGATATGTGCGGCACGGCCCGCACGACGATCTGCCAATATGCATCGCACAATATAAAATTCCCTTCCGGTATGCGGCACGGAGAAAGCATGCAACCGGACGGGAACAGCGGGGAATCAGGGTGGAAATAGACAAATTCAAATCTGGCATTGCATTCGCAGCAGCGCTGGGCATCGGTGCGGCTGCTCCGGTTTATGCGGCTGGCGACACTGCTGCGGGACTGCCGTTCGGCCTGGAATTTTCAGCCTTTGGCGATGTACAGAGCAGCTACGACGATACGGGACGGCAAAAGCTGGATTTCGGCTCACTCGAACTGGACGTATCGGCCGAATTCAGCGACGACCTGCAAGGTGCGCTGGCATTGGTGACCGACCAGACGAGCACGGCAGTTGCGGTCGCATTTCTCGACTATCACACCTTCGGCGGGCGCATCGCCCCGCGCGGCAGGTTGTGGGTAGAAAAAGGCTTTCACTTACATATTGGTCAATTCGACGTGCCGTTCGGCAGCGACTGGCAGTTCTTCGCCAGCACGGACAGCATCTCGATCTCGCGCCCGCTGACGACCGATCTGGTGATGGAAGGCGGCTATAACGATACCGGCATCCGCGTGCTGGGCAACAACGGCAGTATCAATTTCAATACCTTCCTGCTGCATGGTTTCAATTCCGGACGCCTGGTCGGCGGCAGGCTGGGGCTCACCCCGTTCAGCGATCCTTTCTCGCTGAAGGGCGCGCAGGAACCCAAGACTTTCGAATTCGGCCTCTCCTATCTGCTGGATACCGACTCGAGCTGGAAGAAGAACGAAGTCGCATGGGCGGTGGATGCCGAAGCCAGCAGGGATGCCTGGACCGGCCGTTTCGAATACATGGTGCGCAGGAAGGAACTGCTGATCGATCCGGCCCGCACCGTCACGCGTGCCTGGCACATCACACAGGAATACGCGCTGGACGAAGAAGTGTTCTGGCCGACCACCCTCTTCGCCCGCTATGACCAAGGTACTGTGCAACCCGCCGAGATACTGACGCCGGGCGCGAGCGCGGGCGATGACCACGATGCCCGCATCGCGGCCGGCTTCAAGACCAATCCCGGCGGCAGCGAGAATGTGCACTGGAAGTTCGAAGTGCAGCACTATCGCGCGGCCACGCCGAGCACCCGCGAGATGCCCGGCTTCGGTCGCCGCCTGTTCTGGTACACGCAGCTGGTACTGTCGATATGAAGAAGCGATTCCTGACTGCCGGCCTGCTGCTCGTCGCCACGATCCTGCCGATGGCGGTTCATTCATTGAACACCGGGAATGAGCAGGATGCGCGCACCACCGGCTGCCTGCCCAGGGACGTCGCGAGCGTAGCCGCTGCGGTATGCGCAAGCTGCCACAAGGATGCACCGCAAAGATTCGGCAAAGACCCGGTGCGCAGTTGCACACCTTATTGCATGAGTTGCCACAAGAAGACGGACATGGACCGCCACCACACCGTGGGCACGGCGCTGCCCAGGATGCCCGAAACCGACATGTATCTGACGGCCGGGAAAAAGGTGGTCTGCTCGACCTGCCATGACCTGTCGCGTCCCCGCTACGACCTTGTGCGCTGGAAGGCCACCAGTCTGTTCGATCGCATGTTCCACGACGAAGACCAATATAAAACCTACTTCCTCTCGATGAGGAACGACCAAGGGCAGCTCTGCCTGACTTGCCACTAAGGAAACCGCATGAAACAAGTAACACAACGCCGCATCGTCCTGATCGACCACCGCTTCCAGCTGCGCATGGCCGCAGCCTTCATCGCGCTGCAAGTGCTGCTGACGGCGCTATTCGCTTTCGGACTTTACCTGTTCATGGACAGCGAGATCCATGCCGATCTCGCCTCCGCCCACGCCAGCTATCAATCGCTGAGCCAGATGTTGCTGCCTATCGTGGTGGTGCTGGCCGTATTCAGCGTCACGCTGTCCATCATCCTGGTCACGGTCTTCGTGGTGCGCATCAGTCACAAGGTGGCGGGGCCGATGTACCGTTTCCGTACGGTGCTGGAGGCGCTCGCGCAGCGTCGTATCGATCCGATGACGCGCATCCGACCTGACGACCAGCTCGGCGAACTGGCGGCTTCGCTGGACAAGGCGCTGGGCAGTGTCCAAACCGATGTGCAACTGCTGCAACAAACCGCACGCCGGCTGCAGGAGAACAACAGCAAGGGTGACGGCGATGCCGTTGCTGAAGATATTGCCCTGATCGCCAATACTGTGAACAGTTGGAAGGCCTGAACAGCCGGCGTTAGCTGACGGTCAGTCGCCCGAGTCCTGTTCGCTTATGCTCGGACGATACAGCGAATAGCGGTTGCGGCCGCCCAGTTTGGCGTCGTACATAGCCTGGTCTGCTTTTTTCAGCAGGCCGTTCGCATCCACTTCCTCCGATGGATACAGGCTGATACCGATGCTGACGCCGATGGCGACTTCTTTCTCCTCCACGATCCATTCGGCCTCCATGGCCTGCAATATCTTGTTGGCGGCATCTTCCGCATCGCTTTCACTCTTGATCTCTTTGAGCAGCACAGCGAATTCATCGCCGCCGATACGGGCGAAGGTATCGCTGCGGCGCATCAATGCCGACACACGATGTGCGAACTCGACCAACAACTTGTCGCCGGCTTCATGCCCCAAACCATCATTGACGGCCTTGAAGCCATCCAGATCAAGGTACATAACGGCGATGGTTTGATGGGAGCGACGGGCATGGCTGATCTCATGCTCCAGCCGATCCAGGAACAAAACACGATTGACCAGATTGGTGAGCGGATCGTAGAAGGCCAGACGCGTGATCTTGCTTTCGGTGATGTCCTTGCCGGTGGAAACGAAGTGCGTGACAGCGCCTTTTTCGTCAAGCAATGGGGCGATGGTCTTTTCTTCGTAATACAACATACCGTTCTTGCGGCGATTGATGAACAAGTCCTGGAAGGTCTCGCCCTGTTTGATGCGCGCCCACATGTTGCGATAGAACTCGTTTGAATGCTGGCCCGATTTCAGGATACTGGGCGTCGCGCCTATGACTTCGCGCTGTTCATATCCGGTTGCGAAGCAAAACGCAGGATTCACATAATCCAGCTTGCCGGCGGGATCCGTGATCAACACATGGTCGGTAGTCTGCTCGACCACCTTGGAAAGCTTGTGGGCCTGCTTCATCGCTTCCGCGGAAAGTATCTTGAGTTTGCCCCAGCCGCGCATCACGAATGCCCACAGCGACAGCCCCAGCACCAGCAACACAAGCGCGACCTGCAACCGGCCGTAGGTCGGCGCCAGTATCGTCGCAACATCTTCCTGTCCGCTCACCAGCCAGAACGGATCGGCACAGCTGACTGTTGCATCCGGCCAGGCACCCAGACCGTCTGCCCCAACGAAATCAACCGCCGTCACGCGCATGGTTGTACCGTAACTCCGCCCCGACGACCATTGCACAATGCCCGGCCCCTGCGCCACCGCCATCTTCTCCCAAGCCTGCGGATTTGCCTGACTGAAGGTCCGCTCATGCTCCAGCATGCCTCCCCAGCGATCCTGCTCGGCACCGCCTCCCAGCCACGCCCCCCGTGCATTAAGCAACGTCATCTGTGCGCCGGATGCATCCGCCGTATTGAAGAGTTTTGCCAGCACCGGCGCGACGCCGTAGTTGATCACGACCACCCCCAGGCGCCCCCCTTGCGCGGAATGAACCGGAACGGAGAAGCGCAACATGGGATTGAGCGGCCGCTCGATCTGGCCGTGTTCGATATTCAGATCAAGATGCGAAAGACGCAGCGAATTCGGGGGCAGGCTGATCGCTTCCTGAAAATAATCGCGGCCGGATTTATCCTGCAACGATTGCTCTGCGACGCGCCATATCTTGCCGGCCCTTGAATCGACGCGCAGGCGCTCCTGACCCGAAGCATCTATGAAGCGGATCTGCTGGAAATGCGGATTGAAACGCGCCAGCGACATGAAGCGTTCGGCCAGCATATCCATCGCCTGCGGGGACTGGTGACGCAACAACGCATCGTCTGCCATCAGCATTGCATCGGTCGATGCCTCACGAAAATCGGCCATCAACATCGTGGCTGTTTTTTGCACTTGCGCGGCCATGCGCTGTTGCCATTTCTCCAGCGTCGTTACCCGATCGGCCAGATGCAGGCCGAGCACGACCATCATTGCCGGAATCGCGACCGCAAGGAAGCGCCAGATAAACATTTGGCGTGTCATGATCTCTACTCTCCTGTGCAACGCCTTTGCGGAGTGCACGAATTATTATGTCCGGCCGCAAGGCGGCCGGTGAACGGGCATTATAAGACCCCAATCCTGATACACCTATCAATATCCGGACATTGCGTTCCGGACTTCCATATTTCAAACAATTGATTAGCCAGCTACCACGGATACCTACGCAGGCTTCTGCTCATCCTCGACGCCGATGACCCGGGTCAGGTAGTGCTCGATATTGCGCTCGGGATGTTGCGGATAGTGTTCGGGCAAGCAGTCGATGCGCTGGATGCGGTCGAAACGGAAGTTGCGATATTCGTCGCGCAACTCGCACCAGGTCAGCAGCGTCCAGTGGTCGCCCCAGCCGAACATGCCCAACGGCCACAGCGTGCGCTCGGTCTCCTGCTCTTTCATATCGCGATAGGCAACCTTCACCTTGAGGCGCAGCTCGCAGGCGCGGCGCAGCAAACCATGCGTCTCGCGCTCGGGATAAGAGAAGTCCGGTATGCGGTATGGCAGGCGCGAGACTTCGTTCAGCATGGCGGGCGTGAGTACGGCCAGTATCTTGGCTTCAGCGCGTCGTGCCGCCTCGGCCAGTGCGGGATCGGTCCAGGCCTGCACCATGCGATTGCCAGCCAGTAGCGCGGTGATCTCGTCCATCTCGAACATCAGCGGCGGCAGGTCGAACCCCGCACGCAAGCGATAGCCCACGCCTGCCTCGCCGTCGATGGGCACGCCGGACAGCACCAGCGCCTGGATGTCGCGATACACCGTGCGTATGCCCACGCCCAGCTTGTCGGCCAAGGTTTGCCCGGTCATCGCCGTGCGACGGCCTTGCAGCAAGGTAACCAGCTTGAACAGGCGTTCGGATTTGCGCATGGATTATTTCTTCGGTTTCTTCACCTTGGGCTTGGGCAGCGGCAGCTCCCTGTCGGTTGCGCGCAGCAGCTCGCACAACCATTCCGCATCTTCCCATTGATCCGGCGTGATCAGCAGATGCGGCTTGGCGCCGGGATAGGGTGCGCCTTCGACCACGGTGGAGAGCTGCGCTTTCCCTGCTTCGGTCGGTTTGAGATAGAGCTGATCGTCGCACACCAGCCCGACCGGCTTGCCGGCAAGGTAGAGGCAGTATTCGCCGAACATCTTTTTGCTGGATGCCGCGCCCAGCGCAGAAAGCTGGTCGAGCAGAAAGTCCATGGTGTTTTGCGATGTTGCCATCAGTCATCTCCTCTCTGCCCGGCTGCGAACCATCAATGACTGATGGCAACCTCGCTCACCTGGATGGTGGTTTCGATATCGGTGTAGTTCGGCATATCCCCCTGCAACTCGGCGGCATGCGGCATGAATGCTGCCATGAAGTCATCGACCGTGTCGAACACGTACTGACACATGGCAACAAATGCCGGAGCAGAACCGGGCGATGCGCCGCCCAGTCCGCGCTCCACCGACACACCACGATAGCCCTTCCCCTTGCTCAGCAGTTCGATGGAACGCGGCATATGGACGTTCAGGTAATAGTCCATATCGAACCTGCCGCTGTTGGGATAGAAGATGCTGATCTTGACCATATGTCGTCCTTAGCCGCGCTGCATCACATGCGCCTTGCTATGGCTCATCACCACGCTGCTCATGTCGATCAATTGCTCGCAGGTCGCGCCCATCTCGGGGCCGAATTTTTCGCCAGCCGTCTTCGCTGCTTCCAGACTTTCCCAGTACACCATATCGATCCACTCGCCATCGTCGGTCTCCGAAACGCTGCGGAAGCGGAAGCCGGGTTGCTGTTTGACCCAGTCGTTGAGCTTCTCATTGGCCTTCAGCCACTCGGCGGAAGTCTTGCCTTGCTGCAAACGGAAACGCACCAGTTCTATCGTGTCGGACATGTTTTCTCCTTGTTGTGATGCCGGGACATCCGGCAAGGAGAATGCTAGCCACCTGCTGCTGACAACGTGATGGCAGGAGTGTTCATGGACGCTTGTTGATTTCAATATCTTCCAGTTGCATCAGCAGACTTAACCTATCGTGCTTCGCCACCTCCTGCCAATGCCGTCCTGTCAATGCGCCTTCCATCGCCCACAGCAGGTTGAGACTGGCATTGCCACTGTGCTGCTTCACTTGCAGGTAAGCGGGCACTGAGCCGAGTTCGCGCAATTGCTCAATGGTTTTGATGCCTGCCTGTTCCAGCATCTGCTGCGACTTGGGGCCGAAGTTAGGCAGGTCGGCGATGTTTGTCATTCGCCTTCCCAGTAGTCGAGGCATTGATCGGGCCTGCCGATGAAGCGGAAGGCCCCTGGCTTGCCGTCGGCACCGGGTGGCAACTCGGCCATGACGCCGAAATGTCCGCTGACGGGATATTCACATACCTCGGGATAGATGCGTGTGCTGACGGCAAGGTATCTGAGTTCGGCAGTGCCGGTGTTGGTGACGACATGGGCGGTATCCCTTCCGCCCGGCGGCAGTGCGACAATGTCACCCTGTTTGATGGGGTAAGTCGTCTCGCCTATCTTCACCTCGCCCGATCCTTCCAGCACGAAGAACATCTCTTCGTTCGCCAGGTGGCTGTGCGGCGGGAAGGCTCGCTTGCCGGGCGGCACGGCGGTGATGTTGTAGCCGAGTTTTTGCGCGCCGATCAGCGGCGAGATGCGCGCCATGCGTGCTTCATAGCGCGTTGCCGCTTCCCCTTGGGGTTCCATGCCGGGCGGCGGTGGCAGCAACTGGACATCGGCGATGTTGATGAGGGGTTTGCTCATGTGTGGTGCCTTTCAGTCGGGAGGAAGGTACGCACATTATGCCGCCCCCTGCTGACAGCGTGGTGGCAGCAGGCTAGCCGGAGACCAGCCCCTGCAATTTCTTGACGGTGTTCCAGTTGCGGCCTGTCATGGCTACGCCGAGCAGCCGTTCCATATTGGCCGCCAGTTTGGATCGACCGATGCCATCCGGCGCATGCAGGTAGAACACATCCCCCTTCAATTCGCAGCGCTCGCTTGCAGCCTTGATCTTTTCGATCCCGGCAAGGTCGGGCGCAGGCGGAACGCATTTGAGGAAATTGAAATGCAGGGTGTTGCCTTCAGCTTTGTCTTCCGGGAAAGGGTTCGCCTTGATGGCCTTTTCCAGCTTGCCCGCATCGAGCAGCAGCACTTTGGGCTCGAAGCCGTGGCGCTCTTTGATCGCTGCAGCAATCCTTTCCGCCAGCACAGCAGGCTCACCATTGCTGTCGAAAATGACATTACCGCTCTGGATGTAAGTACGGACAGCTTGCAAACCCAGCCCTTCCAGCACGGTGGTCAACTCCTTCATCGGCAGCTTGTTGTTACCACCGACATTGATGCCGCGAAACAGGGCGATGTCTGTCGTCATGGTTCCTCACTCCTGTCACGACCGGGACAGGGCCAATACCTCTGCCCGGCGGAAGCAATCCACCGAGTGGTCGTTCACCATGCCTGCCGCCTGCATGTGCGCATAGCAGATGGTCGAGCCGACGAACTTGAAACCGCGGCGCAGCAGTTCCTTGCTCATGGCATCCGACTCTTTGCTGGTCGCGCGGTAACCGGCCTCGCTGCGTATCTCGTTCACGATGGGTTTGCCATCCACGAAACGCCACAGATAGTCAGCAAAGCTGCCAAATTCGCTCTGCACTTCCAGATAGCGCTGCGCATTGTTGATGGCGGCCTGTATCTTGGCGCGGTTGCGGATGATGCTGGCATCGCCCATCAGCGCTTCGACCTTCTTTTCGCTATAGCGGGCGATCTTTTGCGGATCGAAGCCATCGAACAGGCGGCGGTAGTTCTCGCGCTTGCGCAGCACGGTGTACCAGCTCAATCCTGCTTGCGCCGCTTCCAGCGTCAGGAATTCGAACATCTTCTGGTCGTCGTGCACGGGTACGCCCCACTCTTCATCGTGGTAGGCGACGTAATCGGGCTTGCTCAGGTCTACCCACGGGCAACGACATACTTCGCGTGTGTGTTTCATGCTGCGCCTGTTCATTGCTGCAACAGCACGTGCGATTGTCCTTGCTCGCACTGGATGCTGGCGATGTCTATCATCGGTTCGCACTGGCCGGCCATTTCCACTTCGAATCGCTCACCGGCCAACTCGGCAGCTTCGCCGCTTTCCCAGCACAGCAAATCTATCCACTCGCCCTTGCTCGTCTCGGACAGACTGCGCAAGCGGAAGCCCGGCTGACGTTGCAACCATGCATCGAGTTTCTTGTTCGACTCCAGCCATTCGGCCACTGTCCTGCCCTGACTCAAACGAAAACGCACCAGTTCTGTTTTGCCTGTCATATCGCCTCACAATTGAATTTTGATCCTGCTGACACTCTAGCCGCCCGCTGCTGACAACGTGGTGGCAGCAGCCTCAGCCCTGCGGCAGGAAAGTGCGCAATGCCAGCTTGCGCGCATGCTCGCGTATATCCAGCGGCCACGCCTCGGTGTGCATGCCGAACTGCTCTGGCTGGTCGGCGAACAGGGCGCGGGTCGCTTCTTCGTAACCCGGCAGGTTGCCGGCAATGGCGGACATGAAACGGTAGGTGGCCTCCTGCGCCTGACGCTGGCGATCCTTGATCTCGTTGGCGCGGCTGGCGGCTTCGACCAGTTTGCGCAGGGCGACCGATGCGCCGCCGGACTGTTTGGACAGCCATTCCCAGTGGCGTGGCAGCAAGGTCACTTCGCGCGACACCACCCCTAGTTTGGGACGGCCCGCTGTACGCACCGCCGGTTCAGGTTCTGCAACAGGCTGCAACGGTTCGGGCAAGCGGCTTAATACATCCTGCACCGTGCCGCGCAGGTCGATCTCCATCGGTTCACTGGTCTGGTCATCAAAGATCAGCACCGAACTGTCCGCATGCTGCTCTTGCCATTGTTTGACAACAGCAGCGACGGCATGCAGCCCGCCTTCGGCGATACGTTGCGCACCGCTGAAAGCGATGCAGGATGGGGTAAGGTCTTTCATATGCGCACTATCCAGATTCAAGATGCGCACATTTTACCCGGGTTTTATTTTAGGTCAATATTACCCGGGTTTATTTATTTCAAATTATTGCTCGCCGCACGCAGATCAATCATCGTCATCGTCGTACCAGCGCCCCCGACCCGGGATGCTGATGCTGTGTTCCGACCAGCGGTTCTGCGCGATGTTCTGGTGACAGGCGGTGCAGTTGGCGCGGCTCTTCACTTCGGGATGCACCCATTCCTTGGGTGAGACGCTGCGGTGTTCGCGCAGGAACCATGGCGTTTCGGTGATGCGCAGACTGACCGCACTGTGACGCGCTCCGCTACCGGCATTCCGCGTCAGGTAGCTTTCAATGGCCTGCCTGTCTTTCGCGCTCAGTTCGGCGTTGTCGCCGAAGTGCTTGTCCAGATTCGCCATCAGTTGTTTCCAGTTTTCTTCCGTCAGCAGGCGCGGCGGGAAGGCGGCGTGGCAACTCCCGCACTCTTCCTGCCACAGGGCATTGGGAGGCGACTGCATCTTGCCCCCGTCGGCATGGGCCGGTTGCGTGACGGCCAGCAGCAATGCCAGCGACATGATGATGCGCTTCATACTTTTCCTCCTTCGATTGCGAACTGGATGAAATCTGCCTTTTCGGCGGCACTGCATTCACGACCCACCACCTCTGTGCAATTACGCTTGAACCATTTGGCGACCTTTTTGGCATCGGTGAATCGTTCCGCATTCACAACGGGCGTGAGCGGTTCGATGGGTTTGCCTGTCTTCACATGCTTGCCTACCGCATGCATGTCCTTGCCGTGGCAGCTGGTGCAGCCCGGTGCGCGTTCCGATATACCCCATTGCTTGACGAACAGCTCGCGCCCGCGCTCGGCGGAAGGCTTGAAACCCTGTCCTGCCTCGGCGGTGTAGACCGCCTGGATCTGTTGCGGTGTATCGGCCAGTGCCGGTGCAGCGCCTGCCAGCATCAGCAGGGTGATACAAATTTTTTTCGCGTTCATAATGTGTGCCTTCAGGGTTGGGACGGTGCGCAGTGTGGCAAACGATTCTTAACCCCTCCTTAATGAACGGACGAACTGGCGACCATGAGAATTTTGCTGGTGGAAGATGACAGACTGCTGGGCGACGGTACCCGCAACAGCCTCGGCCATCTCGGCTTCACCGTGGACTGGATGCAGGACGGACAGCTGGCGCTGGATGCGCTGACCAGCGAGGCGTACGACGCCATCGTGCTGGACATCGGCCTGCCGCGTCAGGATGGCTACAGCGTGCTGCAAACGATGCGCGAGCGCGGCCTGCACACGCCAGTGCTGATGCTCACCTCGCGCGACGACAAGTTGGACAAGCTCAAAGGCTTCGGCCTCGGCGCGGACGATTACGTGGTGAAACCGGTGGACATGGAGGAACTCGCAGCACGCCTGCGCGCCCTGATCCGCCGCAGCGGCGGACGCGCCACCGCCCGCCTTGCGGTGGGCGCGGTCGAGATCGATCCCGACAGTCGGCAGACCTGGCTCAACGGTAAAAGCGTGGAACTGTCGGCGCGCGAGTTCGGACTGCTGGAACTGCTGATGCAGAACGCCGACCGCGTGATGACGCGCGCCCAGCTGGAACAAAGCATCTACGGCTGGGACGACAGCACCGACAGCAACACCATCGAGGTATTCATCCACCATTTGCGCAAGAAGCTGGGCAGCGACTTTATCCAGACCCTGCGCGGCATCGGTTATACCGTGAGGCGTCCGTCATGAGCCGGCGCACCATGTCCATCCAGTCGCGTCTCACGCTGCTCCTGCTCGGCGCGGTGCTGCTGTTCGGCATCATCGCGGGCTTCGAGAGCCACAAGAATGCGCTGCACGAAGCGGATGAGTTGTTCGATGCGCAACTGGTGCAATTCACCCACAGCCTGCTCTCAGTCGCGACCGACCTGGACGATGACCATGCCGCGCGCAAGCTGCCGCCCTCGCACAAATACCAGCAGAACTTCGTCTTCGAGGTATGGAGCGAGGACGACGGCGAACGCAGGATATTGCTGCGTTCCGACGAAGCGATAGACCTGGACGGCATGGCCTTGCCGCCGAGAAAGCTGAAGAATAGAACATGGAACGGCAGTGACTGGCGCTTCTATCATTTGCGCGACGAGCGTCGCCGCATCGAGGTGCTGGCAGGCCAGAACAACAAGGTACGCAATGAGCTGGCACGCGAAGTCGCCTGGCACAACGTCACGCCGTTCCTGTTCGGCCTGCCGGTACTGGCATTGTTCATCCTCATCGCCATTCGCTTCGGTCTGCGCCCGTTGAACAAGCTCACCGCTTCCTTGCAGCGTTTGCAGCCGGAGCAATTGAGCCCTGTCGAATTGCAGGCCGCTCCCGCCGAGATCACGCCGGTGGTGGAGGCACTGAACAACCTGCTCACGCGCACCGCCAGCGTGATCGAGAACGAGCGCCGCTTCACCGCCGACGCGGCACACGAACTGCGCACGCCCATCGCCGCGCTGCAATCGCAGATACAGGCTGCACAACTCGCCACCAGCGCAGCCGAGCGCGATGACTGCCTGCGCAAATCTCTGCAAGGCACCGAGCGCATGTCGCATCTGGTCGGACAACTGCTCACACTGTCGCGACTGGACGAACTGAGCGCGCCCGCCTTGCTCGAACCGCTGAACCTGGCCGAGCTGGCACGCGCATGCAGCGCAGAGCTCGCCCCGCTGGCACTGGATAAACATATCGTGCTGGAATTGAACGGCGACTCGGCGACAGCGGTGATGGCTTCTGAGGAATTGCTGCACATACTTTTGCGCAACCTGCTGGACAACGCCATCCGCTACACGCCGCAAAACGGCCGGGTGTCGATCGATGTCGCTGACAACACGCTGACCATCACCGACAGCGGCTGCGGCGTCGCCGAAGACGATCTGCCGCTACTGGGACAACGCTTCAATCGCTTCGACCGCTCGGCGCAGGATGGTGTGGGCTTGGGGCTGTCCATCGTGCAGCGCATCGCTGCCCTGCACGGTGCGCAGCTTGAATTCAGTCAAGCATCCAACCTCGGCGGACTGAAGGTGACGGTGAACTTTCCTGCATCGAGCTGACGCAGCGACTAGAAGTCGAACATCTTGTGCCAGATGGTTTCTCGCTTGCCGTGGTGATAGCCATGCTTGTCATGGCTGTGCTTGTCATAACCGTGATGCCCCATACTGGGATACGGCGTTGCGGGACGCATGTTCTGGTTGACCTCCAGAGCAGCCATACGCTCCACCAGTTTCTCGAGCTCACCCCGATCCAGCCAGATACCGCGACAGGTCGGGCAGTAGTCGATCTCGACGCCTTGCTTGTCTGTCATCAATAATTCCACATTGCATACAGGACACTTCATTCGCTTTCTCCTTGAATCGCCAACGGCGAATGAAGCCATCTTAGCCAGCGCAGCTTAAGTATCCCTTAATGACAACGGGCAGCTCAAGGCTGCCCGTAACAGTGCGACACGGCATGGCTGCCGCTAGTCATCCACCAGATTCTGGCCGGGGAACAACACGTCGCTGAAACCGAAGTCGCGCATGTCGCGGATGCGCATGGGATAGAGGATGCCGTCCAGATGGTCGCACTCGTGCTGCACCACGCGCGCATGGAAACCGCTCACGCTGCGGTCGATCAACGCACCGTGCTCATCGCGCCCCTGATAGCGCAGCTTGGTATGACGCGGCACCAGCCCGCGCATGCCGGGCACGCTCAGGCAGCCTTCCCAGCCTTCTTCCATCTCGTCGGACAGCGGTGTCAGCACCGGATTGATGAGCACGGTCTGTGGCACCACTTCCGCATCGGGATAGCGTTCGTTCTTGTCCACGCCGAAGATCACCACGCGCAAGGGCACACCGATCTGCGGTGCGGCCAGTCCGACGCCATTCTGGGCACGCATGGTGTCGCGCATATCCTGCAGCAGGAGTTGCAACGCATCGCTGCCGAAGTCGCTGACCGGTTCGGCGCGCTGCAGCAGGCGTGCATCGCCCATGCGCAATACGTCTCTAATCGCCATCGCATTCCACCACGCATTCGAGGATGCGGCGCACGCGCTCCATCGCCGGCTGCGCGACCGCTCCGATCTTGTCGAGCACGATGCCGCCCTGGCTGCTGCGGCGTCCGGCGGCATCGTTCACCACCACGGCGATGGCGGCGTAGTTCAGCCCCAGCTCGCGCGCCAGAGCCGCTTCCGGCATGCCGGTCATGCCTGCCATGTCCGCCCCATCCCGCTCGTAGCGATTGATCTCGGCCAGCGATTCCAGACGCGGCCCCTGCAATGCGGCGTACACCCCGCCGTTCAACAGCGGCTCGTTCGCGCGCTGCGCCGAGCTCAGGATGCGCTGACGCAAGACCTCGCTGTAGGGCCAGGTGAAATCGACATGGGCGACGGTCTTCTCGTGACCGTCGAAGTAGGTGGCTTCCCGCCCGTAGGTGTAATCGATGATCTGGTCCGGCACCACCAGCACGCCCGGCGTAAGGTCGGCGCGTATGCCGCCCACGGAAGAGATCGCCACCACATTGGTCGCCCCCTGATCATGCAGCGCCCACATGTTGGCGCGATAGTTCACCAGATGCGGCGGGATGGTGTGACCGTAACCGTGGCGGGCGATGAACATCACTTCGTGACCGCTGAGCGTGCCGAATGTCATCGGACCGGACGGTTCGCCATAGGGCGTACGCATCACCTGCCGGTGGGTGATGGTGAGATTGGACAACTGCGCAAAACCGGTACCGCCGATGATCGCTATCACTTCATTCCTCCTTCACTGCGTAGATCGCGGGCAGGTTGCGCCACGCGCCGTGGATATCCATACCGTAACCGAACACGAAGCGGTTCGGCAATGTCAGGCCGACGAAATCGGCGCTGATCGGTTTGCTCTTGCCGTTGTCCTTGTCGGCGAACACTGCGCTGTAGAAGGCTGTTGCGCCCAGTTCCAGCACGCGCTGCTTGATGGCCTGCATGGTCTCGCCCTCGTCGAGGATGTCGTCCAGCACCAGCACCACCTTGCCTTGCACGTTGTCGCGCGGCGCCACTTTCCAGTGCAGCTGACCGCCCTGCTTCTCGTTGCCGTAGCGCGACACATGCAGGTAGTCGAAGTCCAGCGGAAAATCGAGCAGCGGCAACAACTGCCCGCTGAACACCACCGCACCGCCCATCACCGACAGCACCAGCGGATGCTGGCCTGCCAATGTCTGGTTGATCTCCTGCGCAACGCGCTGCAAGGCGGCCTGCACCGCCTCTGCATCATAGATCCGATCCGCCGCAGCCAGTACCTCGCGTGCGCGCTGGTCGTTCATCATGCTGCGAACCCTTCACCGTTGTTCGCCAGCAACGCCTGCAGCGCCGCTTCGTCCCATACCGGCACGTTCAAGGCCTGCGCCTTCTCCAGCTTGCTGCCCGCCTCGGCGCCGGCCACGACACAATCAGTCTTCTTGGATACACTGCCCGCCACCTTGGCACCCAGCGCTTCCAGCTTTGCCTTGGCCTCGTCGCGACTCATGGTAGGCAAAGTACCGGTCAGCACGAAGGTCTTGCCGGTGAGCGGCAGAACCTGATGGGCCGTGCCTTCGTGCTCTTCCCAGTGCACGCCCAGTTCACGCAACTCCTTCACCACTTCCTTGTTGTGATCCTCGGCGAAGAAATCGACGATGCTCTGCGCTACAACCGGCCCGACATCGGGCACTTGCAGCAATTGCTCGTTAGTCGCCTGCATGATGGCATCCAGCTTGCCGAAATAGCGTGCCAGGTCTTTCGCCGTGCTCTCGCCCACATGGCGGATGCCCAGGGCGAACAGGAAGCGATTGAGCGTAGTGTGCTTGCTCTGCTCCAGCGCGGCGACGATGTTCTGCGCGCTCTTCTCGGCCATGCGCTCCAGATTCTCCAGCGTCGCCACGTCCAGACGATACAGGTCAGGCAGGGAACGGATGATGTTTTCATCCACCAGCTGATCGACCAGCTTGTCGCCCAGCCCTTCGATATCCATCATGCGGCGCGAGGCGAAATGCAGGATGGCTTGCTTGCGTTGTGCGGCGCAGAACAGGCCGCCGGTGCAACGCGCATCGGCCTCGCCCTCTTCGCGCACCGCATGGCTGCCGCATACCGGACAGGTGGTCGGCATCACGAAAGCACGCGCATCGGCCGGGCGGCGTTCCAACACCACGCCCACCACCTCGGGGATCACGTCGCCCGCGCGGCGCACGATGACGGTGTCGCCGATATGCACATCCTTGCGGCGTATCTCGCCTTCGTTGTGCAGCGTGGCATTGGATACGGTGGTGCCACCGACGAACACCGGTTCCAGTTTCGCTACCGGCGTCAGCTTGCCGGTGCGTCCGACCTGTACCTCGATGTCGCGCAGCAGTGTGATCTGCTCTTCCGCCGGATACTTGTGCGCCACCGCCCAGCGCGGTTCGCGCGAGACGAAACCGAGCTGCTTTTGCAGGGCGCGACTATTGACCTTGTACACCACACCATCGATGTCGAACGGCAACGCATCACGTTTGGCGGCGATACGCTGATGAAAATCGGCCAGCGCCTGCGCGCCTTTCACCACCGCGCGTTCATCGCACACCGGCAGGCCGAAGGCTTGCAGCGCATCCAGGATGCCGCTGTGCGTAGCGGGCAATTCCCAGCCCCGCACTTCGCCCAGGCCGTAGGCATAAAAGGACAGCGGACGCTGCGCCGACAGTTTCGGATCGAGCTGGCGGATAGTGCCCGCAGCGCCGTTGCGCGGATTGACCAGCGTGGGCAATCCCTTCTCGCGCTGCTTCTCGTTGTAGTGATTGAAATCCTTGCGCGACATATACACCTCGCCGCGCACTTCCAGGATCTCGGCTGAACGATCTTGCAGATGCAGCGGGATGCGATGGATGGTGCGGATGTTCTGCGTCACGTCCTCGCCGGTCTCACCATCGCCGCGCGTGGCGGCTTGCACCAGTACACCGTGCTCGTAGCGCAGGTTGATGGCCAGCCCGTCGAACTTGAGTTCGCAGGCGTATTCGATCTCGTTGCTCGTCTCCAGCGCATTCTTCACGCGCGCATCGAAATTGAAGGCACCGCTGGCTTCGGTATCGGTCTCTGTGCGGATGGAGAGCATGGGCACGGCATGGCGCACCGGCGCAAAACCTTCCAGCACCTTGCCGCCGACGCGCTGCGTGGGCGAGTCGGGTGTCAGCAGTTCGGGGTGTTGTGTTTCGAGGGCTTGCAGTTCGCGGAACAGTTTGTCGTATTCCGCATCGGGGACCGTGGGTGCGTCCAGCACGTAATAGGCATGGTTATGCCGCTCGATCTCGGCGCGCAGATGCGCGATGCGCTGCTTCGCCTCCATCAGGAGAACAACCGCAGAGCCTGGGCACTCCCCGGCACGAGGCCTCCGGCCAGCATGCGCTGTTCGACTGCGTCGACGCTGTCACGGATATGGGCGATGGCGCCTTCACTGAGGATCACGCGCTGGTCGTCCACCAGAGTGACGCGCAACGCGGGGGCGATGTCGAGCGCGAGCAGGATCATGTCGTCGAAACACTTGGCTGGTTCCTTGACGCGCGGGATATCCAGCAACAGGGTCAGGCTCTTCACTTGCATCTGGTCCAGCGTGTGATGCTGGAACGGCGTGCCGTCGGAAACAGCTAGCGTATAAAGCGTGGCACCGTCGTCGGCGAACTGATGGAAGGTGCCGTCGGCCTGCAGACTCATGCCAGACTGCTGCACCGCACGTGCCACTTCGCTGGCGAACAGCGGACGCTCGCCGCGGCTGATCAGGTTTAGGCCTATCATCTGGTCGACGCTGGCGCAGAAGTTGTCCAGTTCGCGTGCACGTTCAAGTGCGGTATCAGTCAGCGGCAGCACCATGTCGGCATCCTGCTTGCGTCCGATCTCGCCCAGCAATTCACGGAAGTCCGCCAGCCGGGTGTCGCTGATCACGCCGTTGCGATCCACCAATTGCATGGCGATCTTCAACTCGCTGTAGCTGGCCGGGCTTTCCGGGATGACGCGCTCCCACGCGCCGGTGGCAGCGTTGCAACCGCAGGTCTGGATGGTCTTGCCGTAATCGAAGCGGCGCGGCCAGAAGGCTTCCAGGATGTCCGCGCTGACCGGGAACTTCGGCGTCATGCTGACGATGTAATCGAGCGTATTGTCCAGCAGGTCGCATGCTTCCGCTGCGGGCTTCTCGGCAATGAAATGTTCTGCACTTTCCTGGGCAGGCGCAGCGGCAGCCACTGCCGTCGGCTGGGATACCGCGGCACGCGGCTCCGATCGCGGTGCGTCGTGGCCGCGATCCAGACTGCGCCGGTAGCGCCATTGCTGCCAGTAACCATAGACGTAGACCGCTGCCACCACCAGTAGCGCGATGATCAATAGACTTTTCTGGAATTCACTCATGTCGCTGCCGATAGTCCCGGTGAAGAATGACCGGGCCGATTATAACGACACCAGCGGCAGTTCGCCTTCACTCATGCCGATCTTGCCGATGTTGTGCAGGCTGCGCACAAATTCAGGATCCTCATGCAATTGCGCATGGCTGCGCGGATGGGTGTGGCCGTGCATCTGCGCCAGTCGGGCACGGCTGGGTGCCGGCAGTTCCCATTTCAGGCCGGCCAGCAGCTCGTCGGCCAGATCGGGACGGTTGCACACCAGCACCATGTCGCAGCCGGCCTGTAGCGCCGCTTCCGCACGCTGCACGATACCGCCCGCCACGGTCGCCCCTTCCATGCTGAGATCGTCGCTGAAGATGCATCCCTCGAAGCCCAGCTCACCGCGCAGGATGTCCTTCAGCCAGCGCTTGGAGAAACCGGCCGGTTTGTCGTCCACCTTGGGATAGATGACATGGGCCGGCATCACGGCCGTCAGCCCGAAATGCACCATCTGCCGGAACGGGATTAGATCGCACAGTTCGATATCGGTGTAGCTGCGCTCGTCCACCGGGATCGCCAAGTGCGAGTCGGCCGCGACGAAACCGTGCCCCGGGAAGTGCTTGCCCACGGTGGGCATACCGCCCTGCCGCAACCCCTGCAACAGGCTGTGCGCCAGTTCAGAGATGGCTTGCGGTTCGCTGTGGAATGCACGGTCGCCGATGACCGTGCTGGCGCCGTAATCGACATCCAGCACCGGCGTGAAGCTGAAGTCCACGCCATGGGCACGCAGCTCGGAAGCCATCACGAAGCCCACTTCCTGCGCCAGATGACGCGCCTGCTTGGGATGCGCATCCCAGATCTTGCCCAGCTCGCGCATGGGCGGGATGCGTGTGAAGCCTTCGCGGAAACGCTGCACGCGGCCGCCTTCGTGATCGACCGCGATCAGTAGGGGCGGTGTGCGGAGAGCGTGGATGCTGGCAGTCAGCGCCGCCAACTGCGCGGGCGATTCATAGTTGCGCGCGAACAGGATCACGCCGCCGACCAAAGGATGACGCAGACGCGCTTCGTCCTCCGGCGTCAACGTTTTGCCCGCCACATCCAGCATCACCGGTCCGATACCCATAGTCTGTCCTTATGAAAATGTCGCGCGGATTATACGGACTTGCTACAAGTCCATCGGATTACCGCGCGCGAGATATGATCTGAGCTCATCGGAGATACGCGGGTCATTCGCTACACGCTCCCAGAAGTCGTGCGCCATATTTCGCACGCCCGCAATGCTTTCCGGCCCGAGATTTGTCCCAACATATTCGGGCGGTTTGAAATCGTATGGCAATACCTCACCCCCACTTTTCGGCGCGAACCCCATGGAACACATGTCATACACCGGCAGCAACCTGAACACGCCACCGTCGATGGAGAAGCTCAGATTGCCCAAGTGCATGTCCGAATTATTGATGAAACGCCCAAACCACCACTGGCAAATGACATCAAACGCGTGCTCCCAACTCACCAATTTTTTCTGAAAGAGTGCATCCGCAACGCGCGACCAGTCGCTGCCAATTCCCGTGAATTCAGCATCTATAGCCTGCATGGAAAGCATGGGCATGCGCCCAAACTCCCCTGAACGGTCAAAGCGTTGCGACTCAAGAAAGAGTCGCCCATCGATCTCCAGCAAACGCGTCTCCGCCGCCGGGAAATTTTCTTTGTGCAACGCTTCGGTCGCGTGAAATTCCGTAATCAGGATGTCGCGCCACCTGCGCGCCACCTCGTTCTCGCCCATGGGCGAGAACTTCACGATGACGTGCGCGGAACGATTGCCGCAGTAGGCGGTGAACTTGGGCTGTTCGCCCCCAGCGGATGAGCCGGGGATCACACCACTCATCACACTATCCGCCAAGGCCGGATAGTCCGCTTCAGTGGTAACGACTGGTTTGCGCCGCACGCGCGATAGTGCTTGTTCACCGAACTTGAAATTCCCTGGCAGGTCGTCGCCGTTCGAAATCAGGTAGCGCCCGACATGATGCGCATTCCAGTGGCGCGGGTCGGGCGGAAAGTCAGCGGACTGTGCCGCCAGCTCCGCCGCCACCTGCCGCCCCAAAAAACCTTGAGGCGCCAAATCCCCTAGAAAGTACGGCAGATCATCATACAAACCATTGCCGCCAGCCCCTAGCAAGAGCGGCGACATACCGGTAGCGGCTTCAACCAGGAAGCCATTGGGCACCAGCGGACGCAGAAAGGCTACCTGCACCGTATTGCCATGCGCATCCACCATCACAATGGGCAACTTGTTGTTACCGCCGAATGCATTGCGGGTCAGCGCATATCTGGGCGGACGAGTATTGGACAACACCACCACGGCATCGCCCGTTCCTCGCAGTTGGCGGGAGACGGCGGTCTGGCTCAGACCGGTGGCAGACTGTATCTCTTTGGATGTCGCCGGGCCGCGCAGTAATAATTCATTTATGGTAAGTGCCATTTTGAAAAACGCATAGATAATGACTAGATAGCAGAATCCTGCATCATTTCTAACACAATGTAAATAAAAAGTTATTTATCAATAGTCAGTACAATCTCGCGCTACAAGTGACTAGATAAAAATAGGCAAAGAATGAGGGGAGAGGGCGAGACTTAAGTGCGTTCCAGCACGACAAACGCCAAGGCATGCTCGTGTTCATCGCTGATGGAAAGGTGATGATGAGCGACACCTAACGAGTGAAGGTATTGCGCCAGTTCTAAGGCGAAATGAAACTGCGGCTTGCCCAGCTCATCGTGCCCTACTTCGATGTTATGCAGCGTGACAGGATGGCGCAGCCCCTGGCCGGTGGCCTTGGCGAGCGCCTCCTTGGCCGCGAAGCGCTTGGCGAGGAAGCGGGCGGGATGGGGTTGTTGTGCATATTCGGCCAACTCGGCAGACGTCAGCAAGCGCTCGGCGAATGCAGCACCATGACGCTCGCAGGCTTCGGCGATGCGCGCGACGCTGACGATGTCGGTACCGATGCCGAAGATCATGCGCGCAGCAGCGCCTTCATGTTCTTCACCGCCTGCTCCAGCCCGATGAACACCGCCTCGGCCACGATGGCATGGCCGATGTTGAGCTCGGCAATGTTAGGAATGGCGACGATGTC
Source organism: Sideroxydans sp. (assembly GCA_028687425.1). Classification (GTDB taxonomy): domain Bacteria; phylum Pseudomonadota; class Gammaproteobacteria; order Burkholderiales; family Gallionellaceae; genus Sideroxyarcus. The sequence goes on from JAQUAD010000021.1 coordinate 24,845, forward strand.
CTGCACGTTGTGATAGTGCAGGCCGTGACCTGCGTTCACCTGCAGGCCGAGGCCGTGCGCGTACTGCGTGGCATCGTGGATGCGTTTCAGTTCGGCGGCACGCTCAGGCACGCTGTCGGCGTCGGCATACTTGCCGGTGTGGATCTCGATCACCGGCGCGCCGGCCTTCACGGCGGCATCGATCTGCTTCTCGTCGGCGTCGATGAACAGCGACACACGGATACCCGCTGCAGTGCAGCGCTCGGTGGCGCGTTTGACCTGCTCGAAATATTTCACCACATCCAGCCCGCCTTCGGTGGTGAGCTCTTCGCGCTTCTCCGGCACCAGACAGATGTCGTGCGGCTTCACGCGCACGGCGTTGTCTATCATCTCGTCGGTGACGGCACATTCCAGGTTCATGCGCGTCTGCAGCATGCCGCGCAGAATGTCGACGTCGGCATCCTGGATGTGGCGGCGGTCTTCGCGCAGGTGGATGGTGATGGCGTCCGCACCCGCTTCTTCGCAGACCAGCGCGGCGCGCACCAGGTTGGGATAACGCGCGCCGCGCGCCTGGCGCAGGGTGGCGACATGGTCGATATTTAGTCCAAGCTTGATCATAGGGTACCTCTCATAATCCAGATTTCATCCCAACTGCTGCGTTGCTCATAAAATTTCTTGCTTACATATAACCAATATGCTGCGCCGCGAAATTGTATTCGCGCCTTGCATTTGGGCGAACTCTGAATTATCAGAGGCACCCTAAAGTTTCTGTAAATCTCTCATCAGTTCACGAGTGTGTAATGGTTTCCCTGCCAGGTGATGGTCCAGCAGCATGCGCATCAGTTGCTTGCTCTGGCGAGCCGTCACCGCATCGCGGTAGTCGTCTGCCGCCATGTCCAGCAGCGTCTTGCCGGCTACCGGCATGCCCTGCGTGCTGTCTGCCGTTTCGGCGACTGCGCCGCGCTCCAGTATATAGCGGTAACTGCGCTCAGGCACCACCGGACGGCCGCTGCCGGCCTCGGTTTCCAGCGACAGCGCGTAGCCCAGTTCCTGCAGCATGTGTTTTTCGAAACTGCGCAGGGTAAAGGCGTGATCCTGTTCCTGTGCCAGCCGTTGCAGGGTCTGCTGGTAATAGTCGAACAGGCTTTCGTGCGGATCGTCGCGCGCCATCAGGTTGAGCAGCAGTTCGTTCAGGTAGAAACCGCACAGCAGCGCGGTGCCCTGCAACTGCGGCTGGCCACCCTGCCATTCCGCGCTGTGCAGGGTACGCAGTTCGTGCTTGCCGAACCAGCTCAGGGTCAATGGCTGGAATCCCATCAGCAGACCGCGCACCGCGGAACGGGGACGTCGCGCGCCGCGTGCCACCAGCGGAACGCGGCCATGGTTGCGGCTGAACACTTCGACGATCAGGCTGGTTTCGCGAAAGGGGTAGCTATGCAGTACGAATGCAGGATCGTCCTGGATGCGATTCTTTGAAGTCGCGTTAGTCATACCCCAGCGTCTTCAGCATGTGCGCGCTGTCTGCCCAGCCGCTGCGCACTTTGACGAACACTTCGAGGAACACCTTGCCGTCGAACAGTTTTTCCATGTCGAGGCGGGCCTGCGTGGCGATCTCCTTGATCTTCTCGCCTTTGCTGCCGATCAGCATGACCTTGTGCACATCCTTGTCCACCAGAATGGCGGCATTGATGCGGCGCAGCTTGCCGTCCATCTTGAACTGCTCGATCACCACACTGACCGAATAGGGCAACTCGTCGCCGGTGAAGCGGAACACCTTCTCGCGCAGGATCTCGGCGGCAAGGAAACGCTCGTTGCGGTCGGTGATGTCGTCCTCGCCGTACATATGCTCGCCTTCCGGCAGATAGGGGCGCACGGCTGCCAGCAAGGTATCCAGATGCTTCTCGTGCCGTGCGCTGACCGGCACGATGGCGTCGAACTTGCGCAGGGCAGCAACCTTTTCGATGAAAGGCAGCAGCTCGTTCTTGTCCTTCATCAGGTCGGCCTTGTTGATGACCAGAATGGCCGGCCTGTCCTTGGGCAGCAGTTCCAGCACCTGTTGGTCGCGCTCGTCGAAGTGGCGCGCCTCGATCACGAACAGCACTACATGCACCTCGCGCAGGCTGCTGGTGACCACGCGGTTCATGCTGCGATTGAGGGCATTTGAGTGTTGCGTCTGGAATCCCGGCGTATCGACGAACACGTATTGCGTCGCGCCTTCGGTGAGGATGCCGGTGATGCGGTGGCGCGTGGTCTGCGCCTTGCGCGAGGTGATGCTGATCTTCTGCCCGATCAGGTGATTGAGCAGGGTCGATTTGCCCACATTGGGACGGCCGACAATGGCGATGAAACCGCTGTGCATGTTTTCGGATTCGGTCATGTTCTGTTCTGTATGAGTTGGTAAGCGCGCTCGGCGGCAATCTGTTCGGCGATGCGGCGGCTGCTGCCCTCGCCGCGCGTGCTGATCTTGAGTTTTTCGACATCGCAGGCCACGGCGAATATCTGCGCCTGCCCTTTGCCATGCGTCTCGACGATGGAGTATTTCGGCAGCGGCAGCTTGCGTCCCTGCAACAGCTCCTGCAACTGCGTCTTGGCGTCTTTACTCACCGCGCGCAGATCGATCCTGGCGATGAAGGGAATATAGAGTCCGAGTATCACTTGCTGCGCAGTGGCGAAATCCGCATCCAGCCACACTGCACCGAACAGCGCTTCCAGCGCATCAGCCAGGATGGAGGGCCGTTCAGCACCGCCGCTCTTGATCTCGCCGTCGCTCAGCAGCAGGCATTTACCCAGCTGGAGTTGCTGCGCCAGAATTGCCAGCGTCTGCTGATTGACCAGGCTGGAACGCAAACGGTGCAGGTCACCCTCCGGCAGATCCGGATAGTTCTCGAACAGGTGTTTGGCAATGGTGCAGTTGAGCACGCTGTCGCCGAGGAACTCCAGACGCTCATTGTGATCGGCATTGTGGCTGCGGTGCGTCAGCGCCTGCTGCAACAGCTTGGGCTGCGAAAAATCATGGCCGATCTGGCGGCACAATGCGGCGTGCTTCATCGACACATCATGAACTGGAGGGTTTGAATTCAAGCAGCAGGGTGATATTGCCGACCAGCTTGATGCGCACTTCGTACTCAGCGCTCAAGGAAAGCGATCCGTCTTCTTCCCGCACGATCGCCACATCTTCAACTTTCAGGTCGTTGATGTCGTTGATCTGAGCGCGCTTACGATAGGACATTTCCACCTCGGGAATGGAGGCAGTGCGCATGGCCGGATCAGCCACGATCTCGCGGAAGATCTGACCGATCTGCGCACTATGCAAATAGGCGGGGACCATTTTCAAACCCAGTAAAGCCACGAAGACCAGGGCAAATGCCCCCGCGATGAAGCCGGAGAAACTCAGACCGCGCTGCCGATTGCTCAATCCGTACATGCTTCACTCCTTTCCACAAATGCTCATTTGACCGACATGCCGATACGATCCAGCTCGCCGAAGTTCATCCAGATCAGGAACGCCTTGCCCACGATCATCTCGTCCGGCACGAAGCCCCAGTAACGACTGTCGCGGCTGTTGTCGCGATTATCACCCATCATGAAATAATGACCTGCCGGGACAACGCAGCGCATCTCCTGCTCACTATAACTGCACTGGCTGCGCTGCGGGAAGTCGTCCACCTTGCCCAGATATATCTGCTCATGCTCCGGATTGATCAGCATGGCGTGTTCATGCTCGCCGAGCTTTTCCATATAGCGTTCGGTATGCACGAAACGCAAACCGCTCTCGACATAGTTGTATTCGCCATCTGCGGTGCGCGTCTGCAACTCGCCGTTCACCCACAGGCGCTTGCCCCGGTAGACGATCTCATCGCCCGGCAGACCGATCACGCGTTTGATGTAGTCGACCGATGGATCGCTCGGGAAATGGAACACCATCACATCGCCACGCTGCGGCTGTCCGATCTCGATGACCTTCTTGTTCAGGATAGGCAGTCGCAGGCCGTAGGTATAGCGGTTGACCACGATGAAGTCGCCCACATGCAAGGTCGGGATCATGGAGCCGGAAGGAATCTTGAACGGCTCGATCACGAACGAGCGCAACATGAACACGGCCAGGATGACCGGGAAAAAGCTGATGGAGTATTCCACCCACCACGGCTCCTTATCGCCTTCCTGGCGTTGCTTGCGCAGGCTGTATTTATCCAGCAACCAGATGGCACCGGTCACCAGTAGCAGCACGAACATGATCAATGCAAAAGTCATCTTCTCAACCTATGGTTATTTGTCATCGACACGCAGAATGGCCAGGAAAGCTTCCTGCGGAATCTCCACGCTGCCGACCTGCTTCATGCGCTTCTTGCCCGCCTTCTGCTTTTCCAGCAGTTTCTTCTTGCGGGTGATGTCGCCACCGTAACACTTGGCCAGCACGTTCTTGCGCAGGGCTTTCACGTTCTCGCGCGAAATGATGTTGGAGCCGATGGCAGCCTGGATCGCCACATCGTACATCTGGCGCGGGATCAGTTCGCGCATCTTGGCCGCGACTTCGCGCCCGCGGAACTGGCTGTTGCTGCGGTGCACGATGATGGACAGGGCATCCACCTTGTCACCATTGATCAGCATGTCCACCTTCACCACATCCGCCGGACGATATTCCTTGAATTCGTAGTCCATCGAGGCATAGCCGCGCGACACGGATTTCAGCTTGTCGAAGAAGTCCAGCACGATCTCGCCCATCGGCATCTCGTATTTCAGCAGCACTTGTTTGCCGTGATAGGTCATATCGATCTGTATGCCACGCTTTTGCGTGCACAGTGTAATGACCGAGCCCACGTATTCCTGCGGCATGTACAGATTCACATTGACGATGGGTTCGCGAATCTCCTCGACCTTGGAAAGATCGGGCAGTTTGGAGGGGTTGTCCACCATCACCACCGTGCCATCGCGCTGCACCACCTCGTAAATGACGGTAGGCGCGGTGGTGATCAGATCCATGTCGAACTCGCGCTCCAGGCGCTCCTGCACGATCTCCATGTGCAACAGACCAAGAAAACCGCAACGGAAGCCAAAGCCCAGCGCCTGCGAGACTTCCGGCTCGAACATCAAGGCGGCATCGTTCAGTTTCAGCTTCTCCAGCGAGTCGCGCAGCGCTTCGTACTGATTGGACTCCACCGGGAACAGTCCGGCGAACACCTGCGGCTGAATTTCCTTGAAACCCGGCAGCGCCGCTGCAGCGGGCTTGGCCTGATGGGTGATGGTGTCGCCGACCTTGGCATCCTTCAGTTCCTTGATGCCGGCGATGATGAAGCCGACCTGCCCTGCGCTCAGGTTGTCGCGTTTCTCCGATTTGGGCGTGAACACACCGATATGCTCGGTCAGGTGCTGCGCACCGGTCGCCATGAACAGGATTTTTTCCTTGGGCTTGAGCGTACCGTTGACGATACGCACCAGCATCACCACGCCCACGTAATTGTCGAACCAGGAATCGATGATCAGCGCCTGCAGGGGCGCGTCCGGATCGCCCTTGGGCGGCGGCACTTTGACGATCAGGGATTCCAGCACATCCTCCACCCCCAGACCGGTCTTCGCCGAGCAATGCACAGCTTCTTGCGCATCGATGCCGATCACATCTTCGATCTCGGCGATAGCGTTCTCCGGATTGGCGGAAGGCAAGTCGATCTTGTTCAATACCGGCACCACCTCCACGCCCAGGTCGAGCGCGGTATAGCAGTTGGCCACGGTCTGCGCCTCCACCCCCTGCGAAGCATCCACTACCAGCAATGCGCCTTCGCAAGCAGAGAGCGAGCGTGATACTTCATAGGAAAAGTCCACGTGTCCGGGTGTATCGATCAGGTTCAGGTTGTACACCTGACCATCGCGCGCCTTATAGCTCAGGGCTGCCGTTTGGGCCTTGATGGTGATGCCGCGTTCGCGTTCGATATCCATCGAGTCCAGCACTTGCGCTTCCATCTCGCGCGTGGCCAGACCGCCGCAAAGGTGGATGATGCGATCGGCCAGCGTGGATTTGCCGTGATCGATATGGGCGATGATGGAGAAGTTGCGGATATGTTGCATGAGGTTTGAAATAAAAATCCCGTCAAATTCGGTAGTTGCGCAGGGCGCGCATTCTAGCCGATTTTGACGGGCACTGCCGGAAGGCTGCTTATTTTTCGTCCAAACGCACGGGAATATAGACGGTGCCGTCGTTGCGGCGCACCAGTAGTGCAATGCTGCGTCCCGGCGGCACTTGCTTCAATACCTCATTGAACTGCGCCACAGTGCGTATCTCGATATTGCCTATGGCGAGGATCACATCACCGCGCTGCAATTCGATCCGGGCTGAGGCCCCCTGGGCATCGACCACCAGCAAACCGCCATCGACCTGCAGCTCGGCCTTCTGCTCACTGGTAAGCTCGGTCACTCGCAAACCCAGACGCAACACGCTTTGTGTCTGCGCATCGTCCGGATCGATCTGCGCCGCCACATTGTCGTGCGGCTCCTGAATTTCGCCCACGGTCAGCGCCACTTCCAGTGTATTGCCTTTGCGCCAGAGCAGCACAGGCACTTTGCTGCCCGGCTTGGTCCCGGCCACGATGCGCGGCAGATCGGAAGAATTCTCGACCTGTTTACCGTCAAACTTCAGGATCACGTCACTGGCCCGTACACCGGCCTTGTCCGCCGGACCACCTTTCTCGACACCGGAGATCAGTGCGCCTGCGGCTTTTTTCAGCCCGAAGGATTCCGCCAGTTCCCGCGTGACTTCCTGGATGGTTACGCCGATGCGACCGCGTGTGACCTTGCCTGTGCTGCGCAACTGGTTGACCACGTCCATCGCCACATCGATGGGAATCGAGAACGACAAGCCCATATAACCGCCGGAACGGCTGTAAATCTGGGAGTTGATGCCGACCACCTCACCCTTCATGTTGAACAAGGGGCCGCCTGAATTGCCGGGATTGATCGCCACATCGGTCTGAATGAAGGGCACGAAGTTCTCCTGCGGCAAAGACCGTCCCTTGGCACTGACGATACCTGCGGTCACGCTGCTGTCGAAACCGAACGGCGAGCCGATCGCCAGCACCCATTCACCGACCTTCAGCTGCTCCGGTTTACCCAGTTCGACCACGGGTAAACCTTTCGCTTCGATCTTGAGCAACGCCACATCGGTGCGCTTATCCGCTCCCACGATCTGCGCCTTGAATTCACGCTTGTCGGTCAGGCGCACGGTGATCTTGTCCGCGCGATCCACCACATGGGCATTGGTCAGGATGTAGCCGTCAGCGCTGATGATGAACCCGGAACCCAGAGATTGTGATTCCTGCTGGCGGGGGATCTGGGGTGCGAAACGTCGAAAGAACTCATAGAAGGGATCGTTCTCAGGCAGGTTGGGCAAACCGGGCACCATCTGCTGCGCAGTGATGGTCTGGCTGGTACTTACATTCACCACCGCAGCACCCTGCTTTTCAACCAACTCGGTGAAGTCCGGGAAATCTCTGGCCGACACGCTTCCAACCAGTAATATGCCGAGCAATAACGCGAGTGACCGTTTAAACATCCAGACCTCCTGTCAGAAATTTATTCAGGAACCAGCGGCTTTCACGACCGAGCGCACCACTGCCTGCATGCCCGATCGTCTCGTTATCTGCCGCACCACGAAAAAACCGACCACCAATCCCATTGCCGCGCCCAGCAAGGCAGCTGCATCATGAGCTTCTTCATAGACGCCCGAGGCCAGCAATGAAGCCCCCAGCATGAATGCCAGCGGCAGCACATACATCAACATCGAATTGCGCAACAACACGCCGTCCGGCAAGCCGACATTCACTTCATCGCCCACTTTGGCGCTGATGGCATTACTGACTTTGAAGCTGCGCGGCTTGCTGCTGCAGAACAGTTGCGACAATTTCCCGCTGCCGCAGCCTTTGCCGCTCGCACAATGTCCACACCCGTTGCCGCCGACTGGTGTGATCTCGGCCTCGCCGCCATGCAGGCGCAGCACGATGGCACGCATCTCATTCATTTTTATCGCCCGCATAGCGCACGGAATCAGCCACTTGTATGACTGCGCGCGGAGGAAGCTCGCCAACCACCGTCACCAGATGATCGCCGCTCAGCCTGCTGTAGATATGCACGGCCCCCTGGCTCTTCAGTCCGGCGCTGTATCCCGCTGCATCCGTGGCACGTTCGACAAACACCGATAAAGCCGCCAGGCCATCTGAGTAGACGATGTGCACCACCGGGAATTTCTTGTCGCGCATGTTGCGACTCATTTCCAGTATCTTCTTGAAGCCGGGAGGCACGCCATCCACCTGCCAGCCACTGCTCACGTTCGCCAGATTGTTGTTCGGCAGCGGCGACAGATGCTTGCGCTGCGCCAACCGTGCGGCATCTTCAGTAGAGGGCACCGCCCATTTGCATTCAATTTGGCCGCCGATCTGCAATTGGGTAAACGCATATTGCTCGATGACCTTGCCGCGCTCATCAAGCACCGCTGCCTTCAGCAACAGACCAGATTCGCTGTGCGCCCACATCTTGCGCGAATAACGCAAAGTATCCTTGGGTTGCAGCAGCAAGGTGTGGGCATGGTAGTCCGCCACACGGTCTTCTTCCTGCTGGATGATGTTGTAGTTCTCTTTCAGGCTCTGTATCTGCTCCGGCAGCAATGCCGGGAAAGCGCGACGTGGCCGCTGCTGCTCGAAGTGCACCTTCTTGTCGCCCAATTGCAGCCAGACCTGATCATTGTTGCGTATCACTTCGCGCCGCTGGCCATCAAGGCCTTGCAGTCGTTCATGCTCACCATGCTCATCGACCACATGCGTGATGCGCGATGTCTCGACGCGACCGCCGGCCTGATAGACGAACACCCCGCTATAGTTGGTCTCGTGCGCTGCAAATGCCATGGTACGCAACCAGTCGGCATCATCCAGCAGCGGGTCTGCCTGTGTCACGGCCGCCCATAGCGGTAGCCACGCAAACAGCAAACCGACCTTGGCCATCTGATTACGCACTATTTTGCCGCCACCGAATGAATGTAGGTCGCGGCACCCTGCATGTCCGCGCTGGGAGAGAACTCCTGGTGCGCCATCAGATAATCGCTGGCATGGAATGCCACCGGACGCACCATGCTCTGTTGCTGTACGCTGGCCATTTGCGGCGCCGGCTCTTGACCGACCTGCATGGACAGCCAGGCTACCAGTGCCAGTGCCATGACGGAAGCGGCGGCGGAAAGTGCATATTGCTTTATTCGCTGTTGCTGGCGACGGCGGGGCGCGAGGATGACTGGTTCGTTTTGCAGGCGTTCATGGAAGGCGGCCATGAAATCATTGGTGACATGATCAGGTTGGCGCAGGGCATCTCCGATCAGGTGATAGGCGGCCCAGTCACGGTCAGCCTCTGGATGTCGCTTCAACTTGTCGAGCAAGGCATCCGCTTCGTCTTCGAACATCTCGCCATCCATCAGCACGGAAATTTCCTGTTTCATGCTCACCACCTCTTGTCTTCACTAGTACCCAGCAACGGACGCAAATTCGCTGCCACCACCTCTCGCGCCCGGAAGATACGCGACCTTACCGTGCCGATCGGACAATTCATCACCGACGCAATCTCTTCATAACTCAAGCCTTCGATCTCGCGCAGCGTCAAGGCTGTACGCAGATCCTCTGGCAACTGTTGCAGGGAAGAGTTCACCACCTCGATCACTTGTTTGCTCATCAACTCGTTTTCCGGCGTCGACACCTCATGCAACAGCGAGGCATCCTCAAACGCCTCAGCCTCCTCGGCATCCAGGGGCGTGCTGGTCGGCGCCCTGCGCCCCTGCGACAGCAAGTGATTCTTGGCCGTGTTGATGCCGATCCGATACAGCCAGGTGTAGAACGCGCTGTCCCCGCGGAATGCCGGCAATGCACGATAGGCCTTGATAAAGGCCTCTTGCGTGACATCCTCGGCTTCGCCCGGATTGCGCACGAACCTGGAGATCAGCCGCCCCAAACGGCGCTGATACTTGGCCACCAGCAATTCGAACGCATGCTTATCGCCGCCTTGCGCACGCTCCACCAGCTGTTGATCGACCTCCCTGTCACCCATTCCGTTTCCCGGTTTTGTATTGATTGCGCCACGATGCGCGGCGCGAGAGTATAACCGGACGGGTGCACATCGTCAGCCTTGCCCGTAACGCGCCAATTGACAGTCCTGCTCGAAATAAGTTCATTTCCACGTTTTCATCACAAGTTTTGCTATAGTCCGACCAATGATTCCTTCGTACTTTTCCCATCGTGTTGCGCTTTGATACCCTGATCATCGGAAGCGGACTGGCCGGCTTGACGCTGGCATTAAAGCTGGCCGACCGGCAAAAAATCGCCATCGTCACCAAACGTTCGCTACTGGATGGCGCCAGCGCCTGGGCCCAGGGCGGCATCGCCGCAGTACAAAGCCCCGACGACAGCCACGAAGAGCATATTCGCGACACCCTCACCGCAGGGGCCGGCTTGTGCGATCCGGAAACGACCCGCTTCGTCGTAGAACGCGGCGCTGCCGCAGTCAGCTGGCTGATAGCTCAGGGCGTACCATTTTCCAAAGAGGATAACGCGAGTCAGGAATTTCACCTTACCCGCGAAGGCGGGCACAGCAAACGGCGCATCATTCATGCCGCAGATGCAACCGGACTGGCCGTCCAGCAGACACTCGCCGACAAGGTCAAAGCCCATCCCAACGTCACCGTGCTTGAACATCACATCGCGATCGATCTGATCACGGGCCGCAAGATAGGCAGGTCACCGCAACGATGCTTCGGTGCCTATGTGCTGGATACCTTAAGCGACAACGCAATCACCATTTCTGCTGCACATACCGTTCTTGCAACAGGCGGCGCCGGCAAAGTCTATCTCTACACCACCAACCCGGACACCGCGACAGGTGACGGTATCGCCATGGGCTGGCGTGCCGGCTGCAGGGTAGCGAACATGGAATTCATGCAATTCCATCCGACATGTCTTTATCACCCGCATGCAAAATCCTTCCTCATCAGCGAGGCCGTGCGCGGCGAAGGCGGCATCCTCAGACTGCCCGACGGTACCCGTTTCATGCCCTGGCATGATGAGCGGGCAGAGCTGGCGCCGCGCGATATTGTCGCCCGCGCCATAGACTATGAAATGAAGAAAGGCGGCCTGGACTGTGTCTATCTGGACATCACACACCAGTCCGAGGCCTTCCTGCGCGAGCATTTCCCGACGATACATGCCCGCTGCCTGTCGCTGGGCATAGACATCGCAAGGCAGCCTATCCCCGTGGTTCCCGCGATGCACTTCACCTGCGGCGGCCTGATCACCGACCTGGCGGCACGCACCGATATCGACGAACTCTATGCCATAGGTGAAACAGCGCATACCGGCTTGCATGGCGCCAACCGCCTCGCCAGCAACTCATTGCTGGAATGTCTGGTATTCGCCGAAGCGGCAGCTCAGGACATACTCTCCAAGAAACCGGAATATCCCGAAACGCTGCCCGCCTGGGACGACAGCCGCGTCACCGATGCGGATGAACTGGTTGTGGTATCGCACAACTGGGATGAATTAAGGCGTTTCATGTGGGACTACGTTGGCATCGTGCGCACCACCAAACGGCTTCAGCGCGCGCAACACCGCATCAAACTCTTGCATGAAGAGATCAACGAGTACTACCGTAACTTCCATGTCACTTCCGATCTGCTGGAGTTGCGCAACCTGGTCGAGACTGCCGATCTCATCGTACAAAGCGCACTGGCGCGCCATGAGAGTCGCGGCCTGCACTACAGCAAGGATTTCCCGCTGACCGTCCCTGTCGCATCGCCCACGATACTGACGCCTAGAGATTGAGGCGTTACGAATTCCTCAACAGCACACGCAAGCGACGGAATTCCTCTCCCGCCATGGCATCCGGAAACAGCAGCAAACTTCGCTTGCCGTGCTGATCGGCAGTCATGTTGAGCAATACCAACCAAGGCAAGACCAGCGTATCGGCACTCACTACGCCAGACATCTGCTCACCATTCCGCAACACCAGTGAAACATGACGATCCTTATCACACACCAGCGCAAGGCAGGAACGGTCGGCCCGCAATAGCACATCCCGCCCAAGCAGCCATGCAGTGTTGCTCAACACCGCCAGATAGCAACCCCATCGCCAGCCCGCGTCAAGCGGCAGTGCAGAGATGATCATGAACACCGCGCACGCCAGTGCAAGGAGCAGGACAAAATGTGTTTTCGATGAATGCAGGGCGATACGAACTTGCGTATCCATCCGCAGGAAAGGACTCAGAAGATCAGTGCAGAGATCAGCCCCACCACGATCAACCCAATGATGATCAGCAATAAGTAACCGCCGCCATTGCTTTGAGCGGGGACTCTGTTGCGCGCTGTGTAAGCGGCAGAGGACTTGGGGCCGGCTTTATTGATCTCAGTCAAGCTGGGACGCTCAGTGCGCAATGTTTTGGAAAATTCCTCCACATCTTCCTTGCTGGCCGTCATCGCGGCCAAACGCATAGTGGCTTCGTTTGAATCGAAGGAAGAGGACAGTCCCAGCGCAATCACAGAGTTGGAATCGTCCTCCCCGCTGGAGCGGGTCATCGTAGCGGAGCGAGTGACCGGCTTGACCACCTCCGTATCGCGAGGCAATGCTTCCCGACAAGCGCGCAAATCGTTCACCAACTCACTGGCGTTCTGGTAGCGCGCATCCAGATCCTTGGCCAACGCCTTGGCGACTATATAGTTCAACATCTCCGGCACGGCCGGATTGGCGTTGCTGGGAGGGGAAGGAATGGCATTAAGCGTCTGATACATGATCGCGTTGACATTCTCGCCGATGAACGGCACCTGTCCGGTCAACATCTCGTACAACATCACGCCCAGCGAAAAGATGTCTGAGCGCTGGTCGGTCAACTTGCCCAGCACCTGTTCGGGAGACATATATTTGGGCGAACCCAGTACCATGCCGGTCTGCGTGCGCACTGCGGCAGAGGCCATGCGCGCGATACCGAAATCGGTGATCTTGACATGACCATCGCGAATAATCATCACATTGGAGGGTTTCACATCGCGGTGCACGATCTCGTGCTCATGCGCATATGCAAGCCCCTGCGCGACCTGGATGATGATGTCCAGGACCTGCGCCACAGGCAGTGTTTTGTTCTCATTAAGAATATCGCGCAGCTCGCGACCGTGCAGGTATTCCATCGCGATATAAGCGATGTCCCCGGCTCGCCCCACATCGTATATGGTGACGATATTCGGATGCCCGAGCCGGCCGGCTGCTTTGGCTTCCTGGTAGAAACGCGCCTCGTATTCTTCGCGTTCTTCCAGCGCGAGACTGAGGTTGATGGTCTTGATCGCCACTTCACGATCGATGAGCGGGTCGCGCGCCTTATACACGACCCCCATTGCTCCCTGGCCTAGCTCGCTGACGATTTCATAACGACCGAGTTGGCTGATCATATTGCGTAGCTGCTCCGCGTGATTACTTCGAGGGAGCGCCCTTTACACTGCGGAATACCGGCCCCCACAACGGATGCCCCGCTTCGGCGGCCGACAATTCGAAATCCGGATTGAGCTTGAGCACATTCCTGAAATGATCCCGACACAGTTTCTGATCGCCGGACACGCAATAAATGAAAGCTAGATATTTGTTTGCCCATAATGTCTCGTATCGAGTGGCATATTGGTTTTCCAGTACACCTTGCAGCGCGGTTTTGGCGTTAACGTAGTTGCCGGTCTCATACTCGCTGACACCTTTGGCAAGGTAACGCTTGGCGACGCTATCGCCAAACAGGCGAATACCGCCGCTGCCGTCTTCGCAGGTCCCGACCACCGATCCGCAGCCGACAAGCACCAGCGAACCCAGGCCCGCAACAATCCAACGTAACATCCCTCTACTCTCCTGTTCGATCAGGCTACTTGAAACTGTGCCTGATTTTTATGTTCGCGCCCGGCTTAACCCTTATTACCTGCTTATACACCGGGAATGTCGAATTCCGTATTTCCAGCGTGTGCCTTCCAGCCACTACCTGCAATTCCATCAACGGCGGACTCACGCCCTGCTTCTTGCCATCCAGATAGATCTCACCCCACGGCAAGATCGCCAGGCTGACCACGGCCGGCCCACCGGTAGTGTCCTCTAGCGTACGGATACGCGCACTCTCCTTCACCCCCTGTATTTTTTTCTCCGCCGGCGGCTGCTTCACAACCTTGGGCGCCGGGGCCGGCTCTGCTGCCGGGGGTGTTTGGGGAACTGTTTTAACCGGCTCCGCGGGCGGCGCAACGGCTACAACCTCCTTCACCGGCACAGGTTCAGGCTGATGGGCCAATTTATATACGGCCAGCACCGAGGTCGCCAACACCAGCATGCCCACGGCTATGATCCCCGCACGCTGCTGTGCAGTTGCACGTTTGAATATGGCCACCGCATGTCGCTCATACCCGGCCGCCTGGCGCAGGAACTCATACCAGTAGCGTTTGGATAGTGCCAGGAGTCGCTGCACTCCCTCTGCATGTTCGATCTCTTCCTCGATCTCCACACTGCGTTGCGTCGTGGTGAAATCTCCTGGGTAACCAATAGCATAGACTTCATGTTCGCGCACATGCTTATCCGTGCGGGAACCCTGATAGTGGAACATGCCCGCATATTCCTGGGACAGGCGAGAAACCGCATCGTAGTAAGAGCGCGACACCAATATCTGCCCCGGATCGGCAAAGCCCATCACGCGCTGCGCCACATTGATACCGTCACCCACGATATTGGGCTGGCCATTGATATCCTTGACCAGACGCACCGGCCCAAGGTTCACCCCCATGCGGACCAGCAAGGGAGGCTCCATGCGCACGCCTTCGCCCAGCAAGCTGCTGCGCACACTCAGTGCGGCTTGCAGCGCATCTTCAATGTCGCCCAGAAAACTGATTGCGGCACCATCACCCGTATCAAGAATGATGCGATCCGCCACCGGCACATCGCGAATAGCGATGGACAGGAAGGCATTGAAGCGCTCCTTCAAAGATATTTGGCCCGACACGGACTTCTTGGAATATTCGACGATATCCAGGAAAAAGACCGAGCAAACGATGGTTTTATTGCCTCTTTGTTCCATGTGTCCAATCTGTCATTTGCGTTTCATCTACGAAAACCGCAGAGACCGCCAAAAATAACCTGCCGGATTCTAACGGCACTAGTGCATTACCGCCAGTTCATTTTTTCCGCACCTTGGCACGCATCATCTTGCTTGGCCGCTCATCCAGACGCTTCTGTCTCGGGGCCGGGAGAGGCAGCCCCACCCACTCCATAATTGCGCGCACCTCCGCGTCGCCCAACTCCGCCATCATGCCGCGTTTGATGCGCGGCGGCAGATTGACGATACCGAAACGGACGCGCATCAAACGGCTGACCGGCAAGCCCAAAGCCTCGAACGTACGCCGTACTTCACGGTTTCGCCCTTCCTTGATCACGATGCGATACCAGTGGTTGAATCCCTCGCCGCCCTCATCGGCCAACTTGGCGAACTTCACCACGCCATCTTCCAGCTCCAGACCCTTGGTAGTCATCTGCTTCATCTGATCCGGCGTCATCTCGCCCTGTACCCGCACCGCATATTCGCGCTCCACTTCAAAGCGCGGATGCATCAGGCGGTTTGCCAATTCGCCGGAAGTCGTGAAGATCAGCAAGCCGCTGGTATTGAAATCCAGACGCCCGATGGCGATCCATTTCTTGCCGCGCAGCCGCGGAAGTTCGTCGAACACATTGGCTCGACCATCCGGATCGTCGCGGCTGACGATCTCGCCTTCCTGCTTGTGATAGAGCAGCACGCGCGGCAATTTCGGCTCGTCTTCCAGCTTCAGGCGGATATTGCGGCCATCCACCTGCACGCGATCGCCATCCGCAATGCGCAACCCCAAGGCCGCCACCTGACCATTCACCGTGATGCGCCCAGCGGCGATCCAGGCCTCCATCTCACGACGTGAACCCAGGCCAGCCTGCGCCAATACTTTCTGTAGACGTTCGCCTTGCTCGCTCATACCGCCATCTCTCGTCTCTCGAATACGGCTTGCGCCAATGTGCCGCTATCCACATGTTCCAGTTCGCCGCCCACCGGCAGCCCGCGCGCGATGCGCGACACCTTGATGCCCTGCGACTTCAGCAAGGTTGCCAGATAATGCGCAGTCGCCTCGCCCTCCACGGTGAAGTTCGTCGCCAGAATGACCTCGCAAGCGAGTTCCTGTGCGCGACTGACCAGTCGCTCCAAGGGCAATTCACGTGCACCTATGCCGTCCAGCGGCGACAAGCGCCCCATCAGTACGAAATACATACCACGATAACATTGCGCCTGTTCCATCATCAGCAAGTCCGCGGGCATCTCCACCACGCACAACATATTCCCTTCCCGTTGTGCAGAGCTGCACATGGGACATATCTCTTCTTCGGAGAAGTTGTTGCACTTGCTGCAATGCTTGACGCTCTCGACTGCATGGCTGAGCGAGTGTGACAGATGCATCGCCCCTGCGCGGTCACGCTGCAACAGGTGATAGGCCATGCGCTGCGCGGACTTCGGCCCCACGCCCGGCAAACAGCGCAAGGCGGTGATCAGCTCTTCCAGACTGGAAGGTGTCTTCATTTAGAACGGCAGACTCATGCCCGGCGGCAGCTTGGCGGTGAAGCCACTCATGCGTTGCTCGGTAGTCTGTGCGGCCTTCTTGTTGGCATCGTTGACTGCAGCGACGATGAGGTCTTCCAGCATCTCCTTGTCGTCCATCACACTGTCGTCCAGCATCACGCGGCGCAGCTCGTGCGCACAGGTCATGGTCACCTTGACCATGCCGGAACCGGACTGACCTTCCACCTCGATGGTTGCCAGTTCGTCCTGAGCCTTCTTCATGTTCGCCTGCATCTGCTGCGCCTGCTTCATCAGCCCGGCCAATCCGCCCTTCATCATTTCCAGCTTCCTCCAGTTAAACGGGTCTGATCGACCCTTCTATCAATTGCGCCCCCAGCACCGCCTGCGCATCGCGCACGAATGCATCCTGACGGATCGCATCTTCGGCTTGCTGCTGACGATTCTGCTTGTCCTGCTGCTCCACCACCGCAGGCGTCGCCACCTCGTTCGAGGCACTCAGCTCGACTTCCAGCCGGACCGGGCGCGCGAAATATTCACTCAGCGCAGCCTGCAGTTTCTCCTGCGCGATCTTGTTGCTTTGCAGATGCTTATGCTGCGGCGGCAGATGCAGCAGCACCCGCCCCTCCGCAAAGCTGGCCAGCAGACTGTTCTTCGCCAGTTGCAGTGCCATGCCCGACAGATTGAGCTGGGCCAGCAAGGTATGCCAATCCAGATCAGCCCCAGCAGTCATCGCCGGGGCCGGAGCGGCTACAGCTTTGGCAGGCGCTGTTGCAGGCGCCGGCTCCGCTGCACGGGCCACATTCACTACCGGCGCACTGCGCGGTGCTGCTTGTGGAGCACTCGTCGCAGCGCCCGCAGCCTGCGGCGCGAACGCCAGCATGCGCAACAAGGTCATGGTGAATCCGGCGTATTCATCCGGCGCCAGTTCGATCTCATTCCGTCCATGGATGGCGATCTGGTAATTCAGCTGTATCTCTTCCGGCGTGAACTGCTGCGCCAACTCCATCAGGCGCACGCGCTCCGGCTCGTCGTCGGGGATGGCTTGCGGGATGGTCTGCGCCAGGGCGATGCGATGCAGCAAGGTCGCCATATCCTGCAAGGCAGCTTCGAACGCGATGCTGCGCATGGACATATCGTCCGCGATACGCAGCAGACCGGGGCCATCACCCGCACGCAGCGTCTGCATCAGATCGAACAGATAGCCCTGATCGATGGCGCCCAGCATGGTGCGCACCAGCGCCTCATCCACCTTGCCGGACGAATAAGCGATGGCCTGATCCATCAGACTCAAGGCATCGCGCATACTGCCCTGCGCGGCACGCGCGACCAGATTCAGCGCGCCATTCTCGAACGGAATGCTCTCCTGCCCCAGAACATATTGCAGATGCGACACGATCAATGCGGGCGGCATCTGCTTGAGATTGAACTGCAGACAGCGCGACAGCACGGTGACCGGGATCTTCTGCGGGTCGGTGGTCGCAAGGATGAACTTCACATGCGCAGGCGGCTCTTCCAGCGTCTTCAACATCGCGTTGAAAGCCGACTTCGACAGCATGTGCACTTCGTCGATGATGTAGACCTTGTAGCGCCCACTGGTCGGCGCGTACAGCGCGCTCTCCAGCAACTCGCGCATGTTATCGACTTGGGTGTTGGATGCCGCGTCCAGCTCGATCAGATCGACGAAACGCCCGCTGTCGATCTCCTTGCAGGCACTACATACGCCGCACGGCTCGGCGGTCACGCCGGATTCGCAATTCAGGGATTTGGCAAAGATGCGCGCAATGGTGGTCTTGCCCACGCCGCGCGTGCCGGTGAACAGGTAAGCATGATGCAGACGGTTCTGCATCAGCGCATTGCTCAGCGCCTGTACCACATGCTCCTGCCCGGCCAATTGGGCGAAGGTTCTGGGACGCCATTTGCGTGCTAAAACTGAAGTCGCAGACATTTCGC
>JAQUAD010000068.1 GCA_028687425.1 Sideroxydans sp.
CACGCAACTCATTCACGGTCGCCTGACGACCATAGAGACCATGGTGAATTTTCGTATAGAAGAACCGGCCAAACGTACCACTACCAGCCACCAGCAGCATGCAGTACATCGCCACAGCAGCGTTGATCGATCCGGTTGGATGAATGAATGGGATATATACGTGATAGGTGGAATGAAAGATGATGAACAACGGCCCCAAGATCCCCAGCACCATGTGCCATTTGAACCATGTAGGCAGAAAGCCGAAGTTCTCCAGCGCAGTCCAGCGCTTGCGGAGGGGGTAAAGCAACAGCAGCAACATCATTGTGCCGCCGATCAACCCCAAGTTGTAACCGAAGTCAAACAGCTCCTCACCAGGCTTATAATATGTCTGCGGATAAACAATGAAGTAGCCGACGAAAGTGATCACGCCTACGATACTGATGAATATCATCCACATCAGGTGTTCAGATTGTTTTTTCGTTCTCATATTTTCAATTCGGAAATGCTTGGCTCAAACGGCGGAAATTTTAACTGCGATTACTGAACCTGTCTTAATAAATTTGTCTTAATAACGCGACAACCCTAGAATGCCGCTGCTTGCGACTGGCTTTTTACAATAAAGTTCAGCGAATAAATGTAGTGGCCTGACGGGCGGCCACGGCGGCCTGACCGATGGCACACTTCAACCAACCAATCACCGACGAAATCATATGGACATCATCGACCTATCCGTTTACCTAATCCCCTTGATCATCATCATGTTTTTCTATCTGGGCAGCCGCAAGAAGAAGGAATCAAGCTCTGTCGAGCAAATGAACGAGGCGATCACGCAAGGTTTGACCGAACCCTCCTCGCTGCACCCGGTGATTGACCCGCGCCTGTGCTTGGGCTCGGGCAGTTGCATCAAAGCCTGCCCGGAAGGTGCGATCGGCATGATCAAGGGCAAGGCCGTCCTCATCAACCCGACCCACTGTATCGGCCACGGTGCATGCGCCGTAGCGTGCCCGCATGACGCGATCACGCTCGTGTTCGGTACCGAGAAGCGCGGCATGGACATCCCGCAGGTCGACCCGAACTTCGAGACCAACATCAAAGGCTTGTTCATCGCCGGCGAACTGGGTGGCATGGGATTGATCCGCAAAGCCGCAAGCCAAGGATCTCAGGCCATGGATTCCATTGCAAAACTGAAAGGCAGTGCCAACGATTACGATGTCGTCATCGTCGGCTCCGGCCCCGCGGGCATGGGTGCTGCACTAGGCGCCATCCACCACAAATTGCGCTACCTGGTTGTTGAGCAGGAAAGCTCGCTGGGGGGCGCAATCTTCCAATACCCGCGCAACAAGATCGCAATGACAGCCCCGGTAAAATTACCCGTTATCGGCGAAATGCAATTCAAGGAAGTCAGCAAGGAAAGGCTGCTTGAGTGGTGGCAGGGCATCATCGAAAAGACCGGCATCAAACTGAACTACAACGAGCGCATGGAGAATGTGACGCCGACCGACAACGGCTTCATCGTCAAGACCAGCAAAGCAGAATACAAGACGCGCGCAGTATTGCTGGCCATCGGACGTCGTGGCACACCGCGCAAACTTGGCGTACCCGGAGAAGAACTGCCCAAGGTCGTTTATCGACTAATCGACCCGGAACAGTACCGCAATATGCACGTGATCGTAGTCGGTGGCGGCGATAGTGCCGTGGAAGCCGCCATGGCCGTGGCTGAAGAACAAGGCACCACGGTATCCCTGCTCGCGCGCGGCGAAGACTTCGGCAAGGCTTTCGGCGGCGCCAAGCCGAAGAACCGCGACAAACTGAAGGCCATGGCTGATGCCAATAGACTGAAGATATACCTGAAGTCCGGCGTCAAACAGATCAATCAGAAAACGGCGGTCATCAAATTTGGTGATGAAGAGGCAGAGATTCCGAACGACGGCATCATCGTCTGCGCCGGCGGCACCTTGCCGACACCATTCCTGAAACAGATCGGCGTGATGGTCGACACAAAGTTCGGCACAACTTGAAATACCGGCTGCAAAGCAAAAGGCCTGCAAGATTTGCAGGCCTTTTTTATTGGTGCCGCTTGTCGGATTCGAACTGACGACCTACCGCTTACAAGGCGGTTGCTCTACCAACTGAGCTAAAGCGGCGGTGCTACATGCAACTGGTGGGTCGGCCGAGATTCGAACTCGGGACCAACGGATTAAAAGTCCGCTGCTCTACCGGCTGAGCTACCGACCCGGTAAAAAAGAGCGCGCATTATACGGGTTTGACTTCCAGAGTCAAAGCATCAATTACGATTTTGGGATCTGGTAGCGCGTTGGATCTGCAACCTGCGCCGCACGGAAGCCATCTTTCCTCAAGCGACATGAATCGCAACGGCCGCAGGCTCGCCCGAGTTCGTCAGCCTGATAGCACGAAACGGTCAACGCGTAATCGACACCGAGTTTTACCCCTGCCTGAATTATCTCAGCCTTGCTCAAATGCAGTAGAGGCGAATGCAATGTGAGCGACTTGCCTTCTACTGCCGCCTTGGTTGCAAGGTTCGCCATGCGCTCGAACGCCTCAACAAATTCCTGACGGCAGTCAGGGTAACCTGAGTAATCCACGGCATTTACCCCTATGAAAATATCCTGCGCCTGTAGCACCTCAGCCCACGCAAGTGCCAGGGAAAGCATGATGGTGTTACGCGCAGGCACATAGGTCAGCGGGATTCCGCTCGTTGCCACTTCGGGCACTGCAATGCTGTCGTCAGTCAAGGCCGAACCGCCGAATGCCGTGAGATCGATATTGATCACCCGGTGCTCGTGTGCCCCCAGCGCGGAAGCTACACGCTGCGCAGCTGCGAGTTCGGCATGGTGGCGCTGCCCATAGTCCACGCTCAGCGCATAACACTGAAAGCCCTGCGCACGCGCCTGCGCAAGCACCGTGGCCGAATCCAGCCCGCCGGACAACAACACAACGGCTCGTTTATCGCTCAACGCCCCACCTCATTACCCCACAATATCTTGTGTAACTGCACCTGCATGCGCACCGAAAGATGGTCGCGCAGTATCCATTCCGCCAAGTCCCTGGAAGCAAGACCTTCGTGAACGGCCGAGAACAACACTTCGCAGCGTGCGTTCAGTTTGTGCTCAGCCAACATCTGTTTCGCCCACTGATAATCCGCTTCGTCGCACAGTACAAACTTGATTTCATCACTACTTGAAAGATAGCCCAGATTCCCCCAGAGATTTCTGCCGACCTCTCCCGAGCCCGGTGTCTTGATATCGAGCACTTTCATCACACGCCCGTCCACGCCGCCGATATCCACAGCCCCGCTTGTCTCCAACGAGACTGCATAACCTGCATCACATAAAGCGCGCAACAAGGCCAAGCAGTGTTTCTGCGCCAGCGGTTCACCGCCGGTCACGCAGACATAACGGGCTCCGTACTTTTCTACTGCGTCCAAAACTGACTGCACGGACATGGCCTGCCCGCCGCTGAACGCATGCGCACTGTCGCAGTAGACGCAACGCAACGGACATCCCGTCAGGCGAACAAATACCGTCGGCAGACCGATACGCGAGCTTTCGCCTTGCAACGAAAAAAAGATTTCACTGATACGCAGCGTGTTGCTGGAAGCCGAAGTCATGAGCTGCGAAAAATTACTTAATGGTAGCCAGACGTTTTTTGGCTTTATCCGAGGCATCGCTTCCCGGAAATTGCGAAACAAGCTTCTTCAAGGTGCTTTTGGCAGCCGCTTTTTTCTTGAGCGCCAACTGGCATTCCGCCATGTTCAACATGGCCTCGGGTGCACGCGGGTGATCAGGAAATTTATCCAGAAGATTGCGATAGGCCGCAAAACTGCCCGCATACTCGCGCGACAGGAAATTGGCATTTCCCAGCCAGTAGTAAACATTGGCTTCATGTACTGATTGCGGGTACTGACGCAAGAAATCACGGAATGCCAGCGCCGCCTCACGATAACTCTCAGCCCGATAGAAACCATATGCTGTTTCGAAAGCCCGGTTCTCGCCTGATTGACCATCAGTGGAGTTTCCACCAGGTGGAGCTGTCGCCGCGCGACCCGCACCGCTACCGCCCGCTTCCAATTGCCTCAGACGTGAATCGAGGTCGATGTAGAAGTCTTTCTGGCGTTTTTCCGCATCCTGTTGGGTATGACCGAACTCTTCGAACAAACCTCGCTGCTTGCGCATTTCACTAGTCTGCATCTCAAGTTGCATCTGCAGATTAAGCAAAGAGCGAACAGCAAGTTTATTCTGCAACTCTATTTCAACAAGTTGCTTTTCCAAAGCTATGACACGCGCCTCCAGTTTCTTGACTTGCTGCCGCGCGTCGTCATCAGCGAACAGCCCCGCATAAGCGGGGCTGCACACCAGCAACAGACCACCCAGCAAGCGGGAGGCTGCGATTTTCATGCTTACTTCGCGCTGTATGTGATATCTGCGCGGCGATTCTGTGCCCAGCAAGCTTCGTTATGCTCGCTGCAACGCGGCTTCTCTTCGCCGTAGCTGATAGTTTCGATCTGTGCATCCGAAGCGCCACCCAATACCAATGCACGCTTGGTGTTATTCGCACGACGCTGACCCAGTCCAAGGTTGTATTCGCTGCTGCCGCGCTCATCGGCATTGCCTTCGATGCGCACCTTGGCATCGGGATGGCTCGCCAGATATTCAGCATGGTTCACGATGGTCTCACGGTCCGCATCCTGCACTGCATCCACATCGAACGGGAAGTACACGCTATTCTTTTCCAGCATGGCTGCCTCAGCCTCTGCGGCTGCTTGTGCATCGGCTGCTGCTTGTGCATCGGCTGCAGCTTGCGCTTCAGCTTCAGCATTAGACATTTCAGCAGCAGAAGTGGTAGCGGGCTCCATAGCTTCTTCTTTCGGTGGATTGCTGCCACATGCAGCCAGCAGATTCAACAACAACACACTGAGGATCAGTTTTTTCATCTCGCATACTCCTTCTAAATTATCTATTTCAGGAACGGGCCCCACATCGGCTCGCGAATATCCCCGCGCTGGGCAACCATCTTTTGCTTCACTCGGCCATCGCTTGAAACGGTTGCCAATATACCACGACCCTGCACCTCGGATGCAAACAGGATCATCTTGCCGTTAGGCGCATAGCTTGGTTTTTTCTCCCAGCCGCCTGCAGTAAGTATCTGTGTCTGCCTGCTATCAAGGTCATATACCGCAATGTGGAATATCCCGTCGCTGAAGTGCGCGAACACAAAACTTTTACCATCAGGATGAAAGCGCGGCGAAAAAGCATTACCCGACTCAAAGGTCATCCTCTCCACCTCCCCGCCATCTACCGACACGCGATAGATCTGCGGACTGCCGCCCCGATCAGAAGTAAACAGCAGCGACTTCCCGTCCGGGGAGAATGAAGGTTCGGTATCGATCGCATCACTGTAGGTGATGCGGCGCAGGTGGCCACCATTGCTGTCGGCCAGGTATATCTGAGACTCATCATCGCGCGTCAACACCATGGCGATCCTGGCCCCATCCGGCGACCATGTCGGCGCACTGTTGCTTCCGGGAAAGTCTGCAATCAGCGTACGCTGACGCGAAGTCAGTGATTGCACATAGACCATGGCACGCCGCTTCTCAAAACTGACATATGCGATCTGCCTGCCATCCGGCGACCATGCCGGAGACATGATCGGCTCTCTTGAAGTAAGCAGCGCCTGTTCGTTATCGCCGTCGCTATCCGCAACAACCAGACGGTACATCCCTTGATCCCGGCTCACATAAGCAATGCGCGTACTGAACACGCCCGGACTACCCGTCAGCCGTTCGTACACCAGATCGGCAATGCGATGACCGATGGCACGCACCTGATCTTCCTTCGCCGTCACTACTTGCGACATCAGTTCGGCATTGCGCACCAGATCGATCAGACGGAATTTGACAGCGACTTTTCCTTCAGCCAGAGACTCAATGCTACCGATCAGCACTGCCTCCACCCCGGACCACTCGGAGGGCCGGATATCCCGCGGATCATGCGGCGACTTACCCGCCGGATCGACCAGTTTGAACAGCCCTGTACGAACCAGATCATTGCCCACAATATCCAGCAGCCCCCGGGCAATTGCAACATCCCCGGCGAAACGCACCAATGAGACCGGCGTCTGGTGCTCGCCCGCTCCCGTGATCTCGATATTCAGCACGGCATGTGCCGGCACCATAAAGGCCATCAAGCACAACAATAACCAGCGTCTCATTCTTTACTTATCCTCCGGCCTGATCGTCAGGCGTAATTCGCGAAACTGCTTTTTCAGCATGGGATCGGTCGGTATGGGCAGCGGCTGCGCTTTGTAGATCGCGCGCTCGGTCGCTTCGTCATAGGCCGCATTGCCACTGCTTCTAAGCAACACAGCATCCAGCACTGAACCATCCGGCAACAGCGTCACCTTGAACTCGGCGGCAGCGCTTGGCAGCACATCGGGCGGCATCACGATGTTATGCCTGATCTTGCTGCGGATCATGTCCTGATAACGCCCCATCTCGGCCGAGGTTGCCGCCAGCACTTCCGCACGTACACTTTCCCGCACAGCCTGGCGCTGCTTCTCGGCATACGCCTCCATCAAGCGTCGCTCTTCGAGCAACTTCTTCTGGCGCAATTCCTTGGCACTGGGTTGCGGCTTGGTTTCCTTGCGTATCTTCTTGTCACGCAATTCGATGTCAGCCTTCTGCGGAGCAGAAGCACTCGCCGACTTATTCTCTACAGGGGGCTTGGGCTTTTCAGCTTCGGCCACCTGTT
Organism: Sideroxydans sp.; assembly: GCA_028687425.1. GTDB lineage: Bacteria > Pseudomonadota > Gammaproteobacteria > Burkholderiales > Gallionellaceae > Sideroxyarcus. The sequence continues at coordinate 6,750 of JAQUAD010000068.1, forward strand.
CCGTTACCGGCTCCTGTACCGGCAGACTATCCCACAATTCGACCGAAAAACTATCCGGCTGCTGACTCTGCCAGCGCACCCCCAATACCAGCATGCCAACAAATGCAACGTGCACAGCCATCGCCAATATGCCCGCCGAGAAGCGATATGGTTCCCGATATTGAATAGTCGCGCTCATCGCACCTTGGTGAGCAGACCGACTTTCTTGACGTTCTGCTGCTGCAGCATATCCATCACATTGATCACTTCCTCGTAGCGGATCTTCTTGTCTGCGGAAATCACCACCGACTGCTCCGGATTCTTTGCCAGCTTCTGCTTGATCAGCGCCGTCAACTCATCCCGAGACACAGGCTTTTCGACCCCGCCCTGCGTGTGGTCGCGCAGCACCAGCGTCGAATCTTTCTTGATCATCACTTCCAGCGGTGCGACAGGAGGCGCCAGTGACTTACCTACGCTGGGCAGATCGATCTGTCCGGGATTCATCATCGGCGCCGTGACCATGAAGATCACTAGCAGCACCAGCATCACATCGATGTATGGCACCACATTGATCTGACTCAAAGGGCGATGCGCAACACGACGCGAATTCATTATGGCTGCCTTTGCAACACGTTAGAGAACTCCTCGATGAAGCTTTCAAAGCGGGAAGACAGGCGCGCCACGTCGTGCACATAACGGTTGTAAGCCACGACGGCCGGGATCGCTGCGAACAAGCCCATCGCCGTCGCCACCAGCGCCTCGGCGATGCCGGGTGCCACTTGCGCCAGCGTCGCTTGTCCCACGCTGGACAAGCCGCGGAACGCATTCATGATGCCCCACACCGTACCCAGCAGACCGACATACGGACTGACCGAACCTACTGTCGCAAGGAAAGAGAGATGCGATTCAAGATGATCCATCTCGCGCTGGTAGCGTGCACGCATCGCACGGCGCGTACCTTCCATCAGCGCGGCACTATCCACGCCATGCGCCTTCTTCAGCTTGACGAACTCGGCGAATCCGGCCGCAAAGATATGCTCCAGCGCCCCTTGGTCATGGCGCAGTTTGCTGCCCGCCTGTTGATACAAGGCCACCAGATTCGGTGTCCCCCAGAATGCATCCTCGAATTCCTGCGACTGTGATTTCGCGGCGCGCACCGCGAACATCTTGAGGAAGATGTACCACCACGACATCAGCGACACACTCAACAGCAAACCCATCACCAACTGCACCGGCAGACTGGCGTTGGCGATGAGCTGCACCAGAGACAAATCCCGTATCAGATCCATGCGTTCATTCCCATTGTTTGCGTAACACATCCGGCACACTGACCGGCCTGAAACTCTCCTTGCCCACGCACACCAGATGCACATCGGCTTGCGTCAGCAATTCATCCCCGCGCTTCACTTCCTGCGCCAGCGTCATCTGGCTGCGCCCGACTTTGGTCAGATGCGCCGTCACTTCCAGCATATCGTCCAGCAGCGCAGGCTTGAGGTAATCGATCTTGATCGAACGCACCACGAACATCACACCCAGCTCTTTCATCAGCCCGGCGTTACTATGCCCGAAACTGCGCAACCACTCTGTCCGCGCGCGCTCCATAAAGTTCACGTAGTTGGTGTGATACACCACACCGCCCGCATCCGTGTCCTGGTAGTAGACGCGCACCGGCCAGGTGAACGGCTTGTGCGACTTACTCATCCCACAGTTCCTTGTTGCCGCCACTCGACACCGCCAGACCGAAATGCTGATAGGCATTGGCCGTCGCCATGCGTCCGCGCGGCGTGCGTTGCAAATAACCCTGCTGGATCAGATATGGCTCCAGCACATCCTCGATGGTGTCGCGCTCTTCGCCGATGGCTGCGGCCAGATTGTCCACGCCCACCGGGCCGCCCATGAATTTCTCGATCACAGTCTGCAACAGTTTTCTGTCCATCACATCCAGTCCGCGCGCATCCACATCCAGCATATTCAGCGCGGCATCCGCCACTTCGCGCGTGGCATTGCCATCGGCTTTCACATCCGCATAGTCGCGCACGCGACGCAGCAAACGGTTTGCGATACGCGGCGTGCCGCGCGAACGGTTGGCGATCTCCAGCGCGCCGTCTGGCGAAATCGGCAGCTCCAGCAAACCCGATGAACGCGTGACGATGCGCTGCAACTCCTGCGGCGTGTAGAACTCCAGACGCGCCACGATGCCGAAACGGTCGCGCAGCGGATTGGTCAGCATGCCCGCACGCGTGGTCGCACCGACCAAAGTGAACGGCGGCAAGTCGATCTTCACTGAACGCGCCCCCGGCCCCTCGCCGATCATGATGTCGATCTGGTAATCCTCCAGCGCGGGATACAGTATCTCTTCGACGACTGGCGACAAACGATGTATCTCGTCGATGAACAACACATCGTGCGGCTCAAGATTGGTCAGCAAAGCAGCCAGATCGCCCGCGCGCTCCAGCACCGGGCCGGAGGTGTGACGGATATTCACGCCCATCTCATGCGCGATGATCTGCGCCAGGGTGGTCTTGCCCAAGCCCGGCGGACCGAACAGCAACACATGGTCGAGCGGCTCTTTACGCTTCTTCGCAGCCTGGATGAATATCTCCAGCTGCCCGCGTATCTTCTCCTGACCTACATATTCATCGAGCTGCTTGGGACGCAGCGCACGCTCCAACGCCTCTTCTTGTGGTGAAGCAGGCGCAGCAGAAATCACGCGCGGGGCAGCGGTAAGGTCGTCGTTGTGGATCATGCCTTGGATAATAACTTAAGCGCCTGGCGGATACCGTCTGAGACATCCGTATCCTTGGGCAATTGTCTGGCGG
>JAQUAD010000069.1 GCA_028687425.1 Sideroxydans sp.
GCTTTGCCTCAGGCTTCCTTCAGATTTCCAGTCGCCCGGAACACCCTTGCCGTTCAGCTAACTCTTCCCCTTGCCGGGCGAGTAGAGGACTTTCACCTCCAAGTAAGTGCGCCCTGCCGGGCGCACCGAAAAAAGGGGCCATTGCTGGCCCCCCATCGCTCTCTCAAACGATTCCCTTACATCTCGTAGTTCAAGAAGATACTCACCGTGTTGACCTTGTAGTTCTGCGGACCGAGATCATTGAGTGCCAGACCTACAGCATTGGCGTCCTGAATGTAGTCATAGTGCCAATCTTTCACCTTGAAGTCCTCATAGCTGAGCATCATACGCGCCGACAACTTCTTGCTGATGGGCATCAGCAAGTTGACCGCCAGCGAGTTTTGCGCTGTCGTCATATCGGGGTAAGCGCCGTACTGATCAACCACGAGCTGATTGGCCGCCGTCAGCGCAGTCGTTCCATACACATGCGTAATGGCTGACTTGCTCTCGGCATAGACGTAATCGACACTGAGGATGAACTTGCCGAAGTTCTGCTGGTAGCCCAATCCGAGTACATCATTGGTGTTGCTTGTTTCCATGGTTACATCGGCATCCGGATTGCGCAGGTTGCTCATCACGCAGCCCACGTTGGCCGACGTGACTTCTGCCACCGCCAAGCCGCACTGGTTCGTGAGATGTTGCAACAGCGTTACCCCGCCCAGACCACCAAAACCGTAGTTTTCTACTGTACGCGAACTGCCGTCCTGGCGCGTGTAATAGGCGCTGAACTGCACATCGGACGATGCCTGGTAGTTGGCCTCGATGTTGTAGGTGTTCTGATCATCCTTCTGCACGCCAGCCACTGAATTGGCCGGATAGTTGACCTTCTTGACCTGCACCATCGCCCCCAGATCCAGCGCATCCGTCGCCAGATAATTCAGGCGGGCATTAATGATCTGCTGGTCGCGATCCGCTTGGTCTGTCTTTTGCATGCGCGGATCGTTGTTGTTGCCGTTGGTGATGTAGGTGTACAACTGCGCCGCCGTCGGATTCACACCGCCCGCGATCGCCGCATTGGCCGCTCCCGGGTTGGCAATCATATCCAACAGCGTCGCGCGGCTATAGGTCAGTCCGTTGATGACGAACGGGGTATACAGGCGACCGGCCCCAAGATAATCGTAGAAACTGCCGCGCTTGCGATCCGTTTCAAAAGAGGTACGGAACGTGGCACTGTCGAACGAGGTGTTGACATAGCCCAGCTTGATCTTGTCTTCAGTCGTCTTGTCACGCTCGCGATAGGTGTGCGAGAAATCCTCGCGCTCCAGCGCACCTTCCACCGTCCCCATGCCCGTATCGTAATCGGCTGCCAGCACGAAGTTATCCTGCTTGTAATCACGCGGCGAGGATGCGACCGAACGCGGGTTGCCGCCAAAGTTTAGCGTCACAGCACCCGGCGTACACAGCGGGCTAACCGTGAAGCCAGGAGCGGGATTACAGTTCTCGCCGACCATGAAGTTGGTGGCGGTGGTCTGCTCGATACCGGAGCCCCACTGCCCGGTCAACGGGTTGTAGGCGTAATAGGTGCCAGACTTGTTCTTGGTGGCGTAATGGCGGTAGCTGCCTTTAACGTTCAGATCCTGCATCGGCTTCAAATTGAGCGCCAAGTTGAGCAACTCGGTATCGATCTGCAAGCCCGAAGTTGCACGACTGAGCGGGCTGCCATTGACACCGTTCCAGTTATCCTTGTCGAACACGACCGCTCCCGTTGCTCCAGATGTGGTCGCCTGCCCCGCAGCCTGCAGCATCGAAGCCGAAGCCGCCGGGTTCAAAGGCATACGGATCGCGTCATTCTGGCGCGATGAACCGAATGCCGCACTGGCGGTCAGCCTGCCGTCGAAAAAGTCCGGCAACTTGCGCGACACCTCGGCCTTGGCGTTATAGGCCTGATTGTCCGGTGCCAGCGAGTAGGCCGTAAAATCCTGCAAGGCCAGCGTTGTCGGCGCGTCATTTGTCGCTGTCGCTGCGCGTTTCGCGAACAATGTGTCGATGGCGTTGCGGAAGAAGGAAGCCGACACACTCAGGTTGGCGGCGGTCAGACCGTCGTTGTACTGCAGTCCACCCAGAAAATCGTCGGTTGTATAGTGGATCGGCTCGATACCTTCCGTATTGGAATCCTGCAAGCCCCACGGACGCGCACCGTCGCGGTTCTCACGGGTGAAGCTGCCGTAGGCCTTCCAGGTGTCACTCAGCGTGATATCCGCGCGAGCACCGCCCTTCTTGCGCAGCAGCGCCACTTCCGTCAGCGGCAGCGTATTCAGATAGGTATTGATCGTACAGGCCGTATTCGCTGCCTGGGGTGTACCGTCCGCACTGTTACAGACCGACGTGGCCGGAGCCAAGCCAGCCTGACCATTGTTCAATGTCGGCGTACCGGTACCGTTGTCAATATACAGCGGACGGAAGGTGGTGGTGAACACATGGGGCGTTTCGTTGTAGAAAGCCTTGACCTTCCAGACGCCGTACTGGCCGACCGTGACATCGTAGAACTGATCCTTCTGACCCACGCCGCCGCCGTTGACACTGAAGTAGGTCTCGCCCGATGTCTCGCCCGACAGGTTGAAGTTATTGAGGTACACCCCGTTGTTCTGTTGGTCGACATATTCCTTGCGCTTGGCGTAGGCTGCTTTGTCATCCGCGTAGATATAGCCCACCTCTGCGCTACCGCTCAGGCTGCCGTCTTCGGACGGCTCGCCTCGATCAGGCGGATAGTTGTACATCTGCCCGGAGGGTGTGCGTTTAACGTAAGGCACTGCGGCATCATGCTGCACCACACCGCCGGGATAGCCCGGGTTCATGGCATTGCCGCTCACGGTATCCACACCAACGCCGGAATCGGCCAGCGCCGGGAAGCTGGCCATCTGCACCAGCGCCGCCCCAACGCAAAGCGTCAGGAGCTTCATGCGCGGGCCGTATTTGCGGCCGACTTTGATTTGTTCATGCTGTTTGGCACGTGTCATATTCATATCTCCCTGTTCCATGATTTAGCGGCGGAAACGCGCGCCGTCTGGGCTGTTGCTGCCATGGATCTGCGCGTGGCAGTTCTGGCAGGAACGTCCTCTGATCTGAGTCACGCTGCCGCCTGTCCCTGTATTTTCCGGATGGCGGAAGGTCTGCCCCATGCCGCCACCGGCGAAGGTGTGGCACGACACGCACAGCATCGGACGCGACTGTTTAAGCAACTTGTCGTTGTTGGAACCGTGCGGCAAGTGGCAGTTTAGGCAGCTCTCACGTACCGGTGCGTGCTCCCAAAGGAACGGGCCGCGCTTCTCTGCATGGCAGGTGTAGCACAGGTCGTTGACGGTATCAGCCTTGAGTAGACGCGGTGCTGTAGAACCGTGCGGGTTGTGGCAATCCTCGCAGGTCATCTTGCCCTCGGGCACCGGCATGTGCGACTTCTTTCTGAACTCTGCGCGTTGCTGCTGGTGACAGGTCTGGCAAGTCTCGGTGATGCTCGGTTTCTTCAACAGGCCGCTGGCGGAGAACTTGGCCATCGGGTTGTGGCAATCGCTGCAAGCCAGCTTCTTAGTCTGGTGGATGGAGCCCGGCCAGTTCATGCGGTTGCCACCCTCGTGACAGGTCAGGCACTTTGCGTTCTGCTCGGATTGGGGTGTGCCCCAGTTCTTTGTGAAGCCAATCAGCTTGCTGCGGTCGGTCGGATCAGTGGCGTGCAACGAACCAGGGCCGTGGCAAGCCTCGCAAACCTGTTTTTCAAGCTGATTCTTGGGTGCTTGCCGGAACACTTTGGCGTGCAAAGTATGCCCAAAGTTCTTCTTTTCGGTCTCGTGACAACTGGCACAGACCTCTTCACCCACGAAGGTGGCGGTGTTCGATGCCGTCACCTCGTCTGCAGCCAGCGTACCCGCCGAAAAAAACAGCGCCAAAGCGGCGATTGCACCGGTAACTGCACCCTTATGTTTTAACCGCTCCCTGATCATCAGTTTTCCCCCTGCATGTTGGATTGAAAGTCTCAGCATGACCCCAAACACTGCAGCGAACCGGGAACAACAATAGTCCGGGCGGCACGATGGAATCATTGCGGATTGGATACTATCCACGAGGGCCGCGTGCTGGCTGACATACACACTACAAAAACTGACAAATCCTTACAGACGATCGAGGAGATTAGGGCGATGTGGACTGGGAGGGTAAAATTGAAGCGGCAATAACTGCAATTCAGTGTCCGGTCACAAGGGGCCGGACAAACCGGTAACCCATGCCGCGCATGGCCTGCAACGGACTGCGTCCGTCTTCCAGCAAGGGGAGCTTGCGACGCAGGCGACTGATACTGGCCTCCAGCGCCCGATGGTCATAAGCGACCGGGTTCTTGCCTAGCGCACGCACCAGTTCCTCCCGGTCGATCTGCTGATTCGGCGCGCCCGCAATCGCCTGCATCAGCAACAACTCCCACCCGGTCAGCGACACGTTCAATGCCGCACCGGGCGGCGCCAATTCGGCGCGCCCCGGCAGCAACAGCCACGCATCAGGCTTGGGGGCCACCGGCATACCCAAGCGGCCAAGAAGGTTATCGATGAGCGCCAGCAACTCGACGAAATCTACCGGCTTGACCAGATAGCTATCCGCACCGGCGCGCCGCGCCGCCACACGATCAGCCGACATTTTGCGCGCAGTAAGCATGACCAAGCCAACGCTCGAGCCGTATCGCTCGCGCAGGCACCCGGCGATCATGGCACCATCCTCACCGGGCAAGCTGTAATCCAGCAGGCATATCTCTGGAGTGAATCTGGAAAGGCAATATTTAAGTGCAAGACTATCGTCAACGGCGCGCACGTCATGCCCGGTATGGGTCAGCAGACTAACCAACTCTTCCCGCTGCCCGAGATCATCTTCAACTATGATTATGCGCGCCATAAATTCGTTTCGTAACCGGAGAACCTGGACCGATGTTCAATCTACACAATCCTGTTCGCGCCGTGCAAGAACTATTTCGCACGGGACAAATCTTCGGCAAGCTGAACTTGCAAGCCCGTTTTCTGCTGATCATTGGAGCCTCTTCGTTGATCATTACGTTGCTGCTCTGGCTGAGCTTCGGCAATCTCACCGAACACTTGATCGAGCGCTTGGGTTCGCGGCTGGCGGAAAAACAGATGCTTTACGACCGGGAGCGCACACTGCAGCCGCTGATACGCGAGATATCAATGGCGCGCGAAACTGCCGACAGCCGGCTGCTTCGAGAGTGGGCAAGAAACGAGGCTGATCCGATAATCCGGCAGCGCGCCCTCCTGAAAATGGAAAAAATGCGCGATCACTTTCGCGGCGGCAATTATTTCATCGCCTTTTCCGCATCGCGCAATTTCTACTACAACGATGCCGCCGGACAATACGACGGGCACCAGTTGCGCTATACCCTGGATCCCGCCGCCCTTGATGATGCCTGGTTCTTCGACTTCCTTGTGCGGGGTAACGAAAAGCGTATCCGCGTCGCGCACAACGACGAGCTCGGCGTAAGCAAAATATGGGTGCGCGTGCCGATAATGGACGGAAAAAAAGTCATCGGCGTGCTCGGCACCGGGATCGATCTGGACGATTTCGTGCGCAATATTTCGAACATCAGCCAGCCCGGCGTGACCAATATGTTCATCAACCAGAATGCCGTCATCCAGATTTACAACGATGTCGGTCATGTTGACTTCCCGGGGGTGCGCAACCTCCCCGACCACACGCACTACGTCAGCCAGATACAAAGCCGCGAATCCGGCAGCCAGTGGTTATACAAGGCCATCAAGGCGCTGGATCTTGGCGATAAAATTGTAGATACCGAGTTCGTGGTCATTCAGGGAAAGCGTTATCTGGCGGGCCTGATCGCGCTCCCGGAAGTGGGCTGGTATGACCTTACCCTGCTCGATTTGTCCGTGTTGCTGCCGGGAATGGACTTCTTTTGGCCGCTCGTGGCCACGATCTGCGGCGCGCTTTTTTTGCTCGGCATGCTGGCGCTCTCACTTCATCGCTTGGTTATAAGACCGCTTGCCACCCTGACCGATTCGGTGGGACGCATACGACGCGGGGAATACACGCCGGAAGTTCGCAAGGAAGCCGGCGCGGGGGAGGTGAATACCCTGGCCGCGCAATTTCATGACATGGAAGATGCCGTCCGCAGCACCCATCTGTGGCTGGAAACAGAAATCGAGAAACGCACACAGCAACTCATTGATGCAAAGAACGTGCTGGAGATCTCCCTGGCACACGAAAGAAACGGACGCGAGATCCAGGCCACACAAATGGCAGTCATGGCGCACGAGCTGCGCAGCCCCCTGGCCGTCATCGGCAACACCGCCCAGATGCTGCACATGCTGGTGGCCTCCGACCATCCGGAGTGGTTGCCGCGCATTGACAAGATCATGCGCTCGGTCCGGCAGCTTGTGGGGATGGTGGATAATTTTCTCAGTGAGGAATGGCTGGACATGGGCCAACACGGTCTGATACGAACACAAGGCAACCTCAACCAGCTTTGCACCAGGCTGGTTGCAAACATCGCCGAGAATCAGGGGCGGCTCATACGCTACAAACCCCTGTCGGAAGATGTGGCACTTTATGCGGATTGGCAACTGTTGCAGATTGCCATCTCCAACATGCTGGACAATGCCTGCAAATATTCATGTACCGGAGGTGAAGTCGGCCTGTCGATCAGCAGCCCCAGAAAAGACTGGATATGCGTCGAAGTAAAGGACTGCGGTGCCGGAATACCGGAGCACCTGCAGGAGCGCATCTTCAAAAAATACGCCCGTGGCGAACACACGCAGGATATCCAGGGGAGCGGCATCGGGCTCTACCTGGCGAACTGGATTGCCGAATTCCACGGCGGGCATATGGAAATCACATCGGAAGCGGGGCTGGGAAACTCCTTTTATTTATGCCTGCCAATATCGGAAGCCCCAGCGCCAAAACAGTAGGGAACCCGAGTCCCGCAGCACATAGCACGTAGATGAGCGTCAGAGTCCAGACTGCGGTTCCGTCCGGTATAATTCGGCCGCATGTCCATCCACGCCCCACTCCTCGAACTCCTCTCCCCCGCCAAGACCGCAGCCATCGGTCGTGATGCGATTTCGCACGGTGCCGACGCGGTGTATATCGGCGGGCCGTCGTTCGGCGCGCGCGATAAGGCGGGCAATTCAATCGAGGACATCGCCGAGTTGGTGAACTATGCGCACCGCTTCCGCGCCAAGATATACGTCACGCTCAACACCATCCTGCACGACAGCGAACTGGACGCCGCGCGCAAGCTGGCTTACGACTGTTACGACGCGGGCGTGGATGCGCTGATCGTGCAGGACATGGGGCTGCTGGAACTCGACCTGCCGCCTATCGACTTGCATGCCTCCACGCAGTGCGACATCCGCACACCGGAGAAGGCGAAGTTCCTCGCCGAGGTCGGTTTCTCGCAACTGGTGTTGGCGCGCGAACTCACCATCGAGGAGATCATCAAGGTGCGTGCTGCCGTGCCGAGTGACACGGTGATCGAACATTTCATCCACGGCGCGTTGTGCGTCGCGTATTCCGGCCAGTGCAACATCAGCCACGCGCACACCGGACGCAGCGCCAATCGCGGCGACTGTTCGCAAGCCTGTCGCCTGCCTTACACGCTGGAAGATGAAGATGGGCGCGTCGTCGCGTTCGAGAAACATCTGCTGTCGGTGAAAGACAACAACCAGACGCAAAACCTGCGCGCGCTGGTCAATGCCGGGGTGCGCAGTTTCAAGATCGAAGGCCGTTACAAAGACGCGCCCTACGTGAAGAATATCACCGGCCACTATCGCCAATTGTTCGACGCCATCCTGGAAGGACGCAGCGATCTGCGCGCCGCCTCCAGTGGCAAGACCAAGCTGCTGTTCACACCCGATCCGGACAAGACCTTCCATCGCGGCTCGACCGATTATTTCTCGCAAGGTCGCAAGGCTGACATCGGCGCATTCGACACGCCCACTTTCGTCGGCTTGCCGTTGGGTGCCGTGACGCAGGTCGGCGATAAATGGTTCGAGATAGAAGCGAGTGAGGCACTCGCCAACAGCGATGGCCTGAACTATCTGAACAATCGCGAGGTGATCGGCTTGCAGGCGAACATCGTCGAACAGCGCGGCCCGGTTTGGCGCGTGTTCCCCAACGAACCGATGCACACCCTGAAGGGCTTGCGCGCCGGCGTTTCCATCAGCCGCAACCGCGACCATGCGTGGGAGCAGGCGCTGAGCAAGAAGTCCGCCGAACGTCGCATCGGCATCTCTGCGACGTTCGCCGAGACCTGTGCTACGCGCCTCCCTCACCCCAACCCTCTCCCGGAGGGAGAGGGAGCAACCGAATCGCTACGCGAATCAATTATCCCCGAAGGTTTCTCGCTCACGCTGCTGGACGAAGACGGTTTCGTTGCCACCGCCCACGCCGCGTTCGAGAAACAGCCCGCCAAGCATCCTGCCGAAGCCGAGCACAGCGTGCGCGAACAGCTCGCGCGTTTCGGCAGCACGGATTTCGAACTGGACGCATTCAACGTCACTTGGTCACAGCCCTGGTTCGTGCCCAGTTCGCTCGCCAACAAGTTGCGCCGCGATGCGGTTGAGAAACTGGAAGCAGTGCGCCTCGCTGCCTACACGCGCCTGCCGCGCAAAGCCGCCGTCGAGCCGCCCGCGAAGTATCCGCAAGAGACACTGAGCTTCCTCGACAACGTGTACAACACTGCCGCACGCAAGTTCTACGAGCAGCACGGCGTGAAACTTATCGCCGCTGCATACGAATCACACAAAGAAGCAGGCGACGTGTCGCTGATGATCACCCGCCACTGCATCCGCTACTCGCTCAGTCTGTGCCCCAAACAGGCCAAGGGCGTGATCGGTGTGCAGGGCCAGGTGCGCGCCGAACCGATGACGCTGATCAACGGCAGCGAGAAGTTACGACTGGAATTCGACTGCAAGAAGTGCGAGATGCACGTGATGGGCAAGGCAAAGAAACACATCCTGAAGTCGCCGCCGCCATCGGCCATCCCGCTCACCTTCCACGCGCAACGCCCGTCCCATTAAGATCGGCATATTGCCGCCAAAGCGAAGTGAATCAGGATTTTCTTGCGCTATTCGCGGGACGAAAGCGGACTTTTTCAACTATCCTTGGCCCTCGCCCTGACTAAAGCACAGCGATGAATGCCACCACCGAGCAGAACATTTCCGAGACAACCTTCCTGGGGCTGGCCCCTTTCCTGCGCGCCAGCGTCGGGGGGCAGGCGCTGAAACCCCATGCCGAGGCGCTGCTCGCCGAGGCACAACAGAGACAGACCGACGGCCCGTTGTGGATGAATCTGTCGGTCGCCATGCAATGCATCGGGCAACGCGACATCGGCCTGTCCATCCAAGCCATGGCGCTGGAGCAGCAGCGCATCTTCCATCTGCCCGCGATGCAGCAGCCCGTCCTCACCCGCTTGCTGGTGCTGATGGCGCCCGGTGACATTGCGGCCAACACGCCGATAGATTGTCTGCTGGAACGCACGGACGTGGACCTGACCCTGTATTACGG
>JAQUAD010000070.1 GCA_028687425.1 Sideroxydans sp.
AGTTCCGACATGCGCTGCAGGTTTTCGGTGACGATGCCCAGTTTGCCGTCGTTGGTCTGGGCGGTGGAGATCGCGTCGTTTTTCAGGCGGATGTTCACGTTCGCGGCGCGGATCTGGGTGTCATAAGTGGTGGCAGTGGCCAGGCCGCTGGAGTCATCCTTGGCGCTGTTGATGCGCAGGCCCGAGGAGAGGCGTTGTTGGGCGGTTTGCAGGGCGATTGCCGATTTGTTCAGGGCTGCACCTGCGAAGAGCGCTGCAACGTTGGTGTTGATGACTTGTGCCATGATGATTCTCCTTTAAGTTCATTCTACGGTCCGGTTGACCTCGGTTTTGCAAGGCATTTCAACCACCGTTGTTTCACTTATCGGACTGTCTTCTGGAAACTTTAGGATTTATTTATGGCTGCGTTGCTCGCCTGCAGTGGCGAATGGGGAGGCGAGCGCATTGCCCCGAAAAGCGGACTAGGCGCGGGCGGAGCACTCGGAGAGTTGAATGAACAGAGCGCCGCCCATGAAGAATGCGGTCTCGATCCTGTGCCGGGATTCGCTCAGGTATTCGTCGGCAGCGCGTTGGGGGCCGTTGCCGTATGCCCAGTTGTAGTCGTCCAGGATGATCCAGCCGCCGTCCCGTACGAAACCGCTCCAGGCAGCGATGTCCGCCTTGACGTCGGGATAGCTGTGATTGCCATCGATGTGCAGAATGGCGATCTTGCCAAGATAGTCGGTCGTCCCGAATGCCTCGGTGCGGACGCCGCGGCTCGACTTGTATTGTTGGGCTCCTGCAGTGGAAGGCATGCGCAGATAATTCACGTGGCCCGCACTATAAGGTAACAGGTTCATTTCGAAGACCTTGAGAGCTTCTCCGGCGTCGACTGCGGCAAACGCTTTGCTGACCATCGCGTCGGCATCCTTGGACACCAGCAATTCATTGGTCCACGGGTCTACGCAAAGCAGGCTGCCGATGCGGAAACAGCGTGCCAGCCGGGCCAGGACGAAGGCGGATTTGCCCCACCAGCTGCCGATTTCCACGATGTCCCCCTGCGGGCTGTAGCGGGCGATCTCGCACAGCGCTGAGATCTTTTCGTGACCGCACATGCCGGGGATGAGGTCGGCATGCCGGAACAGCGATGCCAGTTCGAGTTCGGACAGGGACGGTTGTGCTGCCGTGCTCGATGCCAGGCACAGCGGGTTGTCGATCATGTCCCGGGCATGTGCCGTGGCGCTGCGGTATCCGCTCAGTTCCGAGCCGACCGGCGCGTCATTGATGAGCGCGATGCCGGGCGCGATGTCCTTGAGGTGCTGGTTCAGGTATTCCCAGACCACGGGATTCGGCGAATAGATGCCGCCGATGTTGAATTCAGCAACGGCGTGTTTCAACGCATCGTTGAATTCCGGCTGGGTTACCAGCGGCAGGAAGGTCCAGGCCGGATACTGCCCCTTGGAAACATCATTCGGCAGGGAAGACGCGCCGATGACTGCGCGTTTGTCGCGCAGGCAGTCCTGCAGATACTCCAGCGATCTGGGCATGCCGCTGGGGAAGATCAGCACGGGTTTGTCACTGTTTGTCATGGGAGTGTCCTGGCTCATGGGGGGCGTAGTGTTCATGGTTGCAATGTCGCCGTCACGAACTGCGCATCGCTGCTGCGGACGACAAAGCCGTGTTTTTCATACAGCTTGAGGGCTGGCAGGTTGTTGCTGGCAACCTCAAGTTGCAGTAGTTGCATGTGTTGATCCCTGACGTGCGAGATGCACTGCGCCAGCAGGGTAGAAGCGATCCCCTTGCCTGTCCACGCCGGCAGGACACTGACGCTGGTGATGAACGCAGTGCGTCGTTCCTGGTCGTTGCAGTAGGCGGCCACCAATCCGATCAGCATGCCCTCCGCCCAGGCTTCGAAACGCACTGCATTTTCTGCCAGCTTGTCGGCGTATGCGCGGATGTCGACCCGTTCGCTCAAGCGCGGGATAAAGCTGTCGTCGCAATGCGACAGGTGGGCAGCGATCTGCGCCGCGCTGGCCGTGTTCACGCGATATTCGATGTTCGCGCTCATATTTCGAGTTCTGCCAGCCCGAAACCGTGGCGTCCGAACTCATTGCCGTTATAAAGCAGATATACCTTGCCGTCGCATTCGAACACATGCGGATAGCATTGCATGTCCGAATCCCAGTCGCCGGGTGTGCCCTCGAGCAGCGGGTCTGCATCATCCCGTTGCCAATTCGACAGATCATCCGACCATGCATGGCCGATGCGATAGCCGCGACCGGCAGCCGTGCGGAAATCGAACGATTGGCGGTAGCAGAAGAACATGTGGTGTCTGCCGTCGATCGAGATGACGGTAGGCAAGGCCTGGCTTTCATCGGGCCCCAGCACATCGGAAATGATCTGTCGCGCTTCTTCCTTGGTCCAGTTGATGCCATCGGGGGAGGTGGCGTGACCGATCTTGTAGGTGCGGTCTGGCGCCGTGTCCGGGGCGTAGTGTTTCCAGCCGGTGCCGAAGATGTACCACATATGGAATTGACCGTTGATGACCTTCACGAAACCGTCGCCGACCAGGCAGGGTTCGTGCAGCGTGGCGGACAGCACGGGCCCGTCGCCGATGCGCTGGAACGTGAGTCCGTCGTCGCGGCTGATGGCGAGGCCGATCGCGGTGTCCACCGATACCGATACGCGCCTGTTCCAGCCGCAGGTGTAGCCATACACCTCGTCACCGTGACGCAGGACGTTGATGGGGAAGATGCCGTGCTCGTCAAAACATCCCAGCCCGCCCAGCGGAATGACGGCCTGCTCGGACACGCGTAGCACATCGCGCAGGTTCTTCTTCATGTCGACGAAGGCGATATGGCTGAGATATTTCCCGTTGTCCGGATCGACTGCACGCGTGGAGAAATAGATGCGCACGAAATCGTCGAACAACAGCGTCTGCGGAGACTGCGCGAATTGCACGCAGCCGTTCGGCAGCGTGAACTGCGCCGGGTCGAATATCTTGCCGAGCTTACGCCACTTCATCGTTACGCTGCTTTGGGGCGGGCGATGGCATAGACGTCGGCGCACATGTCCGGATATTCGTGCCCCATGCGATACAGGCCTTCCAGTTGCGGTTCGCCCAGGATGCCGGAGTCGATCAACTTGTCCATCTGGAAGTCGGCGAAGGGTTTGAAGAAGATGCCGCCCTGCGCAATGATCTCGAACCCGGCGCTTTCCAGTTCCCGGTTCAGGGTCACACGGTCATACACGCGGCGATGTCCGCCGCGCAGGTCGTTGGGGGTCAGGTCGTACAGGCTGTCGATCAAGCCCATGTGCCTGGCGAGCTGTCTGGATTGCGCGCGCGCATTGGGGACGGCGACGAACAGCAGGCCGCTCGGTTTGAGCACGCGTTTCACCATCTGCAGCACTTGCTGCACGTCCAGCAGATGTTCCAGCACATGCGAGGCGAACACTGAGTCGTAGGGCTGCGGCGACTGATATTCCTCAAACAGCGAGCAATGGAATGCCGCATTGGGCAGTCCGCGCGCCCGGGTTCTTTCGAGGAAACGTTCCGATGCGTCGACGATATCCAGCTGCCCGACCAGCGGCGACAGCAACTCGGACATGTAGCCGATCTCGCAGCCCAGTTCCAGCGCACGGCCACGGTTCATGTGCTGGCTGAATACCCGGATCTCAAGCTGACGCATCAAGCGTTGCTGGCTGGAATCGTCGGAGGTGATGTAGTCCGCCGCATATTTCTCCAGCATGGCTTTTTCATGGCTCAAATCTGTGTGCTCGTTCATGCTCTCTCCCTTTCTGCGCTTAGCGGGCGCAGTCAACAACGACATGTTAGTTCAATTCTTATTACGCATATGACGCAAGCTGCGCAATGCCGAAACCGTAGCGCCCCATCTGGTTGCCCAGGTAGAGCATGTAGATATTGCCATCCAGTTCGAATACATGAGGGAAGGAAACCATCTCGGAGTCCCATCCGGATTCGGAGATGGTCAGGCCTGCCTGACTGTCATCCCGTTGCCAATGCAGCAGGTCGCTCGATGAGGCATAGCCAATGCGATAGCCTCCCTCGCGGCCGTGATAGTCCACCGACTGCCGATAGCAGAAGAACATGTGATACTTACCCCGGTACCAGAATACATCGGGGCACGCCTGGCATTCATCCTCTCCGATCACGCATTCGATCAGGTCGCGATCTTCCTTATGCCAGTTCAAGCCGTCGGTCGAAGTAGCCATCCTGATGTGGTACACCGGCTCGGGCCGTTTTTCGGTGCGCCGCCAGCGTTTGCCTGCGCTGTACCACATATACCATTTGTCCCCGAACTTCCTGACTCTGGGGACGGTCAGGAAGAAGGGTTCGTTCACGGTGCAAGGCAGTAACGGTCCCGGTCCGAGTTTGCTGAACGTTTCGCCACCGTCCTTGCTGATCGCCGCACCGATGTTGATGGTGAACGGCACCGATTCGCAGCGCGTGTAGCCGACGTAATAGGCTAGGACATCCTCTTCGTGAGGGACGACACAGGTGAAATAGGTACCGAATTCGTCGAAGGCACCGGGGCCGCCCGGGGCAAGCAGGGGCTGCGGACACACTTTGACCAGTTCGAACAAGTTGTCGCGTTTGAAATCGGCGTAGGCCGACAGGCTGATGTAATTCCCGTTTTCGTCCGGTGCGGGGCGGCATGCAAAGTACACGCGCACGACATCGTTCTTCACCATCACATAAGGCGCCTGGGAAAATTCCTTCATCCAGGTCGGGCCTTCCAGCGCTGCCGGATTGAACATCAGTCCCAATTTCTTCCAGGTAAACATCGCCGCGCTTTCCTCGTTCTTGGACGGTCAGATCAATTCGAAACCGTTGTGGATCACATCATGCACATGGGCCGGGGAGTTGAACATCATCACATCCAATATGGACAGCCATGGCACGAATGTCCCTCCGAACTGGGGATACTCGAACGGCATGCTGCGGATGAATTTCAATGTGATCCCGCGCGCCTGAAAATCCTCGCGGGAATACAGCTCCATGCCCCCTATGGCATTTACATAAGTGTCGGCGCCGAGCGCCTGGCAAATAGCCAGAACCTTGTCCTGCGCTTTCAGGCTATGGTCGATGTCGATATGCGAGGAGATCTCTATCGGGGTGGCGATGGCAAGGTGTTGGCATACCCGCGAGATTGCATGGTGGATATAGCCGAACAGGTTGCCGTCCGCATGATTCACGATGCCTTCGATCAGCGGAAGGGTCTGCTCGAAATACGGTGCCGACCGGTAAGCGCCGCGGAATTGATTAAGCAGTTTTGCGCGATTGAAATCCGCAGCCAGTTCGCGTTCGCAGACATCGAGCGAGTCATTGTCCTTTTTCAGCGGCAGGGAGAACAGCGCATCCTGCCCGTTGAGCAGCAAGCGGTTGCGGTTGATCCAGCCTTTTTTGGTGTACTTGATGTTGTCGTACACGACGAAACGATCCGCCGCCGCGATCAGCTGGAAGTAGCCGATGTAGGGCAGGAAGTAGGGTTGCATGATGGCGACTACTGGCATTGTGTCTGCTGCATTCCGCGATTCATTTTGTGCAAGTCAATGCGCAAGCAGGTCGATGATGTAATCGATCTGTTCATCCGCCAGGTCGGGGAAGATCGGCAGGCAGATCACCTGCTCGGCGATCTTGCGGGCCACGGGCAGGTTGGCATGGGCGGCGGAGGGCATGCCGCGGTACATGGGGAAATCGCTGATCAGCGGGTAGAAATAACGGCGCGCATGGATGCCGTGCTGATGCAATTTGTCATAAACCTCATCGCGGCTGAGCGGGTGATCAGGCTGCACCAGGATGGGGAAGTAAGCGTAGTTGGGCGTCTTTTCTCCCGTGTCGGGCAGGCAGTGTATGCCTTTGAGGTTCGCCAGCCCGCGGCGGTAACGCGCGTCTATCGCCTGTCTTTTCTGGATCGCCGCCTTGATCCCCTTGAGTTGCAACATGCCGAAGGCGGCATTGATCTCGCTCATCTTGCCGTTGATGCCGGAGGCCACGACGGTGACTTCGTCCACGAAGCCGAAATTCTTCAGGTGGTCGATGTGACGTTTGGTTTTCGCGTCCTGGCACACAATGGCGCCGCCTTCGAAGGTGTTGAAGACCTTGGTGGCGTGGAAGCTGAGGATGGACAGATCGCCGTGCCGCAACACACTCCCGTCCTGATGCTCGACGCCGAACGCATGCGCCGCGTCGTAGATGACCTTGAGTCCGTAGTTGTCCGCGATCTGCTGGATGTGCTCCACATCGCAGGGATGTCCATAACAATGCACCGGCATGATGGCGGTGGTCTGCGGGGTGATGGCGGCCTCGATCCTGGCCGGGTCGAGGTTCAGCGTGTCCGGATCGATGTCGACGAAGATCGGTTTGATGCCGTTCCACAACAGCGAGTGCGCGGTGGCGACAAATGAATACGGCGTTGTGATCACTTCGCCGGTGATGCGCAGCGCCTGCAAGGCGGTGACCAGCGCCAGCGTGCCGTTGGCGAATAGCGAGATATGGTTGACGCCGAGATGTTCGCACAGCGCCTGCTCAAATTGCTGATGGAAGGGGCCGTTGTTGGTCAGCCATTTGTTGTCCCATATCTGTTCCAGATAGGGGATGAATTCTTCCAGCGGCGGCAGCAAGGGTTGCGTGACATAGGTCGGCGGTTTCTTGTTCATCTCATCCATTTGCTGTCCCCCGGGTGTTGCTGTCCTTATCCTGCCATGACACTTCGAACGACGCAGCTGGCAGGCCTTCGCACCAGCGTTGCCACATCTGGCGCAGCGCGCGCTCCAGACCGGCGGCGATCACTGCCGGCTGGCCCAGCGCGGAGTTGGCAAAGCGCTCCCGTCCTTCGGCGCGAATGCGCGACAGTTCATCCAGATCGCGGGCATATGCGATGCCCTTCCGGATGAAATCGGGCGCATCTTTTGCGATGAATTTTTCCAGTCCGGCATGGCTGAGGATCATGGCGCCTGTTCGCCCGGCGGCAGTGAGCCCGGCCTGGGAGAGCGTGGGGACGCCCATCCAGAGTGCATGCAAGGTTGTGGTGCCGCCATTGTATGGGTAGGTGTCGAGACAGATGTCGACATGGTGGTGCAGCGCGACGTACGTCTCCATGGCGCCGCGCGGGTGGAAATCCAGACGCTGGCGCGGGATGCCTTCCTGTGCGAACCACTCGGTCAACGCATCGTACTTCCCGTCTTTGGGCATGCCCGCCAGCAGCATCCGCGATTCGGGCAAGGCGCGCAGGAGTTCCGACCACATCGCAACGGACTGGCGATTGATCTTGTTCAGGCGGTTGAAGCTGCCGAATGTCACATGGCCGTTCGTCAAGGCGGGCAGCGCGTTGACAGGGGGCGAAGCTTCGAAAGGCAGGAAGGGCGCATTGGCTGGCAGGCGCACGATCTTCTCGGTGAATTGTTCGTCGAACCTGCCTTCAGGCAACAGGAAACGATCGGACAGATAGTAGTCCATCGCGGTCAGACCAGTCGTCGCCGGATAGCCCATCCAGCTGATCTGCACCGGTGCGGGTTTGCGGGCAAATGTCAGCAAACGGTTGTAGCCGGTATGGCCGGACAGATCGATCAGGATGTCGATGCCGTCGGCACGGATCTTTGCCGCGAGTTCATCGTCATTCAGGGCGTTGACCGGATGCCAGTGTGCAAAGAGATCGCGCAAATTCCGGGTGGTTGCATCGTCCGCGGGGTAATTGGCATACGCATGCAATGACAACTGCGGATGGTTCGTCAGATGTACCAGCACCGGCTGGATGAAGTTGGCGATGGCATGGTTCCGGAAATCGCCCGAGACGATGCCCACCTGCAGGGGGCGATCCGGTATCCGGGAATTGTCGTGCGGCCGCCAAAGGGGCTTCTGCCCGCGTTCGAATTGCTCGGCAAAGCGCAGGTGATCCGCGAACAGCGTCGATGCATCTATCTTGTCGCTGAGGGTGATGCAGAACAGCAGGTTGTTGTGGATCATGGCGTTTGCGGGCTGGCGCTGCAGGGCCTTGCGGAACAGGGCTTCGGCATCGTCCAATCGCCCCTGTTCCTGCAACACATTGGCCAGGCCGCACAGCATGGTCGCATCATCCGGCTTGAGCGCCAGCGCATGTCTGCTGCTGGCTTCGGCTTCGGCCAATCTCCCCGAATCTTTCAGCGCGACACCCAGCATGGAGTGGGCGGCAGCGAGGTCGGGCTTGATGCGTATGGCGTGGCGCAGACTTTCTTCCGCTTCTTGCAGTTTGCTGCCTGCAATCAGCAGTTCACCCAGGCTGCAATATGCCTCTGCATAATCGGGGCGGCTCTCCAGCGCCCGCCAGATGTGCACACCCGCTTCACTCGATCTGCCCGACATGAAAAGTGTACGGCCCAGATTCAGGTTCGCCTCCGGGTGGTCCGGGCGAATCCTGAGCGCGTGTCTGTAACCCGCTTCTGCTTCGGCAGGGCGTTCCATTTCCAGCATGAGGTTGCCCAGATTCAGGTAGGCATCCGTGTCATTCGGGTTGATCTCCAGCGCGCTTTTGTAGCTGGCTTCGGCCTCGGTCGGGCGAGACAGCTTGCTGAGGACGAGGCCCCGGTTCACGAAGGCCTCCGCATAGTCTGGCCTGACCTGCAACGCATCGCGGTAGCCGGCTTCTGCTTCATCCAGCCGTTCCATGCTGTGCAGCAGATTGGCCAGATTGAAATGCGCTTCCGCGTGGTCGGGGCGCAGTTGCAACGCTTTCCGGTAGGCCGCCACGGCCTCGTCCGGGTGTGCGGATTCCTTGAGGCAGTTCCCCAGGTTGTAGTGCGCATCCGCGTACGCCGGATCGAGCGCCAGCGCTTGCCGGTAGCAGGACGCTGCCTCTTTCAGCTTGCCCTGCTTCTGCAGGGTGATGCCGAGATTGTTGTGCGTCGTGGCGTAATCGGGCTTGAGCTGCAGCGCGCTGCGGTAGCTGGCTTGCGCCTCCTCGAATTTTCCCGCGGCATGCAGGACGATCCCGAGGTTGCTATAGGCTTCCGCGTAATCCGGTTTGAGCTGCAAGGCGCGCCGCAAGCTGTTTTCGGCATCCTCCAGCCTGCCCAGCGAATGGAGTACTGCGCCGCGGTTGCCGTGCGCCGGGGCGAAGTCCGGATTGATGCGTAGCGCATGGGCATAGCTGGCTTCGGCGGCGTCCAGTTTGCCCAGTTCCTGCAGGGCGATGCCCAGGTTGTAATGGGCCTCGGCATCGTGCGGAGACAGGGCGGCCGCTTTTTCCATGGGAGCCAGCGCGTCGCGTGTCCGTCCCATCTGTTTATAGACCGCGCCCAGTGCTTTCCAGCCGAATTCGTGCAGGGGATAGCGCGAGGTCATCTGCTGTGCGCTTGCGGCGGCTTCTTCCAGACGACCTTTACTGAACAGCCCGATCAGCGCCTCGATCTCCTGTCGGCTCGGCGCGCCGCCCTTGCGGGCAACCCCGTTGCCCGGGGCGGGAGCCTTGCGCGAGGGCGATACTTTCTGGCGTGGCGCGGCTGCAACCGGGGCCGTCTCGGCGTGGATCGCGTCTTGCTG
>JAQUAD010000071.1 GCA_028687425.1 Sideroxydans sp.
ATGCAGTAGTCGAGCAGTTCGTTGCGGGACTTCAGCGTATCCACTACGCGCGTGGTGCCGTCCACCGCGATGCCTTCCTCGTCGGAAGTCAGCAGCAATGCGATGCTGCCCTTGTGTTGCGGATGTTCAGCGACGAATCGTTCGGTGGCAGTGATGAATGCGGCGATCGAACCTTTCATGTCGGATGTGCCGCGCCCGTACAACATGCCGTCGCGCACGGTTGGCGTGAACGGCTCGCTGTCCCAGCGTTCCACCGGGCCGGTCGGCACGACGTCGGTATGTCCGGCGAAGCACACCAGCGGAGAAGCTGTGCCGCGGCGCGCCCACAGGTTGTCCACTTCGCCGTGGCGCATCTGTTCCAGGTTGAAAACCAGTGGAGCGAGACGGGCGCCGATGATGTCGAGACAGCCATCGTCATTCGGCGTCAGTGATCTGCGGGAGATGAGTTGTTTGGTCAGTTCCAGTGTGCTGCTCATAGTTCCAGTTCTTTATATTCTGTTTCGTTGAATCCGGTCGCCAGCACCTTGCCGTCCTTTTCCAGGACCGGGCGATTGATGATGTTCGGGTGCTGCAGCAGCAGCGCGAGGGCCGAGGCATCGTCCTTGATCGAGTCTTTCACTTCCTGCGGCAGCTTGCCCCAGGTCGGTCCGGTCTTCTTCAACAGTTTCTGCCAGCCGACCTGCTTGAGCCAGCCGGCGAGCATGGCCTCGGTCACGCCATGTTTCTTGAAATCGTGGAACTCATACGTGACACCGCGTGCGGCCAGGGCTGCACGAGCCTTCTTGACCGTGTCGCAGTTGGGGATGGCGTACAGTTTCATCAGGATTTGATATCCGGCACTTCGATGTTCAGCTTGATGCCGTCGAAGTTCGCGGCTGGCGAGACTGCGGAGGGTGCCTGTGCCGGATGTTCGGACGGGTCGAACGATTTCATCTTGCTGGTCACCGAGTAGTCGATCAGCGAAGACAGGTTGCTGGCCGAGTCGGCGTTGCGCAAGGCTTCTTCCTTGGTGATCTGGCCGGACTTGAACAGCTTGTACAGCGCCTGTTCGAACGTTTGCGAACCTTGCGAGACGCTTTGCTCGATCGCCTCGCGGATCTTGTCGATCTGGTCGTTCTTGATCAGGTCGGCGATCAGCGCAGAGTTGAGCAGCACTTCCACGGCGGGTACCAGCTTGCCCTGGGTGTTGCGCACCAGACGTTGCGAGATCACCGCGCGCATGCACATCGCCAGGTCGGACAGGATGCTCTGGCGCGCGTCGTAGGGGAAGAAGTTCACGATGCGGTTCAGCGCGTGATAACTGTTGTTGGCGTGCAGCGTGGACAGGCACAGGTGGCCGGTCTGCGCAAAGATCAGCGCATGCTTGAGCGTGTCGCGGTCGCGGATCTCGCCGATCATCAGCACATCGGGCGCTTCCCGCATGGCGGAGATCAGCGCTGCGCCGTAGTCGTCGGTGTCGGTGCCGATCTCGCGCTGGTTCACGATGGACTTGCCGTGATGGAACATGTATTCCAGTGGGTCTTCGATGGTCAGGATGTGGCCGGTCTGGGTGCGGTTGCGATGTTCCAGCATGGCGGCCAGCGTGGTGGACTTGCCGGAACCTGTGGCACCGACCATCAGCACCAGGCCGCGCTTGTCCATGATGAGTTCCTTCAGCACCAGCGGCAGATGCAGATCCTCGATGTTGAGGATGTTGTTGCGTACATAGCGGATGACGATGGCGATACTGCCGCGCTGGCGGAAGATATTGACGCGGAAGTTGCCGATCTCTTTCACACGGAAGGAGAAGTTCATCTCCATGTGCTCTTCGAAATCGGTAATCTGCTCCGGCGTCATCATCTCGTAGGCGATCTGTTTGACCTGCTCGTCGGTCAGCTTCTGCTGATTGACGGGCATCAGGATGCCGTTGATCTTGATGTTGATCGGCGCACCGACCGAGAAGAACAAGTCGGATGCCAGTTTGTCTGCAGCCAGTTGCAACAGCGGAGTCACGATCATGGTGTCACCTCGTAAAGGCAGGATTTTGGATTTTGGAATTAGGAATTGGGAGCAAATCCAAAATCCTAATTCCTAAATCCTGATTTTCAGATGCCGCGCAACAATTCGTTGATGCCGGTCTTGCCCAGTGTCTTGGCATCGACCTTCTTCACGATCACGGCGCAGTACAGGCTGTGGCTACCGTCCTTGGAAGGCATGCTGCCGCTGACCACGACGGAGCCGGCGGGCACGCGACCGAAGATGATCTCGCCGGTCTCGCGGTCGAGGATCTTGGTGGACTGGCCGATGAACACGCCCATGGAGATGACGGAACCTTCTTCGACGACCACGCCTTCCACGATCTCGGAACGCGCGCCGATGAAGCAGTTGTCCTCGATGATGGTGGGGTTGGCTTGCAGTGGTTCCAGCACGCCGCCGATGCCGACGCCGCCGGACAGGTGCACGTTCTTGCCGATCTGTGCGCAGGAGCCGACGGTGGCCCAGGTGTCGACCATGGTGCCTTCATCGACGTAGGAACCGATGTTGCAGTAGGACGGCATCAGCACCACGTTCTTGGCGATGTACACACCGCGGCGCGCAGCAGCCGGCGGCACCACGCGGAAGCCGCCTTCGCGGAATTCCTTGGAGTTGTAGTCGGCGAACTTGGAAGGCACCTTGTCGAAGTAGTTGGTGAAGCCACCCTTGATGAAGGCGTTGTCTTCGATGCGGAACGACAACAGAACAGCCTTTTTCAGCCATTGGTGGGTGACCCACTCGCCGTTGATCTTCTCGGCCACGCGCAGCTTGCCCTGATCCAGATATTCGATGACAGTGTTGATCGCTTCTTTCAGTTGGGCATCCACATTGCGCGGTGTGATGTCGGCGCGGCGTTCAAAGGCTTCTTCGATGATGGCTTGCAATTGAGGCATGGTTATTTTCCTGATTAGAGTTTA
Organism: Sideroxydans sp.; assembly: GCA_028687425.1. Lineage (GTDB taxonomy): Bacteria > Pseudomonadota > Gammaproteobacteria > Burkholderiales > Gallionellaceae > Sideroxyarcus. Next base: position 2,931 of record JAQUAD010000071.1, read on the forward strand.
TTGGTGAATTCGGCGATGCGGCGTACGGCTTCCTGCGTTTCTTCCAGTCCGGCGACCAGCGCCAGGCGGATGAAATTCGCTCCGGGATTGATCCCGTTGGCTTCGCGCGCCAGGAAGCTGCCGGGCAACACGGACACATTATAGTCGCGGTAGAGCTGTTGCGCGTAGGCAGTGTCTGCGATGGGCGTGCGTATCCAGAGATAGAAACTCGCGTCCGGTTTGCTCACCGGCAATACCGGGCTGAGTTCACGGATGGCCAGTTCGAACTTCTCGGCATACAAGCGGCGGTTCTCGACTACGTGCGTCTCATCGTTCCAGGCGGCGATGGTGGCGGCTTGCACCGCAGGATTCATCGCGCAGCCGTGATAGGTACGATACAGCGCGAACTTCTGCAGCACGTCTGCATCGCCCGCCACGAAACCGGAGCGCAGCCCCGGCACATTGGAGCGCTTGGACAGGCTGGAGAATACCACCAGGTTTTTGTAGTCGCTGCGCCCCAGTTGCTGGGCAGCCTGCAAGGCACCCAGCGGCGCTTCGTCGCCGAAATAGATCTCGGAATAACACTCGTCGGCGGCGATCACGAAACCGTAGCGGTCGCTCATCTCGAACAGGGTCTGCCATTCGCCCAGCGGCATCACGCGTCCGTTCGGATTGCCGGGCGAGCAGACGTAGATCAGTTGCGTGCGCTGCCAGACATCTTCATTCAGTTGCGCGAAGTTCAGTGCGAAACCATCCTCGGGCAACGTATTGAGAAAGTGGGGCGTGGCACCGCCCAGCAGGGCCGCACCTTCGTAGATCTGGTAGAAGGGATTGGGACAGACCACCACCGGGTCGGTCTTGCTGCGGTCGAGTACAGTCTGCGCGAAAGCGAACAGGGCTTCGCGACTGCCGTTCACCGGCAATACTTGTGTCTTCGCATCGAGTGCAGGGATGTCATAGCGTTTCCGCAGCCAGCTGGCGATAGTGCTGCGCAGCGCTTCGCTGCCCGCCGTTGTGGGATAATTCGCCAGCCCATCCAGACCCGCTATTAGCGCATCCTTGATGAATGCCGGCGTGGTGTGCTTGGGTTCGCCGATATGCAAACTGATGGGTTTGAGCGCGGTATTGGCGCTGACTTCGCCGAATAGTTTGGCGAGTTTCTGGAACGGGTAGGGCTGGAGTTTTTGCAGGTCGGGATTCATCTTCAAATTCGAAGCTCGAAAGAGTGGGCATTATAAAGGTCGGACGAGTGCCAACAAAACGAAATGTCGTGCCGATTGCCGGTCTGTTGAGTGGTGCGCTGGTATGGGGCTTGATCTGGTATCCCTACCGGGTGTTGCAGGACAACGCCGTCTCGGGTGCGCTGGCGACCGGTCTGAGCTATGCGCTGGCCATGCTGTGCGGTGCGTTCATCCTGCCGCGCTTGTGGCGCGAGCGATCCACCCTGGACGGCTGGGTTTTGCTGCTGATCATGAGTACGGGCTGGGCCAACCTCGGCTATGTGCTGGGTATGCTGCAGGGCGAGGTGATGCGCGTGCTGCTGCTGTTCTATCTGGCGCCGGTGTGGACCATCCTGTTCGCTTACTGGCTGCTGGACGAAAAGCTGAATCGTTATGGTTATGGCATCGTCGCGCTGTCGCTGAGCGGCGCGCTGATCATGTTGTGGGAGCCGGAACTCGGTGTGCCGTTCCCGCAGAACGTCTCGGAGTGGCTGGGTTTATCCGCGGGGATGGGCTTTGCACTGTCCAATGTGGTCTCGCGACGATCCACCCATCTTTCGGTTGAGGTGAAATCCTTCAGCATGTGGCTGGGCACCGTGCTGCTGACCGTGCCTTTCCTGCTGTGGCAGGGCGGGTTGGCGCAGCAGCTCGCCGCCGTTTCCATGTCGTCCTGGGGCTTGATGCTGGTACTGGGCATGGTGTTGTGTGCCACCAGTTTCGCGGTGCAATACGGCGTCACCCACATACCTGCCAACCGTGCCGTGGTGCTGTTCCTGTTCGAGCTGGTGGTGGCTGCCGCTGCTTCCTGGCTGCTGGCAGGGGAGAGCATGGAATGGCGCGAGTGGATAGGGGCTGCCCTCATCATCTCGGCCAGCCTGCTGTCGGGCAAACTGTACGCGGAACAGAATCCCGAATAACGCTTCCTGCTTCAGCGCTTTATGCGCAGCTTGTCCGCGCAATATACATAGTTTTACTTATGGCCCCGTGGGGGCATGTTCTGCATACTTTCCTCGCAATTCAGGCTGCCAGGCAGCATGTTGGAGATACATAAACAGTAGGAATTTGTTTATGGAGTCTACATGGCGACACAAACCTACCCGCAGGTAGAAAGGCGCAAGCCGCCGCAGAAGATCCAGACCAGGGACTATGGCTGGACGCTGTATCTGAGTGTGATCACCCTGTTGCTGGCCGGTGGCTATTTCGTCTCTTATGACCATCTGTATGAGCCGGGGGATGACATCGGCTACAACCTGGGCTTGGCCGGAGGGCTGATGATGCTGAGCCTGCTGCTCTATCCGATGCGCAAGCGCTTCAGGTTCATGAGCAACTGGATCATCCTGCCCAAGTGGTTCAAATGGCACATGGTGTTCGGTGTGATGGGGCCGACGCTGGTGATGTTCCATTCCACATTTCGTATCGAGTCGATCAACGCGGGAGTGGCGATGGCGTGCATGATGATCTCATCGGGTAGCGGGATATTCGGGCGTTTCTTCTACACCAAGGTCCACTACGGTTTGTATGGTCGCCAGGTCACCTTCCAGCAGCTGCAAAAAGATCTGCAGGGCTCCGAGGAGGCCAGGTCTATCTTGAGCTTCGCACCGGCGATCCAGCGGCGACTGGCGGACTTCCATGCCCGCGCGATGCGGCTTTCGGAGCGCGGCCGCATCGGCGTATGGAATTTCCTGACGCTGGGCATCCGCACGGCGTGGTTCACATGGTCGATCATCAGGGACCTGAAAAAAGCGATGTATGCGGATGCAGCCGAGAAGCACTGGAACGCGATACAGATGAAGCGGCTGAACCAGATCTACGCCGAGAACGAGAAGAGCATACGCAGCTACATCAACGCCGTGCGCGAGATGGCCGAGTTCTCGACCTATGAAAGGTTGTTCTCACTGTGGCACATCTTCCATGTGCCTATCGTCTATCTGCTGGTACCCAGTGCGATCTGGCATGTCATCGCGGTTCACCGATACTAAATGCGCAACCAACCTTCAACCTTGCAGGCGGTATTACGGGTGGTCTTGCTGCTCGCAGCCCTGCTGGCCGCGACAGACAGCGCGCAGGCCGACAAGCTGATCGGCTTGGTGCAACCCGGGCAGCTGATCTTCGGACATGCCAAATATGAGGACGATTGCGAAAAGTGCCACAAGTCTTTCGACAAGTCGGCACAGAGCGGTTTGTGCAAGGACTGCCACAAGGAGATCGCGGAAGATCTCGCCAAAAGTCGCGGCTACCATGGCCTGATGAAAGAGCAGAAGGAGTGCAATCAGTGTCACACCGAGCATGAGGGCAGGGATGCGCGTATCGCCAAATTGAACACGGTCGGTTTCGATCACATGGAGACCGGCTTCGAGCTGAAGGGCGGGCACCTGGACAGAAAGGTGCTGTGCAGGGATTGCCATTCCCCGTTGAAGAAATACCGGCAGGTGCCGGTCACATGTGTCGGCTGCCACCGCAAGGATGACAAGCACAAAGGCAGTCTGGGTACCGCGTGCGCGAACTGCCATGATGAAAAGAGCTGGAAGAGCACTCATTTCGACCACAGCAGGACCAAGTTCCCGCTATCCGGCAAGCACGAGAAAGTGAAATGCCTGGCCTGTCATCCCAGGAACAGGTTCCAGAATACGCCCACACTCTGCAACGAATGCCACAAGAAGGATGACAAGCACAAAGGGCGCTTCGGTCCCAAGTGCGAGGTCTGTCATACCGACAGGGACTGGAAAGAGATCCTGTTTGATCATGACAAACAGACCAAATACAACTTGCTCGGCAAGCACCGCGATACGAAATGCGTGGCCTGCCACAAGGGCGATCTGTACCGGGACAAGCTGAAGACGGACTGCTACAGCTGCCACCGCAAGGACGACAAGCACAAGGGGCGCTTCGGCATCAAGTGCGAAACCTGCCACAGCGAGAACGGCTGGAAGCAGATCCCGTTCGATCATGACCGGAAGACCAAATTCATCCTGCGCGGCAAGCATCGCGACGCGAAATGCGTAGCCTGTCACAAGGGCGACCTGTACCGCGACAAACTGAAGATGGACTGCTATTCCTGTCACCGCAAGGACGACAAGCACGAGGGACAGGAGGGCAAGGGCTGCCAGACCTGTCATAACGAACAAACCTGGAAGAAGACCAGTTTCAATCACCTGATGTCGCGCTATCCCCTGATAGCCAAACACCTGTTGGTGGAGTGCAGAAAGTGCCACGCATCGTTCCGCTACAAGGATGCCAAGACGGATTGCTGGTCGTGCCACAGCAAGCAGGATGTCCACAAGGGGGCGTACGGCGTGAAATGCGAGAACTGCCATAACACGCGGGACTGGAAGGGCCGGGATTTCGACCACGACAAAACCGATTTCAAACTGCAGGGCAAGCACAGCAAACTGCGTTGCGCCGAATGCCATACCCCGCAGAAGGCTGTTGGCAAAGGATTGACCAGCAGTTGTGTCGGCTGCCATGACAAGGACGACCAGCATGACGGCAACTTTGGCGTGCGCTGCGAGCATTGCCACGAAACCGGTGATTGGAAGACGATCAGGGTGGGTAGCGAGCGCCGGCTCGGTAAGTAGTCGACATATCCATGCATCTTTTTGTGCTGCATGTTGTCGCCGGACCCGCGCTACAGTCATTTACGCTCGCAACTACTGTTTTTCACGGATTTAGCCGGCCCAGTGTTTGACGTAGCATGCCACTGACATTTCGTGACAAATCAGGCTGATAAGGTCTGCTGATGCAGGCGGAAACGGGGGAGGATAACGATGCGCTCCGTGGCAAGGTGGAAGAGGGAAACCAAGCTGATCACTGTATGCAGAATGCTCTGCCTGACCCTGTTGCTATGGGGGACGGCGGCATCCGGCGCGCCGCCGTTCGATCACGCCAGGACCGGTTTCATCCTGCGCGATGTGCACACCACCTTGCGCTGCGAACAATGTCACGTGGACGGAATATTCAAGAACACCCCGCGGGACTGTGCCGGCTGTCACTCCATCGGCAGTCGGGTCGGCGCCATGCCCAAGCCGCTCAATCATGTGCAGACCACGAGCCCTTGCGATGTCTGCCATACCAGCCCGAGCAACTTTCTGGTGAAGAGCTTCAAGCATATCGGTGTGGCAGGGAACTGTGCATCCTGTCACAACGGTCAATCGCTGGGCGTGGTGAGCAAACCCTTGAACCACTTCCCTACCTTGCTGCCGTGCGAAACCTGCCATACCAATACCGCCACTTTCCAGAGCTGGCGCATGGATCACAGCGGCATCACCAGCAACTGCGCCTTTTGCCATAGCGGACAATTTCCGAACGTCATGTCCAAACCGGTGGCACATATCCTGACCACAGCCCCGTGCGAGTCGTGCCACAAGAGCACTACCAACTTCAACGACGGCACCTTCAGTCATGCCAGCGTACCCGTTGCCGGGGTGTGCAACAGCTGTCACCTGGGGCAGTTCATCGGCGTGACAACGCGACCATCCAACCATATCCCAACCGCGGGCGCGCAATGCGATGTGTGCCACACCACTGCCAATACCGGCGGCTACACCTCGTTCATCGGTGCGACATACAACCACAGCAGCGCGGTACCGCCGTTGTCGGCGGGCAATTGTGCCGGTTGTCACACCGGACAACGTCCCGGCGTGCCGGGCAAACCGACCAACCATATCCCCACTTCGGCGCAATGCGACACCTGCCACAGCGCGTCGAACACACACAATTACATGACCTTTCTGGGCGCGTCTGCGCACACGCCGCCGGTGGGGGCATGCGCAAGCTGCCACAACGGCCTGTATGCCAAAGGCAAGTCGAGCGTCCACGTGCCGACCACGGCCGGTTGCGAGAACTGTCACACACAGGCGAATACGGCCAATTTCACGACCTTCCTGGGCGCGACCTTCACCCATATCGCGCCGTTCGGTGTTTGTGCCAGCTGCCATAACGGCGTGTTCGCGACCGGCAAACCCATACGTCATATCTTCACCAGCGCTGCCTGCGATACCTGCCATACCCAGAGCAACACCGCCAATTTCACGACCTTCCTCGGTGCCGTGTACACGCACGCGGCACCCATCGGCGTATGCGCTTCCTGCCACAACGGCGTCATTGCGACCGGCAAGCCCGCGTTCCACATCGCGACCACAGCCGCATGCAATGTCTGCCACACCCAGGCCAACACCGCCAATTACACGACCTTCTTTGGCGCGACATTCGTGCACCCCATGCCGCCGGGCGTGTGTGCGACCTGTCACAACGGCACGACCGCTAAAGGAAAGTCGACGCTGCATATCCCCACCACGGCTGCCTGCGATACTTGCC
>JAQUAD010000022.1:0-31755 GCA_028687425.1 Sideroxydans sp.
ACAAAGAAGAGGTGAACGACATGGCACTCACTAGAAATTTCAAACAGACTGTAGTTGAACGCGTAGAGCGTGATCCAGAATTCGCCAAGGCACTGCTGGACGAAGCGGCGACCCTGTTCCTGAGCGGCGAACCAGAAACCGCCCGCCTGATCCTGCGCGACCTCGTCAACGCAACAATCGGTTTCGAACAGCTCGCAACGATGACCGACAAACCCAGCAAGAGCCTGCACCGCATGCTATCGCCACACGGCAACCCCAGCATGGACAACCTTGCCGCCATCTTCGGCGCGATGCGCTCACGACTGAATGTGGAGCTTGAAGTAAGGGCAGTGGAGATGGCTTAAGCGAGGTCAGAACTTATTGCGATGCTGACCCCGTTTCACTTCTTTAGATGAACATGGTGAGCAACTTGCACCTTCGAGTAATCGGGAAGTTCGGGGTTTGCATTAATGCCAGAATTCTCCTGTGCTGTTGCCCAAAGCAGAATTTCTCGGACGAGATTCATGTCGCGTTTCATAAGTCCCCTAACGTTTGAATTCAGCGGTCACCGAAGGCTGATTGCTGGAATGATAGGATCGGCTTGCTAGTGCCACCGTAAAACTGAATGAATTTCTCTTTTTCATAAGCTCTAACTTGCCCGGTTTTGGAATTCGAATCAAAGCGCACCAGATGCCAAACAATATCAGTTCCGAAGTCGAAGTAAACTTGCTTAGTGGCTTGGGCCCACTTTGCGAAAAGCTTGCTTCGACCGAACCATTTGACGTTCTTCAGCATTGAATCGTTTGGATCGGTTCCGACAATACTTTGGGCGAAGTAGAACTTATCAAATTCATTCTTCACTCCGTTTATGACCCAGACCAGTTGCTGATAGAAGTTTTCTCTCGCTCGAACCTCCTCTACATCTATTGCATAGCTTTGAAATTCAAGAATGACACCTTTCTCTGAGTAAACATCCGCAATATGTTTCTCTTGAGTCGCAGGGCTGACAAAGACGACTTCTTGCCTTTCTGGTGGAAAATGTGACTTCCATTGGCGATGCCATTCAGATTCATTTTCCCACCACGGATCACACGACTTTAAGTCTTTGTGCGCCCAATGGTGTATCTTGAAATGACCACATTTGGCAATCAGTTCTCCGCCACAACATGCACAAAGCCCACGCAAACCTTTCTGAGGTTCAACACGCTCGTGTCCGACGTATGCGTATCGCATGAAATTATTAGAGGCTCCAAAATAAAAAAACGGCATCGAATTATTCTTCAGCCGCCACCCGCTTTCGCACCGAATCCTATCCCGCCCCACTTCCCGCTCCAAGCAGAAATTTGGCCTATATATTTTCTTGGAAGGCCTGCCTCACCAAGGAATCACCACCCCATCATTCCCGATGAACTTCCCCGTATCCGCAAGCGTGAGTCCATCGATCACTTTGCGCAGGTCGCTCACGCTTTGCTCGACGGTAATCATGGCATTGGGGCCGCCCATGTCGGTCAGCACCCAGCCGGGGTTGAAGGCGACTGAGGTGATGCCTCGCCCCTTCAGGTCCACGGCGAGGCTCTTCGTCTGCGGCCTTGCTGCTGCGATACAGGTAGCTGCCGCCTGCCTTCTTTCAGCCCTCATCGAACAACATTGCTCAGGCATCAAAATCGGGAGCGGTTTGCCATGGTTGCATACCAATACAAGCCGCATGCCAGCAGCATGAGGAATGCCAGTAGGCGCAGCGCAAGATCCATATCGACAGCACTGATCACCATGGCGATGAGCAAGGGGCCGAGTGCGCGGGCCAGCATGGCGGGTGTGGAGATGGCTGCGAGGATCGTGGCGTAGAGATGCTTGTCGAAAAGCTCGGCTACGATGGCGCCTCTCACCACCGTCATGACCCCGTTCGATAGCCCGTAAAGCACGGCAAAGCCGAAGACCAGCCAGGCCTGATTGTCCATATACAGGAGAAGAGCCAGGCTACAGCTCAATGTGCACAAGGCAATTATTCCGATTGAGGCGGTATCCAGTCTATGTGCAATGCCTAGTTCCAGCATCCTGCCCGCCACCTGCATCGGGCCGATGAGCGTGAGCGCGAGCATCGCCATGTCCGCAGGGATGTTTTTGTATGCCATCAATAGCTGTGCATGGGAAGCGATTGCCGCCGTTGCTATCGCGGCGAGGGCGAATGCGGCCGCCAACAAAACGATGGTTCGTTTGTTTGATGCAAGGGGGCTGCGGCCATGAGCCTTGATTGCATCCCCCTGCGGCTTGGCATGCAAGGATGTATGGAGCGGAAAACATATCAGCAGATGCATCGCCGCATAAACCAGCAATGCCAGGCGCCAACCCAACTCGTCGACCAGCCATGCTGTCAGCGGCCAGAACAGTGTGCTGGCTAGTCCGCCGACGATGGTGATGAAGCTGATCCCGCGTTTGAAATGCAGGCCATCGATTTCACGCAGGGTGGAGAATGCCGCTTCGTAAAGCGTCATCGCCATGGCGATGCCTGCCAGCAGCCAGCCGCACTGGAATGCGATGAAATCCTTGCTGGAGGAGATGATGAGGAGTGCCAGGCTGGCGATGATCGAGCCCGATGCCATGACTGCCCGCCCGCCATGTTGCCGGATCAGGTGGCCGACATACGGTGTGGCAATGGCGGCAATAAGCAAGGCGAGCGAATAGGCGCCGAATATCCGTGCCAGCCCCCAATCGGTTTCCTGCCGGATGGGGGCAGCAATGAAGGTGATCCCGTAATAGAGCGTGCCCCATGAAATGAATTGTCCTGCGGAAAGTGCCACCAGCGCGGCTCGTCTGGAACCGCGCCGGTGTGCTGCGCCCGGACTCAGGCGCAGCATGCAGCAGCTTGTCGGGGCTTAGTGGGTAGAGAGCAACCGCAGCCTTCATCAGAAGTCGGCGCTGCGTCTTGTACCGGTTGGCAGCATCCGCCTGCGGCGCCATCCTCGGCAAAGTCCGTGGAACACACACCGGTCTCCGGTAAGTCGAGTTGCACATCGTCCGCTGCGGCAAGATCGCCTGCCATGGCGGCGGCAATCGAGCGCACTTGCTCATAGCCGGTCGCCATCAGGAAGGTGGGCGCGCGCCCGTAGCTTTTTGCGCCCGCGATGTAAAAACCCGCCTCCGGATGGGCGAGTTCACGGTGGCCGTGCGGGCGCACCGTACCGCAACTGTGCACATTGGGATCGATCAATGGCGCCAGTGCAGCGACACTTTCCAGCGCGGTATCAAGCTGCACACGCAATTCGCGCGTCATTTCGATGTCAGGACGCGAACCGGTGCCCGCCACAATCTCGTCGATGCCGCAGATCACGGCTTGGGCATCGTTATCCGCTTCAGACCAGATGGTCAAAGCGCCATCTTCTTCGCTGATCTCGGCGATACGGAAATTCTCGTGCAAGACCAGTTGCCGGTTTTCGATCAGGGCACGCAGCTTGAGGCCCAATGCGCCCCGCGCAGGCAGTCCATCCGCTGCGCCGCCGCCGAAGATGCGCGTGATGTTGCTGCCGCGTATGGCCCAGTGGATACGGGTCTGCGGATCGATCACTGCCAATTCCGACAACGCGATCAAACTACCTGCTGCCGAATGGCCGCTGCCGACCACGAGCACATTCTTGCCCAGATAGCGTTCGCGCAAATCGCCCTGAATGTCCGGCATGCCGTATTCGATCCTGTCGGCAAACGCGGTCTCGCCGATGGCAGGCAAGCCGTTCGCGCCGAGCGGGTTGGGATGCGACCAGTTTCCGGTCGCATCGATGACGCCGCTCGCGATGAACTCGATTTCCTCATCGCCTGTTTGGGCGCGGATGACGAAAGGCGCATGCTCGCGCCCTTGCGTCTTCACCTTGTCATATCCCTTGCGGGTGATCGCGCTCACCTTCGTATTCAGTCTGAGCCGCTCGCGAATCGCCGGGGTTGCGGCCAGCGGCCGCAGATACTGCGCGAACAACTCGCCCGCCGAAGGCAGACCATCTGCATCGGGTGCGTTCCAGCCGTTTGCTTCGAGCAGTCTTTGTGCGGCTTTGTCGATGTTGTAACGCCAGGGTGAAAAAAGTTTGACTTGGGCGAAACTGCGGAAGCACATGCCAACCGAATCGCCGGCTTCGATAATCAGCGCTTCGAAGCCGCGCTCCAGCAAATGTGCCGCAGCCGCCAGGCCAACGGGACCGGCACCAAGCACGGCGATGGGATGTTGCGGGTTCTGTGGGGTATTCAAGATCACTCTCCTTGTCGTTGATGATGGCGGCACTTGTTGTGCCCGCACTCACAAAGACGGAGAGCGATTGAAAAAGACGCAAAAGAATTATCGGCGGCAGCCGCGCTTGGGATCGCGCAACTCGAAGCCGACCACGCCATTCTCGCTGGTCTCGATGTCGCAACACTCATACAAGCGCTGGCGCAGCTTTTCCCGCCCGCGCTGCACCCGCGACTTCGCCCCCGAAAGCGAAAGACCCAGCCGGTCGGCAACCAGCTGTTGCGTCAAGCCTTCGATCTCGGACAACACCAGCGGCAGGCGATAGGTCTCCGGCAGATCGTCAATCAAAGGCTGCAAGCAATCGGCCAGACTGGCGATATGGTCGGGCTGCTGTTCCGGCTCTGCCAGCTCATCCGGCAACGTTTCCATGGGTTTCGCATTGCGGTAATGGTCGGCGATGGCATTGGCGGCAACGCGGTACAACCACGCCGCCACGCTGCCTTGCGACTTGACCGTGTGCAACCCCGTGTGCGCCTTCAGCAGCACCTCCTGAAGGATGTCATCCACCGCGTCGCTTTCGCGCACGCGCTTGGCGATATAGCTGCGGAGCCGGGATTTATGTTCCAGCCAAAGATCAGTCATGGGTCTTATGTGCAAATATTCAACGGTCTTTCACCAAGGGATCTCCAACCCGTCATTGCCAATGAACTTGCCGGTATCCGCAAGGGTGAGGCCATCTATCACTTTGCGCAGATCGTTCACGCTTTGCTCGACCGAGATCATGGCATTGGGACCGCCCATATCGGTCAGCACCCAGCCGGGGTTGAAAGCCACCGAGGTGATGCCCCGTCCTCTCAAGTCCACCGCGAGGCTCTTCACCACCATGTTGGCGGCGGCCTTGCTGCTGCGATACAGATAGCTGCCGCCGCTGCTGTTGTCGTCCACGCTGCCCATCTGGCTGGTGATGGTGATGATGCGTTTGAGCTGGCTGCGCGCGATCTGCTCGATGAATGCCTCGACCATCTTCAGCGGTGCCATGGCGTTGATGTTGAAAGCATCCATCCATACCGCATAGTCGGTATGGCCGAAGCCCTTCCTATCCACTGCTGGATACACACCTGCACTATTGATGAATAGGTCTATCGCCTCGCTGGAAAGCGTGCGCGACAGTTGTTCGATCTGAGCATGGTCGGTGACATCGAGTGCGTGCACTTCGATCTGAACGGGGTACTGCGTCGCCAGTTCGTTCAGCGCTTGCGCCTTGCCCGGAGCACGACAGCACGCAAGGATGCGCCAGCCTGCGGCGGCATATTGTTTGCAGAACTCCAGTCCGATGCCGCGATTGGCGCCTGTGATCAGCATGGTCTTCATATTCGTCCTCCGTGGTTGCTCATTCTTGCGCGCTGCTTACATCAAACTCGCCTCAAGCGCTGCGCTCATGTCTTCTTCGAGCGTCCACAGGCCTTTGACGATGAAGGTGCCACCGCGCGCCCAATGAGTGCGCATATCGGCCAGTGCTCCTGCAGTCGCTGCATTCAATACTCGCACTTCGATCACGACTTCCGTGCCGCCTTTGAGAATGACCGGTATGCCGATCTGCAATTTCGGCCCCAGTTCGCGCACGACGATGCGCACGACATGATCCGCCCCGGCCTGCCGCGCCTGCTGTAGCAGTGTCTGATCCGAATCAGTCTCGGCCCCGGCGGGCAAACGTTTCAATTCCTTTACGGTGAGACAAGCGTGGCGACCGATGAAGCGTTCGATGCCTTTCTGCGCCAACGCTTCCCGGAGCGGCGGCTCCTTCTGATCGGCGCGCCATTGCGGATACCAGTAGATCGACACGGGAAGCGACGCCGCGCCTTCGATGCAAAGCGGGTTCTGTAAACGCGAACCGCTTGTCTCGATCGTGGTAGTGGCACACCCCGTCAATGCGCATGCGAAGGACATCCAGGCGATAGCCGCCAGCAGACGAGGCATCGCACTGTATATCCGGATCATGCGGGGCTCGCAGCAGGCGCGACCATGACCCGGTTCCGCCCATTGCGCTTGGCGACGTACATCGCCTGGTCGGCACGGTGCTGCATGGCGGAGGTGTCCAGGTCATCCGGCGAGCATTGCGCCACGCCGATGCTCACGCTCACCGGTTCAGCACTTTCCCCGGGCACCACCGGCAGCCGGCGGACTGACGCACGCAGTTTTTCCGCCAGCCCGATCGCGCCTGCACTATCGGTATCGGGCAGGAACACCACGAACTCTTCACCGCCGACGCGGCCCAGCAGATCGCTGTTGCGGATGTTGCGCGCCAGACATTCGGACACCGACATCAGCACACGGTCGCCGGTCTCATGCCCGAAGCTGTCGTTGATGCTCTTGAAATGATCCAGATCGATGAACAACGTGGCGCAGGTGGCCTTGTTACGTTTGGCAAGGCGGAAAAGTTTGTCGCTGAGCGCGTAGTAGGCACGCGAATTCCACACGCCGGTGAGCGGATCAAGGTTCGCCAGGTTCTGCAACTGCCGGCTCTTCGCATCCAGCTGCGCGTGGTAATTCCTGTTCAGCATGACCAACGCGTAGGTGATCGCGCTGGCGACAAGCAAGCTGAGTGTAAAAGTGAAGAAGGCGTTGTCCGAGATGGTGCTATGCCCGCCGAACTTGATTACCGCGATGGTGATGATGGAGAGCGCGGTGACAGCCAGCCCGAAACGTATCCCCAGCAGCATGTAGGAACACGCCACCAGGATGAAATACCAGATCATCCTGAATTCGTCGGCCACGACCCAGATGACCGCCGTGGTGAACACCAGATAGGCCGATAGCAAGCCCACAATCGCCCCCGCCATGAAACGGGACGGCTGGTGCCACGTGAAGCGGATGACGCCGACGCAGACCAGCGCATGGACGATGGTCGCGCTGAGTTGTTTCTCGCCCAGCGAGTTGATCCCGGCCAGCTCCAGTGCTATGAACAGCAGAGAAGAAACCACACTGGCCAGCATCGCTGCATTCAGCAACCTGGTCCGGAAAGCCTGCTCTGCATCGTCTGCCGTGAAATGGATACCGCCGGAGAGGAATTCTACTAATCGCAAAATGACACCTGTAGTTGGATACTCACCCGGGTTACCGAGTCGCGGCCGGAGCTTAGCTCAGGGAACTGTACGTAAGCAACCGCAGGATGTTCGACAGCCTCCTCCTTAAGTATGAAGTTCGGGGAAGCAACCATTTCCACCATCCGGACATTATGTCCGCTTATGCCTTGCTGCCCCGTCGCAGATCCACGTAATCGAACAGGTCGCCGAGCGTATCCATGATGCAGTCCGGCTTGTGCGCGGCGTGCGCTTCGCAGCCTTGCCTGTATTTGCCCGTCCTGACCAGGATGCCGTGCATCCCTGCGTCCTTTCCTCCGCCGACGTCGGTCTCGATGTCGTCGCCGATCATGGCGACGGACGAAGCCGGCAACTGCAATGACTGCAGGGCAAGGTCGAAGAAGCTGCGGCTGGGCTTGCCGATCACCTGCGCCTGTTTGCCGCTGACGTATTCCAGCCCGGCCACGAACGCGCCGATGTCCACCTGCAACCCGTCTTCGCCCTGAAAGAACTTGTTCTTGTGCATGGCGATCAGCGCCGCCCCGGCATGCAGTTGCGCGAATATCCTGTTGATGAGCGGATAGCTCCATGCGGCACCGATGTCGCCGATCACCACGTAATCCGGCCGTTCGTCATCGACCGGGAAACCGGCGAACTCCGGCAGCACGCTGTCGCGCACGACCGGGTTGATGCTGGGCTGTCCCTGATTCTTCAGGAACTGGACGGTGGCCGTGATGGGACTGAACACCTCGCCCGCGCGCACATCGAAACCGAGGTGCTGCAGCTTTTCAAGGACGGAGGCTGCGGTGCGGGTGGTGGTGTTGGTAAGGTAGCGTCGCGGGATGTCTTGTGCCGTGAGTCGCGCAATCACTTCCCCGGCACCCGGCACGGGTGTATCGGCGACATACAGCACACCGTCGAGATCGATCAGCAGGCCGCGAATGCCGGTCATCTTCGGCATGGCTCATACGCCTGGTGTGGAAAGAACATGATGCGCCTCCTCTTGCCCTCACGACATGGCTGCATGCTATTCCGTTCTCCTCAATGTTCCAAGACCGAGAGTTCCATCGGACACGGCAGCACGCCCCAATCCGCGACCAGTCATCAGCATGATGAGTCGCGCCCTCGGAAGGCGATTCCTTGCCGACGCTGGCAAGCGTATTGCATGAACAGCGTACCGCCTAAAATATCCGTAGCTATTTCGCGTTCAATATCAAATTGGACTGCAGCCCGTTAATATCGAATCCGCCGCCGAATTCGACGCCCAGCAATTCGTGAGAATTCTTCCAGGCTTTACCATCGTGACTTGCCCAATATTTATATAAGTAAAGATTCTTCGCCAGGATCACGTGCGATTCGGTTTTGCTCTCAGCAGCGAACATCGTGCCGCTTGCTTTGAGTGTGACCGGAATTGCGAATCCCGCCGGATAAAGCACGATGTATTCCCCATCCTGTGGCGGCGGGCTCCCTACATGAATAACCGGCAGGTGCGCGATCTTTTCCGTTGGCGGCGGTTGTAACGATGCGCATCCCGCGAAAAAAATCAGGATGGCATACAAGGCTTTTTTCATCACGCTTCCTTTCAAGATAATTGCACAACCTGACAATCCGCAGGCGGACGCAACTGCTGCCCCCCCCGGCGGATTACACCGCAACGACACGATTGCTAGCCGGCCAATCTGGCCAACGCTTGCCGCTGCATGACCCGGATCGATCCGCGCCCGGTCTGGATGATCCGGTCGGCGACCAGTTTGCGCAGCAGCTTGGCGACCACCTCGCGCGTGCTGCCGAGGTGCGCGGCCAGCTCGCTTTGCGTCATGCGCAATTCGCCATCCGCTTCCGAACGCATCAAGATGAATTTCGCCAGGCGTTCGTTGAGGTTCAGCGTATGCACATGTTCCAGTTCCTCCATCAGCCGGAACACCAGCACCGATAACGCATGCACGGTGAGGTTCTGGATGGAGGGTTCGTTCTGGAACAGGGTGCGGTAGGTGAGCGAGGGGATCACGCCGACGCGGGTATCCGGCTCGGCCTGTACCCAGGCCGGATATTTCAGGTTGTTGAAGATGCAGTTCAAGGCGAGGATGCACACTTCGCCGGGGTTGATGAAATACAGCGTCGCCTCGTTGCCGCCCGGCGAGATGGAGTAGACGCGCAGCCTGCCGCTCACCACGACATAGGCACCGGACACGCTGCTCCCCTTGTTGATGATGGTCTGCGCGTCGGCGAAGCGATTGAGTTGCATGCCGCATTCGAGCATCTGGCGGCCGCATGCGGAAAGTTCGCGGAATATCCCCAGCGTGCGCAATTCGCCGACCGATGCTGCATCCTTCACTGTCCACCTCCTGCAATGTCATGGTTGTCTGGTGCGTGCGGCCAGCATGTCGCTGCTGAGCGATTTCAGGAATGCGACGACATCCTGCACATCGCGCTCACTCAACGGCTCAGGCCCGACACGGGAGATGGTCTTGTCCCGCACAGACCACTCGACCCGGCGCAAGCCGCCGCCATCTGCCACGACCTGCCTGCCGCGCTGCACGGTCGCCATGATACGCACCGCCTCAGCCAGGCTGTCAACGCTGCCGTTATGGAAGTAAGGCGCGGTAAGCGCGACATTGCGCAGCGAAGGGATGCGCCAGATGCCCTGGCTGCTGCCCTGCCGATTGGCGCCGACGTCCTGCGTCAGCGCATAGCGTCCGGTATAGCCGTTCTCCATGAATACCGGGAACAGACGTTGCGCGGTCTGCGCCGGTTCGAACAGACTGGCCCCGCTGAAGTTCGGGCCGGAATGGCACTGCACACAGCCGAGCGACTGGAACAGCTCCATGCCGCGCAACTGCGCTGCACTCAATGCCGAAGTATCGCCGCGCACGAAGCGGTCGTACGGCGCGTCCGGCGTGATCAGCGTGCGCTCGTAGGCGGCGATGGCAGCGGTGATCTGGCGCATGGTGATCGTTTGCCCGGCACCGAAGACGCGCGCGAATGCTGCACGGTAGTCCGCGTCCTCGTACACGCGCTGCTCCAGCAAGGCAGGCGATGGCATGCCCATCTCTTTCGGATTGAACGGCGGGCCGCCCGCCTGTTCTTCCAGCGAGCGCGCGCGACCATCCCAGAACAGCACGGACTGGAACGCCGCATTCCAGACCGTAGGCGCATTGCGGCTGCCCGCCTGCCCGTTGATGCCCAGCGAGGTACGCCGCCCGTCCATACCCGCACCTTGCTTCACTTCATGGCAGGAGCTGCATGACACTGTGCGATCCAGCGATAGCGCGGGATCGTGGAACAGGCGTTCACCCAGCGCCACCTTCTCCGGCGTGGTCGGGTTCCAGTCCGGCGCCGGTGCGACCTGCGGCAATGCCTGCCAGACATAGGGCTTCTGCGCGGCAAGCGGGGCTGGGCGATAGACCGCCTGCATCGATGCCGTCGCCTCCTGCGCGACCGACACCGGCCGGATGAACTGCGCCGGATATTTCGACAGCATGAACACGATGACCAGCTTGATGGAGAACGCCACCATGCCGGAACCCAGCATCAGCGTCATCATCCATTTCCTTGGCGCTGTCAGGCCCGCCATGGGGCCCAGCTCGAAATGCATCATCAGCAACAGCACCGCAAAGCCGATCACCAGCAGTACGATGCCGACGTTCATGAATCCTTCCAGTCCTGCGTGCATGACTTGCTCCTCGTTCCATGTCCGATGCGGAGCGAGGCTATCAACTGCGCGCACTCTGTTCTGTATCAATTGCTACACAGGCACACCTGCGATGTCTTGCCTTGCGTAACCATTGCTACGGAAGCAGCGCAGGATGTTCGCTAACGTGCAGGCCGCTACACCGTCGTAGCGACAACCACTGGAGGACACCATGCAAGCGATGCGTTTTTTCATCGACACCCACGACCGCAACAACAGCACATTCCCGGAACAGATCGCCATGGAGGATTTCGAGAAGTTCTATGCGCTTTACGAACAGGCCTGCTACGCGGAGAACGTCGTGCCCATCCGTATCCACCTGAGTTACGAAGCCGGCCGCGCCTTCTGCCTGAACATGGCGACTGACGCCGAAGCCGTGCGCCGCGCACATGAACGCGTGGGCCTGCCTTTCGATACGATCACCGAGATCACCACGGCCACACCGGGCGACACGTTCTTCCGCCGTGCTGCGGCCTGATTGAGTCCTGGCATTACGGATGGCGCCTCATACTGGTGCCATCCGTTCCTGAAACGGTATTTTTTCACCAACCTGCATGAATACGCCCATCCCGGCGGCCGACATCATCAGCCTGCTTTACAAGCAGCCCGTTCACCACCAAGATGCAGGCCGTAACCGAACGGCTACAAGATCAACGCGACGCGCCTGACCCAGTCGAGACACCTTCGTCTGCGCAACGGAATCAGCAAGAAGAAAAAACATCGGCAGCAGCAAAGTGATGCACAGCACGCGTAACCGCCTCACTCTAAACAGGAGCGTTGATATGAAGAGGTTCGTTTTATTTGCCCTGCTGACCTTGCTGCCGATACAGTGCTTTGCGCTCGATTCCGACAAGCAGAAGCACATCCTCGCTTCCATCCTGACCTTCAGTGCCGCCTATGTCGTCACCGAGGACGTCAATACATCGATCCTGTTCGGCATGGGCGTGGGTTTGGCGAAAGAGATCTACGACTCGACCAGCAGGACGGACGATGCCTTCGACACCCATGATCTGGCGGCCGATGCCGTCGGCATCGGACTGGGCTTCATGTGGGTGAAAAATTTTTAGGCGCCGGCCGACCCGTGCCCGAAATTCCGCTTACTTGACCAGCTTCGACACCTGTTTGAATACGTCCGTACCGGCCACCTTCAACCACTGAAACACCACCGATTCGGTGCTGGCCGGTACGGCACCGGCGAGCGTCATGACGCCGAGGGCGGTGTCGCGGTTGGCGGAGGCACGGCTCATCACGGCATCGCTCACCACATGCACGACGAAGCCTTCCTGCAACAGGTCGAGTACAGTCTGCTGCACGCACACATGCGTCTCCATGCCGCACACCACGACCTGGTCGCGACCGCTCCGGCGCAGTTGCGACATGAATGCTTCGTTGCCGCAACAGCTGAAGCTGATCTTTTCGTGGAAGGTGGCGCTGCCGGTCTTTTCCCTGATCGGCGCGACGGTGGGCCCCAGGCCTTTCACGTATTGCTCGGTGACGATCACCGGCACTGTCAGCGCGTGCGCACTGTCGAGCAGGATGCCGCCGTTCTTCACGACGCGGTGCAGCTCATCCTGTGCCATGGCGGCACTCAGGCGCTCCTGCACATCGACCACCAGCAGCAGGGATCGGTCGACCTGCAGACGGAATTTATCGGGTTTGCTCATGGCGCTTCCTTTACTCGTAACGAGTTCGGATTATGCCGCTTTACCCCTAGACTGAATACGGCGCTGCGGCCCAGCCCTGAACCAGTGCGGCTTCGGTATCCGGCAGATAGCTGAAGCCGGATTCCAGATCGCGCACTACGGCATAAGCGACGGCGGGCGGGGTGATGGTGTTGGAGACGAGGTGGAAATACCAGGCGGAGGGATAACCCGCCGCGCGGTCGAAGGCTTGCAACTGGTGCGACATTTCGACGCCTGACAGTTCAGCATTCCACTGGAAGGATTTGAGTTCGCGCGCATGGCGCGACACCAGCGAGGCGGACACCACCGAATTGCGATAACGATCCAGATGTTCGCGCAGGCCGACGATCCAGTGGTCGCTGAAGTGGCCGCGTGTGGCGGCACTGCTGTGCGCCCATTCCTTGAGCAGGCGCGGCAGACCGCTGTCGCGACCGGTGGCGAGTCCCACGCGGGCGACGGTCTGCTTCATGTCGAGCAGACGGCGAAATTTGTAACGCGGAGAACCCACCGCCTGCCCTTCGAGCAACAGCGGCGAGATGGGGTCGATGAGTTCCTGCATGTCTTCCGGCAAGACGTCCGGATCGATCAGTTCGCGATCCAGCACTTCCTGCAGTTCTTCCACTTCCAGCTGCATGAAATCGGCCGGGGCCGGGCCGTAGGGGCAGACGAAATAATGCGTGCGGCCTGAATGACGGGTGACTTGCAGGCCCTTGTCGAGATTGCGCTCGACCAGTTCGGCCATATCGCCGCCGCAGGCTGCCAGCTCGCTGTGCGCCCAGCGTTCAAGTTCGTCCGCCAAGCGGTCGCCGTTGGCGGCGATGACGCCGCCGGGGCGATACCAGCCGCCGCGGTTCAGTGCATATTCAAAGGTACAACCGGGATGGATGCGGTTGGCGATCTCCATCAATCCGGCATGATGCGGGCGCGGCGACAACGCTTCGATCTTGCGCGCAAGCTCCTGCAGCGCTGTTTCGTCGGGCGTGATAATCGTCATTTGTCGTCTCCCATCAAGTATTCGTTCAATCGCTGACGCACCACGGCGCGCACGTCAGGCTCGGCATCGTCCACTAGTTCGGCGATAGACTCAAGGGGTGCGTGCTCTGCTGCACGCAGCCGCACCACCCAATCCTCGTCGTGCAGCATCTTCACCGCATCGTCCGGCAACACGCGTTCGGCCACGATGCGCCGCACTTCCACATCTTCGTCCTGCGCCATGCGCCCCAGCGCGAACGGCGGCAGTCGGCGCGCCACGACCTTGCGCACCTCGCGTTCCTCGTCGTGCGCCATCTTCGGCAACTGCCCGTGCGGCAGGCGTTTCGCCACCTGCATGCGCACCAGATAGTCCACATCGTTCTGCAATACACCCAATTCCTCGGGTGCCAGCCTGTCCGCCGCCGTCATGCGTACTTCGCGGTCGGTATCGTGCAGATAGTCATCCAGTTCGTCGATGGGCAGGCGCATCACCATCACGCGCCGCACCGCCTCGTCCTCGTCGCGCTGCAGCAGGCGCAGCGCTTCCAGCGGCGCATGTTGCGCGGCGATGGCGCGCCGCTCCCAGAAGGCGTCGTGCAGATAGCTTGCGGCGAATTCCTTGTTGCGGCGCAGGAAGCGGTCGATCTGCCGTCCGCTGTGCGCGGTCACGCAGATGTCGCCCGGCACGCAACGGCCGGCTGCCAGCAGCGCCTGATGCGGACAGGTCGAGCAATCGGCGAGGGCGACCGGCGGCGATGCCTCCGTTTCTCGTTGCGGCATGTGGGTTCCTGCTTTCAATATATTCATCACCATGACATCAGCAACCCCCATGCCATGCCGGGCGAATAAGAATTATTACTGACGAGACAATCAGTTAGAAAACATGAAAGCTGAGCCGACCGGCATATTTGTCGCGAACACGACAAACGCTGTCGCTCAATCCGGTCGCTTGCGCAGCGCTTCACATACGAGGTGGCTCGAAACACCGAGCTGCCAATAGAAATCCAGCGCGGGACGGTCGTCGCGGTCGGCCAGCCGCGCGACTCCCCATGTTTTTTTCGTAGCCGGTTGTGCAACCCGGCATCCTCCTGCGACAGCAAATGCTTGCTTTGCCGTTGTATGCATAGCAGGAGACACTGGTCGCACTCAGCACGTGAGCATATGCTCACGTGCTCACTGCTTCACGAACGGATCGGACAGTTTCGGATCGGACAGAAAATGCGCATCGGTGAGCGTCTCCAGAAACGCCACCAGATCGGCCACCTGCGCATCAGTGACCGCAAACCCTTCAATGAGGTTGTCGCGCAACGGGCTGGGCGCTTGTCCGTTGCTGACCGCCATCCCCTTCACCGCATAGTGTTTGCGGATCACGTCGCGCAACGTAAGCAGCGAACCGTCGTGCATGTAGGGTGCGGTCACTGCGATATTGCGCAGGCTGGCGGTGCGGAACTTGCCTTCGTCATCGGCTGCACCCGTCACGTCGCGGATGCCATGGTTATCCGCACGGTACATGCCCTTGCCATCCATGTTGTACATACCGGTGTTATGAAAACCCACTTCGGCGTAAGGCAGCCGCGTATGCTGGACGTTGTCGTTGAAAGTGAAGCCGCCATGGCAGTGCGAACACTCCAGGTCCTCGCCGAAAAACAATGCTTCGCCGCGTTTGGCCTGCTCGGAGATCGCCTGCATATCGCCGCCGTATTTGTAGCGGTCATACGGCGAATCGAAGGAGATCAGCGTGCGTTCGAAGCTGGCGATGGCCTTGGTCAGGGTGGAGAGGCTGATCGCCCCCTTCTCTTCCGGGAAGGCCTTCTTGAACATGGCCGGATATTTCGGGTCGGCCGCCAGCCGTGCGAATAGTTCCTTCTCCTTGCCCTCCATGCCAAGCTCGGTCGGGTTGATGCCGAAAATCGGGGTGAGCATCTGTTGTTCCAGACGGGTCATGTTAGGGTTTGCCCACGTCAGCACCGGCAGGTAGGCGACATTCGCCAGCATCATGGCGCTGCGCACCCCGTCCTTTTTGTCCACACCGGGCGACAGCGCCTTGCCATCGGTGAATGCCTTCGCTTGGATATGGCAGCTGGCACAGGACATGGTGAGATCGGCCGACAACCGTTTGTCGTAAAAAAGATGTCGTCCGAGTTCGACCTTGGCCGCGCTCATCGGATTGTCCGCAGGCACCACAGGATCGGGCACCCAGTCGGGCTTATCCCATTGCCAAGCCGACTTGCCTCCCGCGCCCAACAGCAGCAGGCACGCAGCGGCGAGCAGCGCGCGCCGCAACATCGAACCTGTCCTCATGGCGTCACCTCACCGTGAAGAATCGCTGCTGAACGGCAGGCTGTTCGCCAAACGGCAAACCGAACGCCGCGAAGATGCCCGGACAATCGGCATCGTTCTCGGCGGACATGCAACCCGGAGCGGTGTCCGGCGCGTTCACATCCACATTCACCTCCTGCAGCAGCGCGGCCAGGTCGGCTACGACTTCGTCCTTATTCACATCGAACTTGTCGAACACGATGTTTACCCGGTTGGGATGCAGGCACTCCGAGGGCGGCAGGGTGAGCGAAGACGAGGTGCAGGCCGTGCTGCCCAGATGAACCGAGAAGCCGGCGGCGCGAGCAGGCTGTTTGGGCGACTTCACGCCGGACTTGCGCATTGCCGCTACTTTTTCCATCGTGGCGACCTTGTCCTTCATGCTGCCTTCCCCAGGCATATCGGCGGCCTGCGGTTGCCCGCTGGAAGCCATGTCGATCTTCACAAAGCGGTAACCCGACTGCCACACCCAGAACATGGCGCTGAGATTGAGGGGGGAATAGGCTATGGTCGGATCGCCATGATTGAGATCGAACGGCACTCCCAGCGTGAAGCGCAATCCGCGATAGTCGCCCTTGGGCAGGCTCCCCACTACCGAGGTATGCAGGCCGCTGTTGCCGTTGCGGCAGGGACCGGTGCCATCCTCGAAATCGAGCAGCGCAAGGTTGCGGTACTGCCACACCCCGTCCTGCTCCAGTTGTAGCGGCACCGCATTGCCCCTGGCGTCGATCAGCGCGACCTCGCTCACGTAGAATCGCAAATCCGACGGCGTGATGCGCGACTTCGTCGTGCCTATCCCTTCATAGCTCCGGCCGCAAGCGAACGGAGCATCGCCCACTTTGACCGCGAACCTCAGTTCCACTTTCTGCGCGGCTGCATGCGCCATCGCGAAGGGCATGAACAGCGCCAACAAGAACAGTTTCTTCATGAAATATCCCCCATCGATGCCGATCAGAACGAACCCGAAACACTCAGGTTGTAGCTGCGCCCCATTTCATACGCGGTCTGCGCAGCCGCCTGAGTTTGCTGGTAACTCAGGTAGCGCCTGTCAAACAGGTTGGTGATGCCGAAATCGACCCGGACAGCCTGCCCCGGCGATTGCCACGTCGAAAAAAGATCGTGCACCGTGTAGCCGCTGCGTTGCCGCAACACTGTCGAGTCATAATCTTGTGCCGCGACCGCGGTCGCACTCCAACTGACCGACATATCGGTACCCGGCAACGCATAGGCGACCTGCGCATTCAACTTGTCCGGCGGAGAAAACAGGTTTTTGCCTGTCGCATCGTCAGTGATCCTGATCCTGCTATACCCCGCATTCAGTTTCCACGCATCGATCCGGTATTCGCCCCCCAACTCCGCGCCTTTCTTGGTGGCATTCGCGACGTTCTGGTACTGGAGCATGGAGTTGAAGGCGCCCTCGACACCCGCAATGGTGACCGACTGGATCAGGTTCCTGGCCTTGGCCTGGAAGATGGCGGCATGCAATCTGAGCCTGTCGTCGTTGCCGTATATCCGGCTGTTCTCATACCGGGTCCCGAGTTCCAGCGTGGTATCGGTTTGCGGTTGCAAATTGGCATTGGGCGCAAAGCGCCGGAATCCAGGATTGGGACTATTCTGGAACATCTCCCACACGGTGGGCGCGCGGAATGCCTGCCCGTAACTCCCATACAGGCTCGTACCTTGCATCCCTTCCCAGGCTATCGCCAGCTTGGGCGACACATGACTGTTGCTGTTGGAAGCCAGCGTGGCGCTGTTCGGGGTGGCCGTATAACCATCGTAGCGGAGGCTGGGGATGATGCGCCAGACAGCAAGGGTGATCTCGTCCTGGACGAAGACACCTTGCACCTTCTCCGACCCATCCGGGTTCACCGGATTGACCGCCGGGGTATTGGGGGCCGCCGCTGTCCCTGCCAGCGTGTTCAGCTTGTCGCGATAGACATCGAGCCCGTAAGTCAGGCGATGCCTGCCGGACGCATCGGTATCGATCCGGATCGTATCCTGCGCGCTCAACCCCGCTGTCTGCATCTTGAATTCGGAATATGCATAAGGGAGCGCCGCACCACCCGGCATCTGGTAAGTAGTGTTGGCGTCGCGCTGGGTCTTGGTCAGCGTGTCGTAGATTCTTACATCGGTCGCCTTCTCTCCCAGCCCGTTCAGCCTTGAGAAACTCAGCACGGTTTCGTTCTGGCTGATATGTGCCATCTGCACTTGTCCGACCGCGACTTGCGGGTTATTGGTTTCCCAGGCCGTTTTGTTGTATGCCTTGTGCGACAGCTCGACACGCATGGCGTCGCCGGCTTGCGCCCCCACTTTGGCAAGTGCACTCGAATCGTGTCCGTTGTTCGGTGCAAGTGTGATCCCCCCCGGCTGGCGAATCTCGCTGTATTCCTGATACCCGCCTGCCAGCAGGAAATCGACCGTCCCGCTCGCGCCGTACATCCTTGCGTTGGTGCGGCGGGAAAGGTTGCCGGAACTGTACCCTGCCCTGACACCGCCGCCGAACGCCTCGCCTTCCTTCAGCATATCCCTTGCCGAGAGTGTGCTGAACACCATCGCACCACCCAGCCCACCCGAACCGTAGGTCGAAGTGGGACCGCGCACGACCTCCGCTCTGGACAGGTAATACGGATCGACAAACAGCGGCGTCGACAGATCCCCCACCCGGGCCGAACTGCGCCGGGCCCCATCCACCAGCAGGATGATGTTGTTGAACTGGTCGCCCCGAATCGTGGGAATCTGACCATCGGCGCGCGGCCCGCCGCCGAAATCGACGTTAGGCAGTTTCTTCATCACGTCAGCAACCGTCGCGGCCTGTTGCTCGGAGAAATCGTCCGCCGTCACCAGGCTTACCGATGCGGGGACGCGGTCCAGCTTGTTGGGGGTGCGGGTGGCGGACACCACGACTTCTTTCATTGATGCAGGCATACCCTTCATCTGCAGGACCTTGACCGCAATCACGCCATCGGTCGCACTCCAAGTTAGCCCGGAACCTTCCAGCAGTTTTGCGATGGCATGTTCCGGCGACATCTGACCGGACAGTGCAGGTGCATGCAACCCTTTCACCATCTCTGGCGAATACAACAGGCGAACATGGCCTTGGTTCGCCAAGGCATCCAGCGAAATCGCCATGTCTTGGGCGGGAAGATTGAAATTGAAATTTTCCGCCTGTGCCGAGAATGCGGCCAGCAAACAAGCAGTCAGCACGGTACGCCGCGCGGTTGGTTGTTGAAACATGGGCTCCCCCTGAAAATGTGGTTAACAAAACCATCGACCACAGATGGTTTCAGGTGAAGACGAAAAGTGAAACGCGCCCCTCACTGCGTCATTTTGTCGCACTACTGCTCAGGGATTAGGCTCAAGCAAATAACCATCGGCCAATTTGCGGGTTTTCAGATCATGGATTTGGGCAACAGCCCAAACCAGTTTGTCGGGCTGGCCAATCTCGAAGGTGCCGCTTACAGTCAGCGCGGCCACACGCGCATCGGACATTTCGAGGCGCATGCGGCTGTGCCGCCACAAGTCATCGGACACATCGGCCAAAGTGGCGGCGGCAAAACGATATTCGCCGTTCCTCCACGGTGCGACCTGTAGTGGATCGCAATTCACGGGAGCTTCAATTCGGTCCGATGAAAAGCTGGTCTGCTGACCTGCGCCTAGCAGCGTTTTTCCAGAAACGGCAGCAACCTCCACCTGCCCTTCCTCCACCGCGACGCGGCCATGGTCGTCCACTACCTGGGCAGCGAAACGCGTGCCAATGTCGCGCAGAGCAACATCGGCCACATGCACCTGGAACCCGCTGTCATGAGCCAACACATTGAAATAGGCGCTGCCTCGCACCAGTGTCACATCGGGAAAATCGCTCCAGCGACTGATACGGATGGCACTGTCAGCATCCAGTTCGGCCATTATCCCCTCGGCCACCTTTACGCTCATTAGTGTCCCGGGTTGCGACTCATAGGTGACGAACGAATAACGGTAGAGCAACAAAGCCGAAACAAGCAGAAAACCCGCAACTACCGCCTGCATTGCAAATTTCTTCCGTGGACGCTCGATGTGCGCAGGCTGCCCCCCCAGTTCGCCGATCTGTTGCCAAGTCTGCTGCAACAACATGAACTCGCTGTGGTGCCGTTCATCCTGCGCCAGCCAGTGTGATAGCTGGAGTTGCTCGTTGGCAGTGAAGTGGCCGGAACGCACCCGCACGAACCACCGTAGCGCCTCTTCCTGCACTTGGCTATCAATCAATTGTGCCGCCCCTTCTTCTCGCCCAAGGCAGCACGGCACGCCTTCATCGCGCGCATGATTTGCTTTTCCACGGCGCTGACCGTGATGTCCAAACGCTCTGCGATCTCGATGTAACTCATATCCTCGAAGCGGTGCAGCAAGAACACTTCCTTGCAGCGCGGTGGCAGATCTTCGATGACTGCCTGCAACTGCGCCAGCGTTTCTCGGCGCTGCAAAATGGATTCGGGAGAGTCTTCCATCTCGCAGACAGCCTCTTCATTCAACTCGACAGCCAAACCCTCACCACCGCGCCAATTATCGACCAACATATTCTTTGCAGCGCGGAATAGATAGCCGCGCGGATGGCGAATCTCTTCCACCGACGCCCTCTGTTCCACCATACGCGCAAAGACTTCCTGCGTCATATCGGATGCCACCTCCGCCGCCCCTGTGCGTCGCGAGAGATAACGGCTCAGTTCGTCGAAATGCAGCGCGTAGATGTTACCCAGCAGTTTGTTGAGGTCGGACATAAAGGCCCGTCGGTAAATGATGAGCGGATTATAGAGGCAGAACCCAATGCAACAGATAGTGATTCAGATTCGCATGCTCAGCTCAAACCGCATCAACCTCGGCTGCCCGATGCGAAAGAAACCTATCGCATATTGACGGTTGAATACATTATCCAGCGCCAGCACGGCATCCACATAGCGAAAACGGCGGGTGAAGCTAACATCGAACACGGCATAGCCGCCCTTTTGCCAGCGATAGCCCTGCGCATCCAACAGAGTATTCGCCTCGTCGGTATACGCCGCGCTGAGTGCACGCAACGCCAAACGCCCGGACAAGTCCCCAGATTCGTATCCTATGGCCGCGTTCAGCTTGTGGCGCGGCATGTCGGGTAGGTTGTTACCCACTCGTTCGGGGTGCGCATCGTCGCGCACGATGAGGGCTCGGTTATAGGTGTAGTTCACAGATACTGTCCATGCTTCCGCCGGTTTCATGTGCGATTCGAATTCCAGCCCCTGCGATTCCACCGCTCCGATGTTGGCAAACTGACGAACGAGCGGTACGCCGTAATTCAAGATATTGATGCCGATCCTGTCTGTCCACGAAGTACGGAAGTAAGTGGCGCTAAACAAGCCCGATTCGCCCATGCGCCTGTTCACACCAATGTCCCAGGTACGAGAACGCTGCGGCTTGAGCTCAGGGTTACCCAACATCCAGCTAGCTGCGCCCTTGTCGGTGTAGTAGAGCTGGTCAGGAGTGGGGGCGACGAACCCAGTTCCCACTGATGCATTTAGCTGCGTGCGCTCAGAAGCCTCCCAGCTCAGTTCCAGCTTAGGGTTGAAAGCCTGTTTCGCCGCGCCGCTGGATGGAACCGATGCCGTGCCTGCGGAATCGAAAACGTAGATGTCGGGATATTCGTAACGATCCAGCCTGCCATCTATCGCAGCCTTGAACGACTCGCCCGCGCGCCGGTCGAGATGAGCAAACAGGGCGCGGTTGATCGTCACTGAATCCAGCACGAAGATGTCGCTATCGCTGTCATAGGGACGTATCGCATATCGGTCACGTGTTCGCCGGTAGATTGTGCCGATGCGCGTTTCCCCCTCTTCCCCCTTCCAAGTCAGTGTCAGTTCACCTTCGTCCTTAGTGCCAGAGCCCAACATATAACGACTCGGCAACAACCCCGCCGTATCCGTGCCAGTACCGGTATCCAGTAAACCCGGATCGTCGTACACCTCTCGCCCAGTCTGCGCTTCCAGTATCGCTTCAGCCAGCGGAACTGCTGCATCCACTCGTAGACTATTTACCACGAGATGCTCCCACCAATTGGGACGGCCAAAGTGCGCCAATGTGTCGGTCTGCTTGAGATCAACCCCCACCTTTCTCTCACCTTCACGATAGCCGCCGCGTAGCGAGACCGCCTTGCCACGCGTGCGTTCCGGCTCCACGGTGATTTGGTTGGAATAAGGCGCCTGCGTCACCGCCTTGTGCCTGCGCTCGCTCTCGTCCTTGAGCGACAGTCCTGCTTGCCATCCATTCGAGTTCCAGTCGCCGCCAAAACGCGCCCCCAAACTACCCGACGAACTACCTAGCAACGTCAACACCGAATGCGCCTCCGCTCCCTTGCGCGTCGTCACCACAATCGCCCCGCCCATCGCGTTGCTGCCGAAGCGCGCCGACGCAGCACCGCGATAGATCTCGATGCGCTCAATGTCTTGCAAGTTGAGGTGATTCACGTCGGAAAGGGTAGAGGGCATGCCGTTGAGTACTACCGCCACACCCAGTACGCCGCGCATGGTGATGGTACCGGAGGAATCATCCGACCCGGCGCGGGAGCGCAGCAGGTCGGACACGCTGGCGGGGTGTTCGCGTTGTATGTCGGCGGCGGTAATGATTGAGGCGCCAGTTTGAGGGGCGCTCTGCGCATAGGCTCCAGTAAAGCCCCAAAGGATACAGCCGATGAGAAGTCTCAATTTATTGAGTCTTACGAAATACATGGCAAGTATTCCACGTGACCTCCATTCCCCGATCCCTACTCTCGCTGGGAGAAAAGCCGGGATGAGGGCAGATGCGTGTCATGTTTCAGAGAAATATTGATAACCGGCGAAATTCTCTCCATGTGTTCTGGCCAGTGCGCACCTCAATTGATAACTTGGCTGCCCGGCCGATGGCGCAACGCCGACAAGATTGCATCGGTAGAGGCTGATTTGAAAAGACATTGAGCCGCCCCCAGCCTGATTACCTCGGCTGCGGTCTCTGCACTGGCATAGCCCGTAAGCACTACTATGCGGGCTTCTGGATTGGCTCGATGCAAGGCATCCACAAGCATCAGCCCGGAAGATCCATTCATTTTCAAATCCAGCACGGCATATCGCGGCGGTGCGAGTCCCGCCATCGGCAGAGCCTCTTCGGCACTATGCGCAACGGAGACAATAAAGCCGCGTCTCTCCAATGCTTGGCTCAACACATCGCACAGCACGACATCGTCATCCACCAGCAATAAGGTATTTGCATTCGATCCAGCGCTCACAAGATTCTCCATTCAGGCCGTCCGGCTCTAGACCTTTAATGCGCTAGGCCATACTGGGTATTGAAATACCGGATCAGCTTGGCGGTCTCTTCAGCAGTCAGCGGTTCTACATTGCGTTGCATCCGGATGGTGTGCATGCGCGTGCTGATCGTGTTTGTCCAATCGCTACGCCGTGCCAGCAACAGGCGACGGTTGTCGTGACACATCAGACATTTCTGCTCGGCCAGCTTTTCCGTTCCAAATCCATCGGGCTTGAAATGCCCGCTCTTCACTTCCTCGGCGCGTTTTCTGTCCATTTCGGCTTTGCTGGCAATGCGCGCGCCGAATTCGATGCGACAGGATTCACCTTGCTTTACTTCGCGGCTGTCATGCCGTTCGTCGATGCTGACCAGATGTTCGACGAACTCGCCGCTGCTCTTCAGGCGATTGATGTTGTAGTTGTAAAATTCGGAATACAAAACATCCCCGTTGCTGGCGACAAAAACAGCCAAGGTCTGGTCCCCATTTTCGTTTCGCTCGACGATACTCACCTTGCCGCTATGATCAATGCGTCCCAGATGATTGCGGTCCGTGAACCAGAGGGTGCCGTCCTTGGATAAGGCTGATTGCTGGATATTGGTATCGCCAGGCAGTTTCCATTCGACAGCTTGTCCCTTGGCCGAGAAATAACCCGCCGTGTGTCGGCAACCATCGGTGAAATAGAGTCTGCCCTCATCATCCGTAAGCAGGTTGGTCAAACAGCTATTCGTTGTGGTTGCCTCGACATGCCACTTGCCGTCACGCGAAAGGCGAGCAAGTTTACTGATCGTATTTTTCTTGCCCTTGTCACCCCACGACACAGCGCTAACCCAGACCTGGTTGCGCATATCGACTGCAATGGAAGTAGGCTGCCCCTCGGAGGAAGGAAAAAAATGTATTTTTCCCCGACTATCCACCCGCCCAATGCCAGGAACGCTCGCGTGCTCCGCATGTTCACCTGACGTACCAGTATGGTCGTGAACCGGCCATACAGTGAACCACGCTTCGCCGTTTCCATCCACTATCAACTTGAATGGCAGGCCGAACATGACTGGAAACTCGACGATATTCCCCGCTTTATCCAACCGACCGATCTTCGCGCCTTCATTTTCGGCGAACCACACATTTCCTTTGCCATCCCGAGCAAGCGAAGTCACTTCTGCGCTGGGTGTAGGCAGTTTGTATGTGATGACGGAATTGTCGGGCGCCAAACGGGAGACCGCGTTGTTGTCTCCTTCGGTGAACCATAAGCCGCCTGCCTCGTCTTCGACAAATTCATAAGAACCGAAAGGGCGGCAGGCTTGTGCTGGCAAGGCCAGACAAAGCAACGTGATCGTCAGTACGACTTGGATGCACATTGTGGCCAACTTCACTCCTTCTCTTTTTCACCTGCTCCGGTCGACTGCTCCACCAAGTTAGCCACCGTATCGCTGCATGCGATGCCATGCTTGCGTCTAGCAATCACCACCCCGCCCAGCACCAGGAATGCCATCACCAGCGCCACCGCATCGTTGATGTTGAAGGCGTTCATGCCGCCCAGCCAGCGACCGTCGTGCAGGATGAAGTTAAGCGCCTGCTTGTCATTGCGCCAGTCTGTGATGCGGTTGATAGTCTGCGTGTTGATGTTCATCCAGGTAGATCGGCCACCGATGCCGTCACCCTCTTCGGAAAATTTCACATCGTTTCCGCCATCTCGGATGAAGGCTGCGCGAGGCAACGCACCGGTTGCCTGTTTGACCAGATCGCGCGCTTGATCCACCGATCCGGGCTGTAAAACGCCCGTCAGTTGCAAAGTCGGAATGGGATGGCTTTCATC
The DNA here is from genome assembly GCA_028687425.1 of Sideroxydans sp. Taxonomy (GTDB): domain Bacteria; phylum Pseudomonadota; class Gammaproteobacteria; order Burkholderiales; family Gallionellaceae; genus Sideroxyarcus. Next base: position 25,023 of record JAQUAD010000022.1, read on the forward strand.
CCGGTCAGTACGCCCGAAAAGGCCAAACTCCATATGCAATGTAGTCAGCACGATGATGATCATGATCAAGCCAGTCGCCTGCCCTGCCCGCACATGCCAAAGACTCATCTTTTCGTACTGCCTCTTCGCCTTGTGGTCGCGCCACACCATGGCTCCACCGCTGACCAGCAGCAGAAGCAATGCAACCGAACTGACAAACGACAAAGACAGCCAGCTCAAATCGAACACGCGGATGGCATGAATACCGTGTCCTTGCAACACCAGTGATGCGCTCTTGTCTGTGATGCGCACGATCTGCATGGTGTTGGTATCGACCTCGACCTTGACGTGAGGATTGGACTTTGCGACTGCCGGGTCGTGGCTGTGTGCCTCGAGTGCCTGTATGACCAGAATGTTGCTTCCTCGCTGAGTTAGCACATGTCCTTCCTTGCCAACAGCGAGCCTGGCCACCTTGAGCGCCTGATCCCATGACCCTGGCTGAACCGCCTGATCCAGTTTCACTTCCGGAATTGGCAAGGAGGGATATATTTTCTCGGAAAGTGCTTCCAACGAACTGGTATGTGTCAACCCGACCGCGAGAATGAAGGAAAGGACAAGAAATGGAAGCGCGATCAGCCCAGTCCATTTATGCACGAGAGTCAACCAGTCGCATTTAGCCTCTATTGCATCTTGCATAATGCCTCCTTAAATCAAAAAACCCCGCTTGCCAGCAGGAGCTAACTCGATAGCATTTAGAATTTACCGCTCGCACCAACGGTAAAGCTACGCCCGTCCGACCACTCCAACTTGTTGAAGGATTCGTACTTTTTGCCAGTAAGATTGTTAACAGCCAAGAATGCCTCCATATCCCGGCCTTGAATTGGTAGCTTCGTGCTGACCTTGCAGTCAACCTGGGTATAGGCATCAGCTCGTTGAGCCTCCGTCAGATTATTGAAATACAGCTCGCTGACATAACGCGCATTCAACGTAGCAGACCAAATATCATTTGGCGCATAGGTGACCCCTGCGTTGAATTTACGGGGTGCAATACGTATTGATTGGGTTCCTGTTGCGCCTTCTTTCGCGTAATCCCTGCCCTTGGTGTAGGTGAAATTGGAATAAGGCAACCAGCCACTGCCAAGGTCCCCTTGATAAGCAATCTCTACACCGTCAACTTTTACAAAGGCAATGTTCTGCCACTGTCCCTTCCCACTCGCTGCGTCAGTACCCAAGGTGATTTTGTCCACATAATCGGTATGGTACAAAGCGGCTCGCAGGTCGCCAAAACCAAAGCGGTTATTTATCCCGACTTCATAAGTCTTTGAGCTTTCCGGCTTGAGGTTTGGATTATCCACGCGAGTGGTTGATGGCTGAACATACCGATACAGGTTCAATGCCGGTACATAAGCAGTTCCATAGGATGCATAAACAGAAGTGGCATCGGTCAACTTATAGCGCGCGCCCAATCGCGGATTGACCACATTAGCTACAGATCCGCTACCGTTCTTGGGAACGTCATTAACCGTGTCGGGTGCCAGATCAATCCTGTCGTTTCTAACCCCCGCGTTCAGGGTTAGATCGCCAACCCGCTGTTCATCCTGCAAGAACACTGAATTGATCGTGCTTTCGCTCCTGCTCACCGTTATTGTCGTGGCATTGACAGTCTTCCCCCAAGTTTTATGGTCACCGGTTTCGCGACCAACGCCCAGTATCAACTGATTGCCGTTAAAGGGCCGGGTATCCAGAAGCGCTTGGAATGCAGCATTGCGACTATCCCGTTCGCCTTCGTATGCTTTAGCCAGGTCAGTCGCAGTAATAACGTTAGGCGTGATAAGACCGTTCCAATCCCAGTTGTCAAAATAATAATTTTGCCTCAGGTGGGTTTGTCGATAATTTAGCCTGATATTTGTGCCTTCACTAATGTCGTATCGATAGCCAATCGTGGTGGAATTGCCATCCATGGTTTGACCATCATTGCTCCGACCACCATAACTAGCAGCCGCTGTAGCGTATTGTTGATAACCAAATGTCATCGTGGTTATCAGCGGGACGCCCCGCCATCAGCAGGCCGTATTTCTTGTCCTCCCAAGGTCGTGCGCCCAAATCCCATTGACCACTTGAATTTTGCACAGGGGTCGCCACGTATCCATCACTCTTCGCGTTGTATGCCGAGATGCGAACATCAAAACTCTCCTTTGCAATACCTGCAGCAGCCCCCAAGGCTTGCGTGTTATGTGAACCATAGGCCGCATTCACTTCCGCACCAGGCTCTCCCTTCCAACGCTTTGGAATTACATTGATCACGCCACCGAGCGTACTGGGACCATAGAGCGCGGATACCGGACCACGAACAACTTCCACCCGATCTACATCCTGCAAGGATGTGAAATTCAACCCCCCGCGCCCCATCACCTGTGAAACAACAGAATCCAGAGCAATCCCGTCAACAAGCACCTGTGTTGCTTTTCCTGAGTCACTAAAGCCTCGAATCTGGGGGCTAACCTGATGCCCAACTCCTCGTTGCGCCACAAAGTCGAGACCTTCAAAATCGCGCAATGCGTCATACACATTCTGGCGATTCTTGGTTTTCAGCTTCTTCGCAGTCAGCACGCTGACGCTGGCTGGCACTTCGTCTACATTACGCTCAGTGCGCGTGGCCGTGACTGTCAATTCGTTCAGCATCAATGCGGCACCCAAACGCTGCAATACATAAGTTCCATTCCCGGTCAATCGGAAGCTGTAATTCGAGCCTTCGAGCAGGCGCTTGAGCGCTTCTTCCACGCTCATGACACCGCTGATTTCCTTTGCCCGGATGTTTTTAAGTTCATCGGTCGTGAACAGTAACTGAATACCCGTCTGGCTGGCCAGGCTGTGCAAAGCACCCGGCATGTCCTGGGCTGTGATGTTGATGGGCTTGTCTTCCGCCCATGCACTGCTGACGAACAGCGAAGCCAGCAATACGGCCAGTAGTTTCTTTTGCATTTCTATTCCCCCTGAGTTATTCGACTGCACAAATGGAAATTCCGCCAAAAGCGGTCGGCTTATCCAGTAAGACGTAAAGGAGGGGCAGAACCTGACATGGCAGAAAAAATATTTTTCTGCCGTACCGAAGGGGAGAACGGTCAGGGGTGGGGCAAAAGTTCTGTGGAACCTAGATGTTCGCGGCTGTCCAGGGCGAGTAGTACCTTCAAGGCGTCTATCAGGCCCTCGCGGTCGTTGCTGTTGAATTCGCCGCTCACCCTCAAGCCCGCCAGCCTGTCATCCCGCAATTCGATGGGGCGGGAATGGTAGCGGTTGATCTGGTCGACGACTTCCCGCAAGGGCGTATCGCGGAAGATCAGGCGGCCGTTGAGCCAGGCGGTCACTTCCGCCGCATTTGCCGGGACAATGGCCGAGACGACACCCTGTCGATAGTCCAGTTGTTCGCCGCCACGCAGGTGAACGGGCTCGGTACGCGCAAGGCTGACCTGCACCTCGCCTTCCAGTACGGCGACGCGGGTCGCCCCGCCGTCGCTGCGCACATTGAAGACGGTACCGATGTCGCGCAGGATGCCGTCTGAGGCATGCACTTCGAGCGGACGCGGATCCTTTGCGATATTGAACATCGCCTCCCCGTGCAGCAAGGTGATGCGGCGGCGGCCTTCTTCCATCTTCACGCGTATCTTGCTATCCGTGTTCAGGTCCACCGTCGTACCGTCGCTCAGCACGACATGACGGTGCTCGCCGATGCCGGTGACGACGGCCTCCCCCAGCCCGGCATACCAATTGAAGAGGCCTCCTGCCGCCAACAGGAACAACACCGCCGCGATGCCCGTCTTGCTGCGCGGTTTGCGTATCGGCACATCCCCCAACCGATCGAGATTGCTCCAGAGCTCCTCGTACTTGCGGTACTCCTCGCGGTGCGTTTCGCTCTTTGCCAGCCATGCCTCGAATTCCTGCCGTTCCTGCTGGCTGCACTCACCATCCTGTATGCGCAGAAACCAGGCTGCAGCCTCTTCGGCTGGTCCATCATCCTGCATGGTTTGACGTGCGGGGTCTTTCATACGGAACGCTCGGAACAGGTCAGGCCATCTGCTTGCGCAATTGAACCAGTGCGCGGATCAGCAGTTTCTCGACGGCATTCTTCGTCACGTGGAATTCGTCGGCGATCTCGGCATGTGCACGCCCTTCGAACTTGAACAGGATGAAAGCGCGACGGCATTGCGATGGCAGGGTATCGATGGCTTGCCGCAGGCGTTCCAGTTCCTGCCTCGCGCACACCACACGGGCCGGGTCATGCAGGTCGGTCGCGGGATGCTCATGTTCGGCCAGATCATCCAGGCATTCGCTCTGTTCCTTGTGCGCGCGGTGATGGTCTATCGCCAGATTGCCCGCTACGCGATACAGGAAGGCTCGATGGTTCCGGATCGGCCCGGGCGAACGGTTGTCCAGGATGCGGACGAATGTCTCGTTGGTCAGTTCAGCAGCCAGTTCGCGGCAACCGACGCGGCGCAGGATGAACGCGCGCAGTTCGCCGAAGTGGCGATGGTATAGATTGGTAAACGTCACAACTGAATTCATTGGCACCGGACCACACCAGAATGATTGCCAAGATATGCGGGTGTTTCCGGAAAGTGCGACTTGCGGAAGCGCGCACCAGATCGCGCCGACCCTCTTGGTGGGACGATTATGCGCACGCCGACGATGCGTTGGAATGCGTCATATTGACGCACCCTCGTTGGGCGGCATTGATGCGGCCCAACCTGTCTTCAGTCCCCTGCGAAGCGCTTGCGCAGCACTCTCATGGCCGAAGGTTCGAAGCCCAGCTTGCGGTAGAAATCCAGCGCAGGCGTGTTATCGCGGTCTGCCAGCAAGGTGACGCGCGTCATGCCCCGCGCGCGCGCCCAGTCCAGCACGTGCTCGATGAGCTTGCGCCCCAGCCCGCCGCCGCGTTGCGCGCGGCTGACGATCACGTCTTCCAGCAGCAATACCTTGCCGCCTTCCGCCGTGCTGACGGTGATGAGCGCGTTCGCCATCCCCGCCACCTTCCCGTCCACGCGCAACACAAACAGCTTGCCGAGTTGCGGTTCATTGAGGATGGCGCGCAGGCCGCGCAATTGTTTGTCGCGCTCGGGCATGAAATCGCTTTCGAGCGCGAACAGTTCACTGAGCAGGTCCGCGAGCTGCGGCAGATCGGTTTCCGCTGCAAAATCAATGTTGATATCCATGTTGCTATCCTGCCTGCAAGTTAATACTTCAAGCGTTATGGTTGAGGTTTTACGACGCTATGGCCTATTTTGCCAGCCTCGGTTGCCAATTTCACGCAGCCGCCCACTACACAGGAGACCATCATGCAAATCAGCGCACGCAACATCTTCAAGGGAACCGTCCGTACGCTTCATCCGGGACCGATCAACAGCGAGGTCGAAATCGCGCTGGGCGGCAACGACAGCCTGGTGGCGCAGATCACCAACAGCAGCGCGCAACAACTGGGCCTGGCGCAAGGCAGTCCTGTCGTGGCACTCGTCAAGGCTTCTTCCATCCTGGTGATGAGCGAGAGCAGCGGCATCCGCCTGAGCGCCCGCAACATTCTCACCGGCAAGGTGACACATGTCAGCAATGGCCAGGTTTCTTCCGAGGTCACTATCACCCTGCCCAGCGGGACGGTGCTGCATGCGACCATCACGCTGGATGCCGTGCGCGAGCTCGGCATCCGGGAAGGCGTCACGGCCAGCGCGGTGTTCAAGGCTTCTGCCGTGATCCTGGGCGTGGCTGCCTGACGGCGGCCCCGTGCGGCATCCTCATCCCGGCATGCCGATGAGGATGCTGGAAGCATGGAACATCGCGCAGGCCTGCGCGCCTTCCCGCAGTTGCAGGCGATCCAGCCCCGCGTTGGTCACCATGGCGCTGAGCGTATTGCCGCCGGACAGTTCCAGCACCACATCGCTGCTGTCCTTGCCGCGCGTGAGCCGCGTCACCTTGCCGTGCAGGCAGTTGGGCAGATTGAAGACAATGCCGCTTTCCTTTGTCCCGAGGACGACGCTGGAGGATTTGATCAGCACCCATATCTCGCAGCCGATGCGGATGTCCAGGTTTTCCAGGCTCTCGCGGGAGATGATGGCCGCGACCTCATCCACGTCCCCCAGGGTGATGCGCACCTCCGCAGACACCGTGCCGACCAGTATCTGCGTGACCTTGCCGTAATACTGGTTGCGTGCGCTGCTGCGCATCGACAGACGGCGGATGACGGCATAGAAGTTGTCGAAATCCTCGATGCCGCTGCGTATGCCGGCCAGGAAACGCTCATGTTCCGTCTGTATCAATCTGTAGGTCTGCACGAGTTTCGTGCCGGCCTCGGTAAGCCGGGTGCCGCCGCCGCCCCGCCCGCCGGTGACGGTTTCCACCAACGGCCCGCCGCTCAGGTTGTTCATCACATCCACGGCATCCCATGCCGTCTTGTAGCTGATACCTACCGCCTTGGCCGCGCGCGAGATGGAACCCGTTTCTTCGATCTTTTCCAGCAGCGAGATGCGCACATCGCCGATGCGCGCGTCCTTGCCCAGCCAGATACCGCCGCATACCTGCATCGATCCATCCATGAATCCCTCCGCTTATCGCATGGGAACAAAATCTGTCGCCCGGGCTCAGGCGACAGGGGCCAGCTCGACGGCGACATCCTTGGACATGGCCGTGTACGGGAATGAAGTCACCAGGATGTCAGCGCCGCTGCGTGCATAGTCCGCCGCATTCATGGGCGTGATCCCGCCAGCGGCCG
>JAQUAD010000022.1:31765-42346 GCA_028687425.1 Sideroxydans sp.
CGCGATGCGCGTGCCGAGTCCGCGCAGGCAACGGCAGCATTCTTCCACCTGCGCGGGCGTGAACTTCTCCAGTTGCACAACATCCGCCCCGGCACGCGCCCAGAGCAGCGCTTCCGCCAGGTTGCTGACTTCCACCACCAGTTTCTTTTCCGGCTCCATGCTGTGATAACCATCGACAATGCCTGTCGGCATGGCAGCCATGAATCCCCGGTGCTCGGCGAACAGTAACAACGATTCCGACAACCCCAGCCGATGCAGCCCGCCCCCGCCGGCACGCACGGCCTTGGACGACATACGCCGCGTACCGGGGACGGACTTGCGCGTGCAAACCACCGGCAGCGGCGTCGCCAGCCTGACCATCTGCGCCGTGGCGGTGCTGATCCCGCTCGCCCATTCCACCAGCACCTGGGCGCTTTTCCACACGCGGTGCAACATGCCGGCCGTGCCGGTGACCTCCAGCAGCACGCCCCCTTTTTCCGCGTGCAGTCCGGACGGAAGCCAGCGCACGACCTCCGCCCCGCACAATTCGGACAAGCGTGCCGCTTCTTCGGTCGCACAGACCACCATCTCCTGCCTTGCCCGGAAGATCATGCGCGCCGGCATCGCCTCGATCCCCGCGCGCTGGGTGGTCAGGTCGCCATAGGGCACATCTTCCCGCAGCAAGGCCAGCAGCTCCTCATCGCTTGCGGCCAGGCTGGCCGGGGCAAAACCATGTTGTAGCGCGTTCATGCCGCCAACGCCACGCTCTTGACCTGCGCATAGACTTGCATGCCCGGCTGTAAAGCCAGCACATCGCGCGAACGGAGCGTGATGCGCGACAGCAGCGCCTGCGATTCGCCCACGCGCAGTTTCACCATCGTCTTGTCCGGCCCGGCATCGCTCAAGGCTTCGACATGGGCCGGGAGGATGTTGTTGATGCTGGAACCCTGCGGCGCCTGCGTGGCGATGCTCACGTCGCGCGCCAGCACGCGCGCGCGCAAACGCGTGCCGAAGGGCTGTTCCACCTTGCCCACCCACAGATGCCCGCCGGGGAAATCGAGACGCGACAGGTGGTAGGGCTCGTCGTGCTGCGCCAACTCGGCCTCGATCACTGCGCCGGCATCGTCGAATGCCGCCGTGGGCAAGTCCAGACGCGCCAGCGTGTCATGCAATGCGCCACTGGCAATGACCTTGCCGCCTTCCATCAGCACCAGGTGATCGGCCAGCCGCGCAACCTCATCCATCGCGTGGCTGACGTAGATCACCGGAATATCCAGCTCGCGATGCAGACGTTCCAGATAAGGCAGGATCTCCTGCTTGCTGTGTGTGTCGAGCGCGGACAGCGGCTCGTCCATCAACAGCAACTGCGGGCTGACCAGCAGCGCGCGGCCGATGGCGACGCGCTGGCGTTCACCGCCGGAGAGGCTGTTCGCATCGCGCCTGTCCACCAGGTGCGACAGCCCCAGCCATTCGATGACCTGATCCGGCGCGATCTTGCGTTGCGCGGCGGCGATGCGCCGGTAGCCGTATTCCAGGTTGCTGCGCACCGACAGGTGCGGGAACAGGCTGGCTTCCTGGAACACGTAGCCCAGCGGACGCCGGTGTACCGGCATGAAACAGCGCCCATCCTGCCAGGTCTCGCCGTTCACCTGCAAGCTGCCGGGCGCACGCTCCAGCCCGGCGATGCAACGCAGCAAGGTGGTCTTGCCGGAACCGGAATGGCCGAACAAGGCCGTGACGCCGCGCATTGGCGCTTCGAATTCGGCAGCGAGCGTGAAGCTGTCGCGCTGCAATCTGAACTGTGCCTGGATGCAGCTCATCGCGCCCCCTTCGCCCAGTTGCCGCCCACGCGGTACAGGCCGACCAGCACCAGGAAGGAGAACAGCACCATGCCGCCCGCCAGCCAGTGGGCCTCGCGGTATTCCATCGCCTCGACGTGGGTGTAGATGGCGACCGACAGCACCTGCGTCTCGCCGGGGATGCTGCCGCCCAGCATCAACACCACGCCGAACTCGCCGACAGTGTGCGCGAAAGCCAGGATGATCGCGGTGAGGAGACCGGGACGCGCCAGCGGCAGTGCGACGCTGACGAAGCGGTCCCACGGTGTGGCGCGCAAGGTGGCCGCCACTTCCAGCGGCCGCTTGCCGATGGCCTCGAACGCATTCTGTATCGGCTGCACCGCGAACGGCAGCGAGAACAGCACCGAGCCGACCACCAGACCGCCAAAAGTGAACGGTAGTGCACCGATCCCCACGGCACGGGTGATTTCACCCACCACGCCCTGCGGCCCCAGCAACAGCAGCAGGTAGAAACCCAGCACCGTGGGCGGCAACACCAGCGGCAGCGCCACCAGTGCCGCGACCAATCCCTTGTACCAGCGCCCGCTGCCCGCCAGCCACCAGGCCAGCGGCGTAGCGATACACAGCAGCACGCAGGTCGTGAGGCTCGCCAGTTTGAGCGTGAGCGTTACCGCCTGCAGGTCGTCGGGCGTCAACATGGACATCATTTATTCGGCAGTTCGTAACCGTAGCTGCGGATCACGGTCGCTGCCTGCGGTCCTTTGAGGAAGGCGAGGAAGGCCTTGGTTGCCTCGGTATCTTGCGCACTCGACAACATCACCGCACTCTGTTCGATCGGGTTGTAGTAGTGGGATGGCACGATCCACCATGAACCTTCGCTCACCTTACCGCCTTTGGTGATCTGCGACAGGGCGATGAAGCCCAACTCGGCATTGCCGCTGGCCGCGAACTGGTAGGTCTGCGTGATGTTGTCGCCGCGCACCAGCTTGGGCTGCAATATTTTCCACAGTCCCAGTTCTTCCATGGTCTCCTGCGCGGCGGTGCCGTACACGGCCAGCTTGGGGTCGCCGATGGCAAGCTTGTTGAAATCGCCTTTGCGCAACACCGCACCCTTGCCATCCACCACGCCCGGCTGCGCGCTCCACAACACCAGCGTCCCCAGTGCATAGACGAAACGCGAACCGTTCACGGTCAAGCCGTCGCCATCCAGCTTCTTCGGCGTCTTGGTATCGGCCGCAACGAACGCATCGTAGGGGGCGCCCTGTTTGATCTGCGCATAGAACTTGCCGGTGGAACCGAAGCTCAGGCTGACCTTGTGGCCGCTGGCCTGCTCGAACAGCGGCACGATCTCCTGCATCGGCGCGGTGAAGTTGGCAGCCACCGCCACGCGCACCTCGCCTGCCTGCGCCACTTGCGCCATCATCAATAGCGCGCCCAACAATCCCGATACGATCTTCTTCATTTTCATACTCCTTATGCGTTAACTGCCAAAATGACATGCGAAGCCTTGATAAGGGCACAGGCTTTCGCGCCTTCCTTCAAACCCAGTGATTTGATACTGTCGTTGGTGACGATGGCCGCCACGCTCTTGCCGCCGGCCAGTTCGAGGATGACCTCGCCGTTCACCGCGCCTTCCTGGCAGCGCACCACCGTGCCGTGCAGCTCGTTGCGCGCGCTGGTCTTGAAGCCATCGGATGTGGTCACGATTACCCAGGGCGCTTTCACCATCGCGTAGGCCTCGCCCCCCACCTTCAATCCCAGGTGATCCACGCTCTCGTTGGTGATGATGGCGGCCAGCGTGTCGCCGCCGCCGATATCCAGCACCACTTCCGCATTGATCTGGCCCAGCTTAATGCTGCGTATCTTGCCGAGAAACTGGTTGCGTGCACTCGTCTTCATGTCGAATCTCCTGATCATTTGGTAGTACTCATCGAAATCGTCCATCACTTCGGCCAGTCGCTTGAGCACCTGTTCACGCTCCTGCTCCAGCCGGCGATAGGCGCCCGCCACGCGGCGACCGTAGGTGGTCAGCGTGGTGCCGCCGCCTTTCTGTCCGCCGGTCTTGCGCTCCACCAGCGGCTGTTCGGAAAGATTGTTGATGCTTTCCACCGCTTCCCAGGCCGCCTTGTAGCTCATGCCCATTGCACTGGCCGCCGCCGAGATGGAGCCGGTCGCATCGATACGTTCGAGCAACTCCAGATGGTCCCAACGCCGCCCGCGGGCGATCTTCAGTTTGGAGACGACACTGCTGTCCGTCTGTTTTGCTGTCTTGTCCACTGCTGCTGTCCGGGCCATGTTGTCCTCACTCGTTATCACTTGCGCCACCCAACGCTATGCAAGAGCGATGCCAGCCCGCCTTCGAACTGCCACCTTCCCGCCGCCGGTGGATTCCATCGCATCGCTCTGCCGCGCCTGCCTGATGCTTGTGGCATGAGAACTGTAGGGTTTTGCACAATTTGGCATATTCGTTACAACCTACGGTACATAACGCTTGCCTGCCCTACCCCCAATGCCGTGTGCTTCAAGCACTTATTGCTTTGGCACGCAGTTTGCTGAATGCCTGCCAAGCGTTATGTAGTTTCATACATAACCTGTTGCAAAACAACCCACCCATAAGGAGTATGAAAATGAAATCCCCCCGTTCCTTGCACCTGGCTTGTCTGGTTGCCTGTGCCCTCTCACCCTCCTTTGATGCACTGGCCGAAGAGGATGCCTCGTTTGAACTGGGCACCATTACCGTTACGGCGCCGCGCGCCGAAGTCGGCGAAATGGGCGAGCACCAGGTTGCTTCCGTGCTGACGCGCAAGGAAATGAAAAAGCACAACCGCGACAACGTTGGCGATGCCTTGAATCTGCTGTCCGGCATCACCCTCACCAACAGCGGCATGCGCAATGAAAAGATGATCTATGTGCGCGGTTTCGACGCGCGCCAGGCGCCGCTCTTCATTGACGGCATCCCCGTCTATGTTCCCTATGATGGCTATGTGGACCTGAACCGGTTCACGACCGCCGACCTGGGTGCGATCCAGGTATCCAAAGGCTTCAGCTCGGTCGCCTACGGACCGAACACGCTGGGCGGCGCGATCAACCTCGTCTCGCGCAAACCCCGCAGCAGCTTCGAAGGCGATGTCGCGGCGGGTTTTGCTTCCGGCAACGAACGGCAGGCGCAAGCCAACTTCGGCAGCAATCAGCAAACCTGGTACATGCAGACAGGCATCTCCTACCTGCAAAGCGACAACTATCCGCTATCCAAAAGCTTCACCCCGACAGCCACCGAAGATGGCGGTGCGCGCGAGAACTCCTACCGCAAAGACAGCAAGCTCTCGCTCAAACTGGGCCTGACGCCCGGCAATGGGGATGAATACGCACTGAGCTATTACAAGCAAGACGGCGAGAAAGGCCAACCGCCATCCACGGGCGCATTCGCCCGTTACTGGCGCTGGCCTTTCTGGAACAAGAAAAGCCTGTATTTCGTATCCCGCACCGGACTCGGGACGGATGAAGTGCTGAAGACCCGCATCTATTGGGACAAATTCGACAATGGCCTGGACATCTATGCCGACGCCACCTACCCGGCCATCACCAATCCTGCCGCCAACAGCAGCACTTACGACGATACCTCTCGCGGCGCATCCTTCGAACTGTCCACATACCGGTTGGCCGAGCAAGAACTCAAGCTGGTCGCCCAGTACAAGGAGGATGAACACATCGCCCGCGACGGCGTCTCCACGGTCACCGAATCCTTCAAGGACACGTTGTTGTCGGCGGCCGTTGAGGACGATATTTTCCTCACCGAACAAGCCCACCTCTCGCTGGGTTTGTCTCATCACACCTTGCGCCCGGAAACGGTTTATAAGGTCGGCAGCCCGTTCACCCTGCCCGATGCAAAATCGGCCACCAGCGGACAGATCGGCCTGTTCTACGATGTCTCGCCCGAGGCTCGGATCTACGCGACCCTTGCGCAAAAGACGCGCCTCCCCACGCTCAAGGATCGCTACTCCGCCCGCTTCTCGACCTACATCGAGAATACCGGCCTGCGCCCGGAAAGTTCGCTCAACTACGAGGTCGGCTATCAAGGCGCCATCTGGCGCGACACCCGGGCCGAGGCGGCGATCTATCTGAGCAACATCAGCGACAAGATACAGACGGCCTATCAGCCCGGCTCAACCACCTGTTCGACGAGCAGCCTGTGCCAGATGCAGAACATCGGCGAGGTACGCGCATCCGGCATCGAGCTCGGGCTGAATTCCGCCTTGTCGTCCATGCTCGAGGTCGGCAGCAATTACACGCTGACCGTGATGTCGAACATCAGCGATCCGGCTACCCGCATCACCAGCGTGCCGCGCCACAAGGCCATCGCGCATGCCACGTACAAAATCGGCGAGGCATTCGAGACGACCACCTTCATCGAATACAACAGCAGCCGCTGGGCCTCGAACACCGTGGAACTGTCCGGCTACACCACGCTGAACCTGAAGGCCGTCTACCACTTCACGCGCGCGTTCTCGGCCGAAGCCGGCATCAACAATGCGACCGACCGCAACTATTCGCTGGCCGACGGCTACCCGAACGCGGGCCGCACCCTGTTCGCCAACGCATCCGTGCAATTCTAGGAGCGCATCACGACCATGACGAAATGGACAAGTACATTCTTGCTGCTACTGTTCTCGCAAGCGGCTGTTGCCGCCGAAAAGGTGGTGGTGATCTCCAGCTACCCGCAGGAAGTCATCTCGCAATTCGAAGCCGCTTTCGAGAAGAAGTATCCGCAATACCGCATCGAGCTGCAGTGGCGGCAATCGCGCGACGCGATGTCCTATCTGCATCAGCCGCACAGCCCGGCCGATGTGTACTGGACGCCGGCACAGCGCAACTTCGCCCAGCTCGCAAGGGAAGGTGCGTTCCGCAAACTCGACATCGACCTGAGCGGCTTGCCCAAGCGCATCGGCGGATTCCAGATCTCCGATCCTGACGGCTACTACGTCGCACACGAGACCGCAGGCTACGGCATGGCGTACCACCCCGCCGAACTGGCGCGTCTCAAACTGCCTGTCCCGAGCGACTGGAAAACACTGGGCGACCCGGCGTTCGACGGGCATGTGATGCTGCCCATCCCATCCAGGGTCGGCTACGCCCCCATCCTCATCGACACCATGCTGCAAGGCTACGGTTGGGACGCGGGCTGGCAGGTGCTGTCGCGCATCGCGGCCAATGCGGCGCTGGCCGATGCGGGGGCGACCTTCATCACCGACGACATCGGCAGCGGACGCTACGCCGTGGGCATGACCATGGACTTCTTCGCCGTGTCGGCCATCGCCAACGGCAAGCCGATCCGCTACACCTATCCCGAGAAGGTCGGCTACTCGCCGGCGCATGTCGCCATCTTCAAGGAATCGGCCAACCCGGAGGGCGCGCGCGCCTTCGTCCGCTTCGTGCTTTCCGACGCGGGGCAGAAGCTGCTGTTCCATCCCGACATCCGCAAGCTGCCGGTGCGCCCCGCCGTTTACCGCGCCAAGCCAGTGGATTATTTCGATCCCTTTGCCGCTGCGGCGCGCGCCACCTACGACTACGACACCGCCTCCGGCCTGCAGCGGCAGGAACTGGTCAGCGCCTTGTTCGACGCACTCATCACGCGGCACCACGCCGAGTTGAAAGCGATGCACCGCGCCTTGTGCAAGGCCGAACAGAAAGCACCGGGCGATGCACGCCTGACCGCAGCGCGCCGCCATGCCAACTGGCTGCCGCTGGATGCGACCCAGGTGAACGACGCCGCCTTGCAGCAACGGTTCATCCAGCGCAACGAGCAGTCCGCGGCGATCGAGAAACAGTGGGACGCGGACATCGCCATGCATTACGCCGAGGCGACCCGCATCGCGCAATCCATCGCGGGAGACTTGCCATGAAGCATTGTGCTTCGCTGCTGCCTGCCGCGCTTCTGCTGGCTGCCCCGGCTTTTGCGAATGACGACGCCATCGCCATACACGACGACACGCGCACGGCCTACACCCAGCCCATCCCGGCACTCGCCGACGCAGACCGTGCCAGATTCTTCCAGGGCCGCAGCCTGGTCCGGCAGGTATGGGTCATCCCGCCCAGCGAGAACCGCGCCATCGCCGGACTGGGGCCGCTATACAACCGCATCTCCTGCATCGCTTGCCACGGCAACAACGGTCGCGGCTACGCGCCGGAAACGGCAGACGAACCCATGCGAACCATGCTGGTGCGTTTGAGCGTGCCGGGAAAGGATCCGCACGGCGGCCCCCTTCCGCACTCGGCCTACGGCGGCCAGTTGAACGAGAACGGCGTGCCCGGCGTGGCAGGCGAAGGACGCGCGGAGGTTCGCTATACCTATCGCACCGTCAAGCTGGGCGGAGGCGAAAAGATCGAACTGCGCAAGCCGACGTTCCGCTTCGTCGATCTCGCCTACGGCCCGCTGCCGCGCACCCTGCTGACCTCGCCGCGCATCGCCCCGCCGCTCTACGGCCTGGGCCTGCTGGAAGCCGTGCCGGCCAGTACGCTCGTTGCGCTGTCCTCCGTAGCTAAACCGGCAGGCATCAAGGGCCGGATCAATTTCGTCTGGGATACCGAAAAGAACGAGACTGTGCCGGGCCGTTTCGGCTGGAAAGCGAACATGCCCAACCTGCGTCAACAGATCGCCGGCGCCTTTATCGGCGACATGGGCATTACCTCGCCACTGTTCCCGCAGGAAAACTGCATGCTCATGCAGACCGATTGCGCCGGCTCGCCTTCCGCGGGCAAACCGGAACTCAGCATGGAACAGCTCGCTGCCTCCGAGTCCTACCACTTCGCCCTGGCCGTGCCGCAACCGCGCAACACAACGATCCCGCAAGTGGTGCGCGGCAAGAAACTGTTCGAGCAGGCGCAGTGCACAGCCTGTCACGTCCCCGAACTGCAAACAGGCGAATTCACGAAATACCCGGCGCTCGCCCACCGCACCATCCACCCGTATACCGATCTCTTGCTGCACGACATGGGCGAGGCGCTGGCCGACCACCGTCCCGACTATCTCGCCAGCGGACGCGAATGGCGCACCCCGCCGCTATGGGGTATCGGCCTCGCCCAGAAAGTCGATCCGCGTGCCGGATTCCTGCACGACGGACGCGCCCGCACCTTGCTCGAAGCCGTGCTGTGGCACGACGGCGAGGCCGCTTCATCCGCGCGCATCGTAAAGCGGATGAAACCTTCCGAACGCCGGGCGCTATCGGCTTACCTCGAATCACTTTAAGCAACACCCACGATGCATCTACCAAAGGAGAATCAAATGAAACGCAATCGCCACATCCCGTTACTCGCAGCACTGTTCGCCGCCTCCCCCGCCCTCGCCGACAACGGCAACATCACTTTCTACGGCATGGCCAACCTGTCGCTGGATCGCATCGATACCGGCACCGCCACCAACGGCACGCAGGGCACCAGCAATCTTCGCGTCGCCAGCAACGGCTCGCGCTTCGGCCTGAAAGGGGCTGAGGACGTGGGCGGCGGACTGTCCGTCAAATGGCAGATCGAGTCGCTGGTCTCGCTCGACAACGCGGGCGGCACCTTCGCCACGCGCAACAGTTTTGCCAGCCTGGTCAACAAGGCTTACGGCAGCGTGCTGCTCGGCCGCTACGACACACCGTACAAGGTCATCACGCGCAAGCTGGACAACTTCGCCGACTCCATCGCGGATAACCGCAGCCTGTTCGGCACCGTGAGCAATGCATCGGCGAGCAAATCGTTCGTCACCAAGCAGCCGGACGTGTTCGCCTACACCTCGCCCGACCTCAACGGCGCGACCATCTCGCTGGCGCATGTGAACCTGAGCGAGACCGCGACCAAGGCCACCGACAAGAAGGACAGCGCGAACTCGCTGTCGTTCGCCTACGACAACGGCACGTTGTACGGCGCAATGGGTTACGAGACGCACACCCTGGAATCGGTACGCGCGGGCGGCAAGGAAAGTGCATGGAACATGGCACTGGCCTACAAGGTGGAGGATTATTCGCTGGCTTTCGTGTATGAGAAAACCAAGGATGAACTGGGCGGCGCAGCAGCCCCCGCTGCCTGCGCCGCGCTGACTGCCGGCGCAGATTGTCTGGGACACAGCGCGTATTACCTGACCGGCAAGTACACGCTGGACAGCGACAGCTTCAAGATCGCTTACACCAGCGCCGGCAAACTGGGCGGCCGCAGCAACACCGGCGCCAGCCAGTTTTCGCTCGGTTACGACCATCGCCTGAGCAAACGCAGCACGCTGTTCGCGCTCTATACCAGACTCAGCAATGAGAGCGCCGCCAGCTACGGCCTGGGCTCCGCCGCCTACACCAGCAGCAACACCGCAGCCATCGGCGCCGGCGCGGACTTCTCCGCGTTTTCGTTCGGCCTGAAACACTCGTTCTGATCTTCGCATCACCGGCGGCACGGGCCGCCGGGTTTCCAGCTTAGATCACACCTATCTATATACTTTGGCATATTGACCGCATGTCGATGCGAGCGTAGCGTTCGGCAACTTCGATGCTTACGGACATGCCATGACTGCGAGCATAAATTTCGCCCTGCTGTTGAGCTTCACCCTGCTGCTGAGTGCTTGCCACAGCAAAACCGAATGGCGGCAAACCGGGATCGTGCCCATCCCGCAGGGGGCGACCGTCCATCTGCGAGTGGCACATGCGGTGAACACACGCTTGCCGCGCATGACACCCGAGCAGCTGGCCACCTTGCTGGACGCCACGCGCAAGACGGCGTTGGCGCATTTCGGCGTGCATCTGGAATTCAGCAGCGTGACCGAGACTTCCGTGGATGCGAT
>JAQUAD010000023.1 GCA_028687425.1 Sideroxydans sp.
GCAACGAACTGCTCGACTACTGCATCGTGGGCGAGCCGACTTCGGTCAGCAAGACCGGCGACACCATCAAGAACGGCCGTCGTGGTTCGTTGTCCGGCACGCTGACCGTCAAGGGCGTGCAAGGCCACATCGCCTATCCGCATCTGGTGAAGAACCCCATCCATCTGGCTTCGCCTGCCATCGCAGAACTGGCGGCCACCGTATGGGACGAGGGCAACGAATACTTCCCGCCGACCTCGTTCCAGATCTCCAACATCAAGGGCGGCACCGGTGCGACCAACGTGGTGCCCGGTACGGTCGAACTGCTGTTCAACTTCCGCCATTCCACGGCCAGCACGGTAGAAAGCCTCAAGACGCGCTTCATCGCCATCCTGGACAAGCACGGGCTGGAATACGATCTGGAATGGGAGAACTCCTCCGGCAATCCTTACCTGACACCGCGCGGCGACCTGGTCGATGCGGTAGCCGATGCGATCAAGACCGTCACCGGACTGGACACCGAACTCTCCACCAGCGGCGGCACATCGGACGGCCGCTTCATCGCCTCCATCTGCCCGCAGGTGATCGAACTCGGCCCGCTCAATGCCACCATCCACAAGGTCAATGAATGCGTGGCGGTTGCCGATCTGGATGCACTCTCCGAGATCTACTATCTGACGCTGCGCAAACTGTTGGTCGAGTAAGGGAGCCGCATCATGGACATCAATCATTTTTCCGAGGCCAGCACTTCGCTCAGAACCTTGCGCGACTGCTTCCGCTTCGCCATCAGCCGTTTCAACGAAGCCAAGTTGTTCTTCGGTCATGGCAGCGAGAACGCCTACGACGAAGCCGCCTATCTCATCCTGCACACGCTGCACCTGCCGCTGGAAGAGCTGGAGCCCTTCATGGACGCGCGCCTGACGCAGTCCGAGATCTACGAAGTGCTCAACATCATCGAGAAGCGCGTGGATCAGCGCCTGCCCGCTGCCTACCTGACGCAGCAAGCCTGGCTGGGCGAGCATTCCTTCTATGTCGATGAGCGCGTGATCGTGCCGCGCTCCTTCATCGCCGAGTTGCTGCGCGAGAACCTGTATCCCTGGGTCGAAGATGCCGAGCAGGTGAACAGCGTGCTGGACCTGTGTACCGGCAGCGGCTGTCTGGCCATCCTCGCAGCAGAATCTTTCCCGCACGCCATCATCGATGCGGTCGACCTGTCCGCCGACGCGCTGGATGTCGCACAGTACAACGTGACCGACTACGGCCTGGACGAGCGCATCGAACTGATCGAATCCAACCTGTTCGAAAAGCTGGAAGATCGCAAGTACGACATCATCATCAGCAACCCGCCCTACGTCGATGCCCCCTCCGTAGCGGCTTTGCCGCAGGAATACAAGCACGAGCCGGAGCTGGCGCTGGGCAGCGGCAGCGACGGGCTGGATGCCACGCGCATCATCCTGCAGCAGGCGGCCGACCACCTGACCGACGATGGCATCCTCGTCGTCGAGATCGGCCACAACCGCGATGTGCTGGAAGCCGCCTTCCCCGATCTGCCCTTCAACTGGCTGGATGTCAGCGCGGGCAGCGAATTCGTATTCCTGTTGCACAAGCACGATCTTTCTTGATGTCCGTAGATCACTACGAGAATTTCCCTGTCGCATCGATCCTCATGCCCCGCCGCCTGCGCAAGCCGGTGGCGGCGATCTACCACTTTGCGCGCGCGGCGGACGACATCGCCGACGAGGGCGAACTGCGTGATGAGGAACGCCTGCAACAACTCGACGAGTTCCGCGACGAACTGAACCATATCGCCAACGGTGAAACGCCGCTGTTGCCGCTGTTCCGGCATCTTGCCGAGGAGATTCAGGCACATGCCCTGCCCTTGCAGCCCATGCACGACCTGCTCGATGCCTTCTCGCAGGATGTAGTGAAGAAGCGCTACAGGGACTACGAAGAGTTGCTGGACTATTGCCGTCGTTCGGCCAACCCGGTGGGCAATCTGCTGCTGCATCTGTACGAAGAAGCCACACCGGTGAACATCGCCTATTCCGATGCCATCTGCAGCGCCTTGCAGATGATCAACTTCTGGCAGGACGTTGCCAAAGACTGGGCGATAGGCCGCGTCTACCTGCCGCAGGATGACCTCGCCCGCTTCTTTGTTACCGAAGCGCAGATCGCCGAGGGGCGTTGCGACGACAACTGGCGGGCGTTGATGAAGTTCGAAGTGGATAGAGCCCGCGCACTGATGCTGTCCGGCAAACCGCTGGGCAGCATCCTCACGGGACGCATCGGTCTGGAGATGCGCATGATCATCCAGGGCGGATTGCGCATCCTCGACAAACTCGAGTCCGCCGACTACGACATGTTCAACAAGCGTCCGGTTTTGAAGCCTTACGACTGGGTTATCATTCTGGCCAAATCTGCCCCCTTCTGAAGCGCAATGAATCCATACGAATACTGCCTGGACAAGGTCACGCAAAGCGGTTCCAGTTTCACCAGCAGCTTCCGCATCCTGAGCAAGGAACGGCGTGAAGCCATGACAGTGCTCTACGCCTATTGCCGCGAGGTGGACGACGTGGTGGACGAGTGTTCGGATGCCAATGTCGCGCGCACCACGCTGAACTGGTGGCGCGGTGAAGTGGCGGCGATCTACGGCGGCAAGCCCACCCACCCGGTATGTCAGGCGCTGGTGACGGTCGTGCAGCGCTTCAAGCTGCCGCAGGAACATTTGCTGGAGATCATCGACGGCATGGAGATGGACCTCGACCAGCCGCGCTATGCCGATTTCAAATCTCTTCAGCTGTATTGCTATCGCGTCGCGTCGGTGGTCGGCCTGCTGTCGGCCGAGATCTTCGGCTACAGCGACCGCGAGACGCTGAAGTACGCGCACGATCTGGGCATCGCCTTCCAGCTCACCAACATCATCCGCGACGTGGGCGAAGACGCGCGCCGCAACCGCATCTACCTGCCCATGGATGAGATGCAGCAGTTCGGCGTGACCGCTGCCGACATCCTCAACGCGCGCGAGACTGCGGCCTTTCAAAAGCTGATGGCATTCCAGATCGATCGGGCACGCCGTTATTACCAGCAGGCGTTCGAGCATCTCCCCGCCGCCGACCGCAAGGCACAGCGTGCCGGGCTGATCATGGCGGCCATCTATCGTGCCGTACTGGACGAAGTCGAGCGCAGCGGTTGTCACGTGCTGCGTGAACGCGTCTCGCTGGGTTCAGGCTACAAGCTGTGGCTGGCACTGAAGGCATGGTTGGTGAATTGAGGAGTCTTCCCCCTCCCCAACCCTCCCCCGTAGGGAGAGGGAGCCATCGTGAAAGGCAATTTATAAACCCTGCCATCATCGGCGGCGGCTATGCCGGCATGGCCGCTGCTGCCGAACTTGCCGCGGCCAACATTCCCGTCACCGTATTTGAAAGCGCCAGACAGCTGGGCGGTCGCGCGCGCGGCGTAAGTTACAACGACACCCAGCTCGACAACGGCCAGCATCTGCTGCTGGGTTGCTACCGCGAGACCCTGCGCCTGATCGAGCTGGTGGGTGGCGATGTCGAACGCGACTTCCTGCGCCTGCCGTTGCAGCTGGATCTGCATCACCATCTGGAATTGCGTGCGCCCCGCCTGCCTGCGCCATTGCATCTGTTGCTAGCGCTGCTCAATGCAAAAGGGCTGAACTGGCATGAAAGGATAGCGGCGGCGCGCTTCATGCTCGCCCTGCGCGCCATGGACTTCCGTCTGGCGCAAGACATGACGGTCGCCGAGTTGCTCAAGCTGCACGGACAGGATGCTGACCTGACGCTGAAGTTCTGGGAGCCTTTGACCATCGCTGCGCTGAACACGCCGGTTGCCCAGGCCTCGGCGCAGGTGCTGTTGAATGTGTTGCGCGACGCCTTGCATCGCAAGCGTGCAGACAGCGACATGCTGCTGCCACGCATCGATTTCACAGCCCTGTTTCCGCAACGCGCAGCAGCCTATGTCGAAAGGCATGGCGGGCAAGTGCATCTGTCCTGTGGTGTGGATGCCATCATGCCCGAAGACATCGGCATCTCGCTGCAAACTGCGCAAGGCAAGCAGCATTTCAGCCATGTGATCTGCGCCGCCTCCTCTGCCACGGCCGAACGGTTGTTGCGACCGCTGGCTGGACTCACCGACACGGTGCAACAGATCGCAGCACTAGAACAGCAGCCGATCTATACCGTATACCTGCAATACCCGGCCCATGTGCGCCTGCCCCACCCCATGATCGGCTTGCACCAGCGCATCAGCCAGTGGCTGTTCGACAAAGGTCTCATCGCAGGGCAGCGCGGATTGCTGGCATCCGTGATCAGTGCGGAAGGTATCCATCAGGAATTAAGTCAGGAAGAACTGGCGCGGAAAGTGGCCAACGAGTTACACGAAGAGTTCGGCATCGACGACACGCCACTCTGGAGCAAGGTCATCGCCGAAAAGCGCGCCACCTTCTGTTGCGCACCGAACCTGCAACGGCCTGCAACACAAACCCCGATCCCCAACTTGCTGCTCGCGGGCGATTACACGGCCGGCGATTATCCCGCCACGCTGGAAGGTGCGGTCATGAGCGGCGTGGATTGCGCACGGCGCTGCCTGCCGGGACGGAAGTAGTCCGTGTTGTCGTAGTACGATTCCTGAGCATTCTCTTCCGTCCATCCGGGAATGCCCAGCAGCGGCACAGGCGTTAGTTCCCGGGTTGACTTGCAATGTTCTGCATCCTCAAGATATGCCTCCAATACGCCGTCAAGCTGCCGCAGACGCTGCGCCAGCGGCAAATCGAAGAACCCCGCCTCGACCTTGACCAGCAATCCCTGCCCTGTCAGACCGACATACGGTTTGAGCATCTTTTCATAGAGTCCGTGGCCGAACAGATAGAAGTCCATGTTGCACCCGATCTCGGCCCGTCTGTGCCAGAACAGCGCACGCCAGTCGAAAGCGCGCAGCGATTCAGCCAGTCCGTCATCCGCATAGGGAACGACCACACCTGATTCGTCGAACAGCGTGTTCATGTCGCGCACTGCACCGCGTTCGCTATGCCCTTCGTCAGACCGCTCCGAGGTCAGCGCGGCATAGTGACGGGCATTGATGGCGCGCTTGGCCGCGGGGAAAGCGAACCACACCAAGGCATTGAACAAGTCGTGCCAATTGTCTTCGCGGGTCTGCACTTCGCCTTGCAGATAGCAACGCGGTTCATAGCGGGCTTCGAATGGCAATTTGCCGTAGTCCTGCGCCACGAAGCGCAGCGCTTTGCCATTCCTGACGCGCATCGAATCCGCACCGTGCGGCAGCAGCCGGTTGTAGTCTGCCAGACCGGGGAAATCTTCCGCCGGCAAACATGCGATATGCGCGTGCAGAGGGCGGAACGCGAACGATTCCAGCATGCTGTCGCGTTGCCATGGATGGTCGATTTTCATGACCGGAAGTCTAACGCATGCGCAGGACTCAAGACAGGGCGTGCGTCATGTGATAAGTTGCGCGCAAACATATTTACCTGCGGAGGTTGCAATGGATGAAATTGATGCGATACAAGCCAGTCTGGTCAGCTTCACACAGCGACTGGACGATGTCGCTTCGGACAGTTTCAACGAGATACGCAAATGCTCTTTCTTCGATCCGATTCCGAGCGAACAATTGCGCCCGATCGCCGAGTTAGCCGCCATCCATACTTTCGTGGAAGGCGACAAGCTGACCCTGGAGGGCGAGGAGATCAGTTCTTTCTTCGTCATATTGTTCGGCCGTGCCAGCGTGCATGTGCGCGACAACGAGGTGGCCGTCATCCATAGCGGCGAGTGCATAGGCGAAAGTACCTTCTTTGCCGGCGAAGCCGCTTCCCGTTCAGCCACAGTGATCGCCGAAGGCGAGGTGATCGCTGCCGAGATCAAGAAATCCGATATCGGCAAACTGACGCCGGAAAGCCGCAGCTATATGGACAAGGCGCTGCTCAATGCCCTGTTCCGCAAATTGCAGCAGGCCAACCGCAAGATCGAGGAGCTGTTGCGCTGACCTTTCATGAGCATCATTGCGGTATTCAATCAGAAGGGCGGCGTCGGTAAAACCACCACTGCACTGAATCTCGCGGCCGCGCTGCACAAGCGAGGCCGCCACCCGCACGCCTTCGACCTCGACCCGCAAGCCCAATTCAGCTCCATCACCGGAACTGCCGCGCGCAACGGTCACGAAACGCTGTTGTCGCTGTTCCAGCTCAACCGCCCGCTGCGCGACCTGTTGCGCACTTCCTCGAGCGGGATCACCTTGATCCCTTCCCACAATGAGCTGGCCAAAGTCGATGTCCTGTATGGCAAAGGGTTCAACGTGGTGAATCGTCTCAACTCCGCGATCAAGTCGGAACGCTTCGGCACGGCAGAAAATCCTTTGATCATGGATTGCAGCCCCCTGATCGGCGTCATGTCCCTGAATGCGATCTTCGCCAGCAACGGGCTGGTCGTGCCGATCTCGGCTGACCATCTTTCGCTGCAGGGAGCTCGCCAGATCGAGAAAACGCTCAATGCACTGGAGCCCGTATTGAAGAGACGTGTCGCGCGCCGCTACCTGCTGACGCGTTTCGACCGCAGACGGCGCATGGCTTGGGATGTCCTAGAGCAGGCGCAAGCCCTGTTCGGGACGGATGTATGCAAGACCTGCATCGCGGAGAATGTGAGCCTGGCGGAAAGCCCGGCGCTGAACAAGACCATCTTCGAACACGCCCCGGCCAGCCGCGGGGCGCTGGATTACGATGCCCTGCTTGATGAATTGCTGGCTGACGGATTCATTGAATAATGAGTTACCAATTCAGAATATGGTATCGATAAACTGAATTCCCTCTCTGTTACTCCTCACGGTATTGGCCAAAGGTTGACGGCCATCTCAGCTAGTTCCTTTGAGCGCTGCTCTACATCCTTAAATTTGAACTGCGACTTCTTAAACAATTCCTGTGTCAGTTTGATGCTCGACTCCTTGTATGCCTGCCTTTTCTTGTGGAATGGATTGTTTGAGGCACCAATATTTAAAGCTCCTGCAAATATCGTCAGATTCCCAATACGAGAAAGATACCTCTGATGATGTAATTCGGCCTTGTCACCGAGGTATTCAATCCAATCGCCAAATTCCTCCTTTGCTTTTTTTGTTTTGATCTTTTGCGGGATGATGTGTTCGACATGCACATCCTCGGCACCGAGTACCTGCAATTCTGGATGTTCACCATGTTTCGACATCTCGAATTGTTCGAGGCAATAGCGTGCACGGTCAATTACGTTCGACGTAAAGCTTGTCGTGGCGAACTCATCTCGGAACTTGTCGTCAGCGGGACACAACTCTCGATAGGCTTCGCGTGTCGCAGGAACAGGATTACTTGGGTTCACGGAACACAATTTTGCGAACAGGGCTTCCGTTTCATTCGACCTTTCACGACAAATATGTCGTCGCAAGACAAAACTCTCAGTGAGCTTCAAAATTTCCTTGAAGTGCTTCTTGGAACAACCGTCTGCCCGCAAATGCATCAAGAATCCATAGGTCTGGACAGCCTTGATCATCTTCAAGTTGCGCAATTGACGATTCGTCTCCGCATCCGAAGTTTTAACGAGCACAAGTTCGCCGTATATTCTTGAGCCTAGCACCAGACGATCCAGAAAATCCTTGAAACTAATCTGTTCCTCCGCTCCAGTATCAACTTCGACGAGCAGTCTATCGTCGCCGTTTTCAGCCTCTTCCTCCATCGAGTCATCAGGGTCGGCATACAAGTGTCGCTCTGGCAGCGCCTTGGCTTCGAGTACCTGTTTCATAAATATCTTCTTGAAGCTCGGTACCACATCAGATGCGGTCAGTCGTACCTTCAACAGAGACATCAAGTAATACCGGAAAAATGCGTCAGAATTGGTCCCATCGAGATGCTGGATCAACAACGTCCAACTAGCGCGAGCCGCCTGCAAAGCATCGTCTCCAAAGCGGGCAGCATTACCCAGAAGGAAATTTTTGATTATGTCCGTAGGGCTGAGTTTCAATCCCCGATTATTGATCGTTTCGAATAACTTGAATGCATCCTTGGCTTCGCTCACATCAAGGCGAATCACGATGGCTTGGTTCTTCAGGCGATACAGAAATGAAGCAAGGTTTCCCAGAGTCTGCTCAGACACCCATTCACGGACAGCAGCAAAAGCCCATTCCAACTGCTTATTCTTAAAGCCCTGCTGATTGTCGTTAGTGACTAGGCGGCCAAACTCTATCGCGTCGATCGAGTCGAGTACAACCTTGCGAACCGGCTGCCCACCGAGAGGCTTTGCACTCAGGAGGCGCGCAACTTCCGCCGCCTCATCTTTTTCGTTAAGCCCGTCCAGGCGTTGACGAATGCACTCCAGCAGGATCGTAATTGTCGTCAGACGTTGTTGACCATCTACCAGCTCAAGCTTGTTGAGCCCGGCTGTATGATGGCCCGTGAGGCACACGATGCTCCCGAGAAGGTGCGTATCGCTGCCCTCAATCAAACCGATGTCGTCGATCAGTTCCCAGACTTGGCGCTCATGCCATGAGTATCGGCGTTGATACGTAGGAATAACATATTGCTCGTTATTGGAGCCGAAGAGCTGATTGATTGTCAGCGAGGTGGGGGTGATGATCATTTAACTTTCTCCAGTCTTGAATCCAGAATACATTAATCACCTCACTCCAGAGGTGATTAATGGTTTTCCCGGCAAGGGACTGCATTTTTTCGAATCCGTGCAGCGCAATGAAAATTACGGATTATTTCGATATCAGCGTGATGATGTCTTCCACCGACATCGCCTGCTGCGGCCGATGATCTTCCTGCTTGCGTATCTCGCAGGTCAGCACCTCGCAATAGCGGTACATCTGATGCAACTTGCGCTCGGCATCCTGCTGATCGCGGCCCGCGATCACCACGCTGACGATCCGCTGCCCGTCGCGGGTGCGGATCGAGAAATCGAATTTCTGCATGGTATCGCTCATCGCATTTATTTCCCCGTCATCCTCATCGCTCTGGCTTCATACAGGCAGATGCCGGTGCTGACCGAAACATTCAGGCTCTCTACGCTGCCCATCATCGGGATACGGGCCAGCTGATCGCAGGTCTCGCGCGTCAGGCGTCGCATGCCTTCGCCTTCCGCTCCCAATACCAGCGCGATCGCGCCGCTATGTTTGACGTCGCCCAGCGCAGTCTCCGCTTCGCCATCCATGCCGACCACCCAGATGTCGCGCTCCTGCAATTCGCGCAGGGTACGCGCAAGGTTGGTGACGGTGATGAACGGCACGGTATGTGCCGCGCCGCAGGCCACCTTCTCCACCGTGGCATTGATACCCACTGCCCTGTCCTTGGGTGCGATCACTGCATGTACGCCGAAGGCATCGGCACTGCGCAGGCAGGCGCCCAGATTGTGCGGATCCTGCACGCCGTCCAGCACCAGCAGCAAGGCCGGTTCGGTCAAGGTATCCAGTACGTCGTCCAGATGTTGTACTTTCTGTGCCGCATTGACACGGGCGGCGACACCCTGATGTCGTGCGTTGCCTGCCATGCCGTCCAGACGCTTGGCATCGACCTGAATCACGCGCACGCCGTTGCTCTCTGCCAACTTGAGCAGATCGCGCGCGCGCGGGTCTTTGCGCTGCGGATCGACATAGACTTCCAGCACGCTATCGGCGTTCTGGCGTATGCGTGCCGTGACGGCATGGAAACCGTGAATGATGCGTGACTCAGCCATGACGTTTTGCTCCCTTGCCAGCCTTGGCGGGCTTGCCTTGTTTTTCTGAGGCGGCAGGTTTTACCGCCTTTTTCTTGGTGCCGCTCCAGGCCCCCATGTCCACGCCGGATGCCTCCGGCTCCGCTGCCTGCGGCTCGCTTTCAAGCACGAAATCGATCTTGGTGCTTTCCATGTCCACGCGCACCACCTTCACTTGCACGCGATCGCCCAGACGATAGCGCTTGCCGGTGCGTTCGCCCAGCATCTGGTGTTTGGTGGCATCGAAATGGTAATAGTCTGCACCGAGTTCCGATACATGCACCAGGCCTTCCACATACAGCTCGTCCAGCGACACGAACAGGCCGAAGCCTGTGACCGACGAGATGCTGCCGGTGAACACACTGCCCAGATGGTCGCGCATGTAGAAACACTTGAGCCATGCTTCCACATCGCGTGTCGCATCGTCGGCTCTGCGCTCGGTCATGGAGCAATGTTCGCCCAACTCCGTCCACTTCAGTTTCGGCTTGTACTGTTTGTGCTCCAGCACCGCCTTGATGGCACGGTGCACCAGCAAGTCCGGGTAACGGCGGATGGGTGAAGTGAAATGCGCATAGGCTTCGTATCCCAGTCCAAAATGGCCGGTATTATCCGGTGCATATACCGCCTGGCGCAACGAGCGCAACATCACGGTCTGCAACAGCCCGGCGTCCGGACGGCCCTTGATCTGTTTCAACAATGCCGAATAGTCGGATGCCTGCGGATCGTCGCCACCGCCCAGTTGCAGGCCGAATTCCTTGAAGAACTCGCGCACGGTTTCCAGCTTCTCCGGCGTCGGACCCTCGTGTATGCGGTACAGCACCGGGTGCTTGTGTACCTTGAGGAAGTCCGCAGCGCATACGTTGGCGGCCAGCATGCATTCCTCGATCAGCTTGTGCGCGTCGTTGCGCACCACCGGCACGATCTTTTCGATCTTGCCCTGATCATTGAAGATCATCTGCGTCTCGACCGTCTCGAAATCGATGGCACCGCGCTTCTCGCGCGCGTGCAGCAGGGCCTGGAACAGCTTGTAGAGGTTGTTGATGTGCGGCAGCATCTGGGCGAATTGCTGCGCGTTCTCACCCTTGGGATCGGCCAGCATGTCTGCCACCTGGGTATAGGTCAGGCGTGCATGCGAGAACATCACGGACGGATAGAAACGGTATTCGCCGATCTCGCCTTCCGCACTGACATGCATGTCGCACACCATGCACAGACGATCCACGTTCGGATTCAGGGAGCACAGGCCGTTGGACAGTTCTTCCGGCAGCATCGGGATCACGCGACGCGGGAAATACACGGAATTGCCGCGATTGATCGCTTCCGTATCCAGCGCGTCGCCCGGCTTCACATAGGAACTCACGTCGGCGATGGCGACCACCAGACGGAAGCCGCTGCCGCTCGATTCGCAATACACCGCATCATCAAAGTCACGCGCCGTTTCGCCGTCGATGGTGACCAGCGGCAGGTGCTTCACGCTCTCGCGGCCGGCATAGTCGGCCGGCGGCACTTCAGGAGCGAATCGCTCGGCCTGATGTTTGGCATCGTGCGGGAATTCGTTGGGCAGGTCGTGCTTGCGCAATGCGATCTCGATCTCCATGCCGGGATCGGCATAGTTGCCCAGCACCTCGACGATGCGACCGATAGGCTGTGCATGCTTGGAAGGCTGTTGCAGGATCTCCAGCATCACCACCTGCCCGGCCCTGGCACCACCTGCACCGCCTGCGGCCACCAGGAAATCCTGGCTGATGCGGCGGTTCTCGGCTACCACGAACTGGATGCCGTGCTCTTCATACAAACGACCCACCACGCGTGTGTTGGCATGCTCCAGCACTTCGACGATCTTGGCTTCACGACGACCGCGACGGTCCTCGCCCGCGACACGTGCCATCACGGTGTCGCCGTGCAAGGCGCTGTGCATCTCCTTGGCGCTCAGCACCAGGTCGGCACTGCCATCCTCGGGAATCAGGAAACCGAATCCATCCGGATGGCCCTGCACCTTGCCCTTGATCAGATCCAACTTGTCCACCACGCAAATGGCGCGTTTGCGGTTGCGCATGATCTGCCCGTCGCGTTCCATGGCGCGCAGGCGGCGGATGAACAATTCTTCCTCATCGAACTCGATCTGCAGCATCGCGATCAGGTCATCCTGCTCCAGTGGCACGCCCTTCTCGGCGAGAATTTGCAGGATGAATTCCCGGCTTGGCAAGGGGTGTTCATATTGTTCGCGTTCGCGTTCCAGAAAGGGATCGAGTTCGCGGATATTTTTTTTCTTCTTCGTCATTGACAGACAGTCCTATAGCAATTAAAGTGCGCACCCTCGAAGCATTGCCCAGATGGCGGAATTGGTAGACGCGCACGGTTCAGGTCCGTGTGCCGCAAGGTGTGGAGGTTCGAGTCCTCTTCTGGGCACCAATATTCAACAAGACGGTTCGCGAAAGCGAACCGTTTTTGTTTTGTGCCACGAGAAAACGAAATGCCTGCGTGCTTCGCATCATGACTCGACGGGAATCCCGAACAACAGATTACATTACCGAGCGAGTGCGAGACAGCCGCTTCCATGCACCAATTCAAAATGGCTCGCATATGCGGGCCATTTTCTTTTTGCGGAACATTTTCCAAACAAAAATACGCACCGCTCGCGCGGTGCGTATCCATACTTACCATCGACTGCACCCGCTCAGACCTCAAACGGATGGCGCAGCACGATGGTTTCATCACGATCAGGGCCGGTGGAAACCATGTCGACCGGCACTTCACATATTTCGGCGATGCGTTGCAGATAATTGCGCGCTTCCACGGGCAGGTCTTCGTAACGCTTCACCCCTACCGTGCTGCTGCTCCAGCCCGGCATGTCTTCATACACGGCCTCGCAGCCTTCCAGCGATTCGGAACCGACCGGCAGGATGTCGCTTAACTGCCCGTCGATCTTGTAGCCCACGCCGATGCGCACCTTCTCCATGCCGTCCATCACATCCAGCTTGGTCACGCACAGACCGGATACACCGTTGATCTGGATGGCACGCTTGAGCGCAGCCGCATCGAACCAGCCGCAGCGGCGCGCACGGCCGGTGGTGGAACCGAATTCATGCCCCTTCTCGGCCAGCATCTTGCCGATGGGGTCCTGCTTGGTCTCGGCATCGTACAACTCGGTCGGGAACGGACCGGAGCCAACGCGGGTGGTGTAGGCCTTGGTGATACCCAGCACATAGCTGAGGCTCTGCGGGCCAACACCGCTGCCGGCACAGGCCGCACCGGCGATACAGTTGCTGGAGGTGACGAACGGATAAGTCCCGTGGTCGATGTCCAGCAATGCGCCCTGCGCACCTTCGAACAGCAGGTTCTGACCGGCCTTGTTGGCTTCATAGAGTGCACGCGGCACATCCAGCACCAAGGGCTTGATGCGTTCTGCCAGCGCCAGCGCCTCGTCCATGGTCTTGTTGAAATCAACCGTTTCGGCCTTGAAGTAGTTCTTCAGCACGAAGTTATGGTAGTCCAGCACTTCGCCCAGCTTGGCCGCGAAGCGCTTGCGATGGAACAGGTCCTGCAGACGGATCGCGCGACGTGCCACCTTGTCCTCATAGGCCGGGCCGATGCCGCGTCCTGTCGTACCGATCTTTCCCGCGCCCTTGGCGATCTCGCGCGCTTTGTCCACGGCTTCGTGATAAGGCAGGATCAGCGGACAAGCCTCGGAGATGCGCAAACGTTCGTAAACCTGCACACCGGCAGCAGCCAGCATGTCCATTTCCTTGAGCAAAGCTGAAGGAGACACCACCACGCCATTGCCGATGTAGCACATGACGTCGTCGCGCAGGATGCCGGACGGGATCAGGTGCAGCACGGTCTTCTCTTTGCCGATGACCAGAGTATGGCCGGCATTATGACCGCCCTGGAAACGCACCACGCCTTGCGCGTGGTCGGTCAGCCAGTCGACCACCTTGCCCTTGCCTTCATCGCCCCACTGGGTACCGATCACTACTACGTTCTTTGACATATCTATTCCTGTTCCGGATTTCAGTTTTTCATCTCGACTACAACCCATTGCCCGTCACGCTGAATCAACTCACGGTTGCAATTCAATTCGGCATGCAGCGCAGAATTTCCCAGCAGGTCGATCACAACGATCTCCCCCTGCGCACGCAGATTTTCAATGGCCGTCTCCAGCATGGCGTCCTGACGATACGGTGCATGGATGGCTTTGGGCAGCGCCTGCAGCGGCAACAGGCCATGCAATTGACGCAGGTCCATGCTAAAACCGGTGGCAGCGCGGGCACGACCGAAGTCCTTACCCAGATCGTCGTAACGCCCACCGACAGCGATCGCATCGTGGCTGCCGGCATGGTAGGCCGCGAACACCATACCGCTGTGATAGTGATAGCCGCGCAACTCGGCCAGATCAATGCCGATGCTCTCCACTTTGCCGTTCAGGCTGTCGGCCGCACGTTGCAAATCGTCCAGTGCGGCCACCACGGCCGGCAGCTTGGGTAACAGCCCACGGGCGCGCTCGATCACATCGACGCTGCCATACAGATGCGGCAACGCCAGCAACGCTGTTTGCGTCTCTTTGGCCAACGGCTGCACCAAGGCGCTTATGGTGGGCACATCCTTTTGTTGCAGGGCGACGAACAGCGACTGCTCCAGTTCTTCGCTGATGCCCGCTCCTTCCAGCAAGGCATGGAATACACCGACATGCCCCAGATCCAGATGCACTTGCCTGATGTCCAGCAAAGCCAGGCATTGCAGCATTAGCGCCTGAATTTCCAGATCGCTTTCGATACCTCCGTGCCCATAGAGCTCTGCGCCGATCTGCAACGGCTCGCGTGTGCGCATCAAGCCCGAAGGCTGGGTATGCACCACGTTGCCTGCATAGCACAGGCGCGCCACGCCCTGGCGATTGAGCAAATGGGCATCGATACGTGCCACCTGCGGTGTGATATCGGCACGCAATGCCAGCGTACGTCCACTCAACTGGTCGACCAGTTTGAAGGTGCGCAGATCCATATCTGCACTGTCGTTGATCAGCAGGGAATCGGAATATTCGATCAGAGGCGGTGCAACCAGTTGATAGCCGGAACGGCGCATCAGCTCGAGTACTTCGCGACGCATTTCTTCGATGCGCCAGGCTTCTTCAGGCAACATGTCCTGGATGAATTCAGGCAACAACCATTTCATTTTCAGTTTATCCAGTAAATCAGCAGTAAACCGCTCAACATCAGCGTCAAACCGAGAAATCTCACCTGTCCATCATGTAGCTGCGACAGGTTACGCAACGTCTGGCGCCAGGGCTTGGGAAAGATGAAAGGCATCAAGCCCTCCAGCACCAACATCAAGCCCAGTGCCGCCAGCCAGAAATCAAGCATCGTCTACTACTGTGCAGCTTTGCCGGAATTCTTCAGGTATTTGAAGAATGCAGAGCTCGGATCGATCACCATCACATCGCCCTTGTCCTTGAAAGTCTGTTTATACGCTTCCAGGCTGCGATAGAAGGAGAAGAATTCCGTATTGCGGCCAAACGCGGCGGCATACAAGGCGGTTGCCTTCGCATCGCCCTCGCCCTTGATCTTCTGCGCATCGCGGTAGGCATTGGCCAGGATCACCTGACGCTGCTTGTCCGCATCGGCTCGGATCTTTTCGCTTTCCGCATTACCGGTCGCACGCAGCTCGTTGGCCACACGCTTACGCTCGGCTTCCATGCGGCTGTAGACGGAACCGCTGATCTCGACCGGGAAATCGACACGCTTCAAACGCACGTCCAGCACTTCCACGCCGATCTGGCGCGCATCGCCGTCAGTCTTCTCCTGCACCACCTGCATCAACTTGTCGCGCTTGCCGGACACCACATCATGGATGGTCAGCTTGCCGAACTCCTCGCGCATCGCGGAATTGACCGTCTGCATCAAGCGCGTCTGCGCACGTGCCTCGTCACCACCCACACTGATGTAGTACTGCTTGACGTCGAAGATGCGCCATTTCACGTAGGAATCGACCAGCACGTTCTTCTTCTCGGCCGTGATGAAACGCTCCGGCTCGGCCGCATCCAGCGTGAGGATGCGCGAATCGAAGAAGCGTACATTCTGTACCAGCGGCAACTTGAATTTGAGTCCCGGTGTCGTCTCCAGACGCATCACCTCACCCAACTGGAACACAATGGCCGCCTGACGCTGATCCACCACGAAGGTGCTCATGCTCAGCAGGATCAGCGCGATGATCACGCCCACCAACAGATTTCTGATTTTCATACTCATTTAGCGTGCCTCCCGTTCACGGCCCAACATCAGCTCGCGCGCGCGTTGGGGCATGTAATCCGTCACCGGAGCTTGTTCAGCGGATTTGGTTGTTGCCTGAGGCCCTGCAATTGCCCCCGTTTGCTGCATCAGTTTATCCAGCGGCAGGTAAAGCAGACTGCCGTTCGAATTCTTCTGGTCGATCATCACCTTGCTGCTGCTGGTCATGATCTGCTGCACCATGTCGATATACATGCGCTCGCGTGTGACTTGGGGAGCTTTTTCGTACTCAGCCAGAATCTGTTTGAAGCGGCTGGCATCACCCTCGGCGTTGGCGATCACGCTTTGCTTGTAACCGGCGGCCTCTTCCATCAAGCGCGCCGCAGCACCTTTTGCCTTGGGCACTACGTCATTGGCATAAGCCTGACCTTCGTTCTTCTGACGTTCCCTGTCCTGACCGGCCTTCACCGCGTCATCGAACGCGGCCTGCACCTGCTCGGGCGGCTGGGCGTTCTGCATGGTCAGCTTGCTGATGATGATGCCGGACTTGTAACGGTCCAGGATGTCCTGCATCAGGCGCGTGGTCTCACCGGCGACCTCTTCACGACCTTCGTACAGCACAAAGTCCATCTTGCTGCGGCCAACCACTTCGCGAATCGCCGTTTCTGCCGATTGGCGCACGTTCTCATCCGGGCTGCGGTTGTTGAACAGGTAGGCACCCGGGTCCTTCAGGAAATATTGCACAGCGAACTGGATATCGATGATGTTCTCATCGTCAGTCAGCATCAGCGACTCGCGCAACACCTTGTTCTTCACGTTGTCACGGTAGCCCACTTCGATGGTGCGCACCTGGCTCAGGTTGACGATCTCGACGGTTTCCACCGGATACGGCAGATGCCAGCGCGGACCGGCTTCGGTCGTCTCGATCTGCTTGCCGAAGCGCAGCACGACGCCACGCTGACCTTCATCCACGATGTAGAAGCCGCTGGCGACCCAGATCAGGGCCACGATCAGCACGATCAGTCCGATGCCCATGCCGCCGCCTGCGCTGCCAGTGCCGCCGGATTTGGGGGCTGAACTGCCTCGTCCACCAAAGATGGATTCGATCTTGCGATTCAGGTTACGCACGACCTCTTCCAGATCGGGCGGCCCACCATTGTTGTTCTTTCCCCACTGCGGGTCATTCAATCCCATGATTCCTCACACTTTCCAATCAATGATTGTTCAACGGATGCCATTCTTCGGCCGGTTTTTGCTGAGTCGGTGTATCACGAACCTCTGTCAGTGCATCGCGCAAAGCATCTACACCAGCGCCTGTTTTTGCACTCAAATGAATGGCCGCGATATTACCATACTCGTCGCGCCTGACGTCCGGCGGCAAACCCTGCAGATCTATCTTGTTGTAGATCACGATCTGGGGGATATCCTCGGCCCCGACTTCCTTCAGCACCTTGTTCACTTCAGCCACCTGATCGTTGCGTTCCGGGCTGTTCACATCGACCACGTGCAGCAACAGATCGGCCTGCGCGGTCTCTTCCAGCGTACTGCGGAAAGCCGCCACCAGACCATGCGGCAAATGCCGGATGAAGCCCACCGTATCCGACAGCACCACCTGGCAAGGGCTATCGCCCTGCAGGAACAGCTTTCGCGCGGTGGTATCCAGCGTTGCGAACAGCTGGTTGGCCACATACGTCCCGGCGTTGGTCATGCGGTTGAACAAAGTGGATTTGCCGGCATTGGTGTAGCCCACGATGGACACGGACAGCACATCCGAACGGTTGCGGGCACGCCGCTGCAATTGCCGGTGGCGCTTGATCTGTTTCAGGCGTTCGTTCAGCAGATGCACCCGGCGATCCAGTTTGCGCCGGTCCAGTTCCAGTTGCGTCTCGCCGGGGCCGCGCGCACCGACCGCATGCTTCTGCTGCCCCATGTCCATGTTCATGCCGGCCAGGCGGGTGGACAGGTATTTGAGCTGGGCCAGCTCCACTTGCACCTTGCCTTCATGGCTCTGCGCGCGCAGGGCGAAAATATCCAGGATCAGCATGGTGCGGTCGATCACCCGCGCTTGTATCTTGGCACTCAGATTGCGCATCTGCGCGGGAGACAGGTCGTGATTGAAGATGACCAGCGGCGCTTCCAGTTCCTCGACCCGGGCGGCGATCTCATCCACCTTGCCGCTGCCGGCAAAGGTCGCTGGATCGGGGCGTTGTCGCTTGCCTTCGATCAGCGCAAGGACTTCCACCCCTGCACTTTCAGCGAGCAAACGCAGCTCCTCCAGACTCTCTGCGTAGTCCGGCGCGCCAAAATCAAGACTGACCAATACCGCCGTATTGGGCGCAGTCGTTGATTCGGACATCACTGCTCGTCGTAGGGAATGGAGATGGCGCGGGCCGGGACGATGGTTGAGATGGCGTGTTTGTAGACCATCTGCGTGACGGTGTTCTTCAACAGCACCACATATTGATCGAACGAATCAATCTGACCTTGCAGCTTGATACCGTTGACCAGATAGATTGCGACCTGCACATGTTCCTTGCGCAATGCGTTCAGGAACGGGTCTTGTAATTGTTGCCCTTTAGTACTCATGATAGTCGGCTCGTATTGTGGTTAAAACGCCGCCACTGTACTGGAAAAGTCTGGCTTGCGAAAGGGAAAACGCTGTCTGCAGCATACGGAAAACACCCCCTCTGATCAGACTATCGGTTGGCCCCGACGGCCATAATGGCGTGCGGGAGATCGCCCAGGGGCATGATGCGGCATGCCGCGTCCAGTTTGACCGCTTCCTTGGGCATACCGTACACCACGCAAGTAGCCTCATCCTGGGCGATCGTATGCGCACCCGCTTCGCGCATTTCCTTCAAACCGCGCGCGCCATCGTCCCCCATGCCGGTCATGATGATGCCGAGCGCATTGGACCCGGCGCACTTGGCGGCCGAACGGAACAGCACATCGACAGAGGGACGGTGGCGGTTGACCAATGGGCCATCCACCACATCGACGTGATATTGCGCCCCGCTGCGTTTGAGCAGCATATGCTTGCCACCGGGGGCGATCAGCGCCAGCCCCGGCACCACGCGATCTCCGCTCTTTGCTTCCCGCACCTCGATCTGGCAGATGCTGTTCAGACGATTGGCGAACGCCTCGGTGAATTTTTCCGGCATGTGCTGCACGATGACGATACCGGGGCTGACGCGCGGCAGGCGCGTCAGTACGGCTTCCAGCGCCTGCGTACCGCCGGTGGAAGTACCGATGACAGCCACTGCATCCGTGGTCTGCGCCATCGCGTGCCCGCTGGTAGCCGACAGCACGGCATCCGCTGTCAGCTTGGGAGGCACCGGCAAGGAGGCATGGTGCACACCGACCCGTTTCAGGTTGGCCTTGGCGGCCGCCTTGACTGTGGCAATCAGATTGTCAGAAGCATCTTCAAGAAAGTTTTTGAGTCCAATCTTGGGCTTGGTGACGATGCTCACCGCACCGGCAGACAGCGCCTGCATGGTGGTTTCCGCCCCTTTGTCGGTCAGGGTGGAACAGATCACGACCGGCGTGGGATGTTCGGACATGATCTTTTTCAGAAAGGTGATGCCGTCCATACGCGGCATCTCCACATCCAGCACGATCACATCGGGCCAATCCTTGTTCATCTTTTCCAGCGCAAATACCGGGTCGGATGCCACCCCCATGACCTCAATGGCAGGATCGGCCGACAGCGTCGCCGTCAACACCTGTCTCACCACCGCGGAATCATCCACGATCAGCACGCGTATTTTGCTCATTTATTTTTTTATCTCCCGAATCGGAATCAGCGGCGTTGACGCCGCCACATGCTTCATCCATGCATCGCCGCTCCAGATGTCGAACAGCAACTGACGGTGCCCTTGCCCTCCCAGATGCTCGGCATGGATGGAAAAACCGTACTTCTGAACCAGATAGTAGGCCACCTGCCGATTGCGGCAGTTCACCCTGGGGCACACACCATCCGGTTTCGAATGGGCAACATCAGGACTGCATCGTGCACAACCGTGATTCCCCGCTACAGGAAACATATTGCCGGCGCCGAATATCTTGACCTGATATTCGGCAGGTCTGGTGTTGGCTGCCCGAATCTCGCGCATGAACAACTCCATCGCCTCATCGGCATATTTCCCATCCAGCTCACCACTACGTTTTTGCCCTCGCGTAGGAAGCATGTAATGACACATACCGCCGATCAACTTTGTCGGATGCCATACCGCAATCGAAACGCACGACCCCAGCACGGTGCGGATGCGTGTCGCGCTGTCGCCGAAATAGAAATCCCCCGGCTGCAGGAATATTTCGATCACATGTTCGGGTTTGTTATGCATCGGGCTTGCGATAGACGGATGGTGTAACGATGCGGAGCGCGTCCGAGATACCGTTCAGACTTTCCGAATGGCTGACGATGAAATACCCGCCGGGCCGCAGCAAAGGCAACATGCGCGCCACCACCTGACGCTTGGTCTCCATATCGAAGTAGATCATCACGTTGCGCAGGAAGATCACGTCGAACTCTCCCAGCTTGGGCAGCACTTCGTTCAGGTTCGCCTGCTGGAACGACACGCGGCTGCGTAAACTGCGATCCACCAGGAACGTCCCCTCCTGCGGCCCGACGCCTTTCAGGCAGAACTTTTTCAAGTATTCCTTGGGGATGCCTTCGATGCGTTTCATCGGATAGTGCCCCCTGCGCGCAGTCTCCAGCACACGCGTACTGATATCCGACCCGACCACCTCCCAGGCACTGTCGCCCAGCACATCCGCCAATATCATGGCGATGGTATAAGCCTCCTCGCCGGAGGAGCTGGCAGCACTCCACACCCGGAACGTTTTACCGGGTCGCTGCATTTGCAGCACCTGCTGACGCAGCAGATCGAAGTGCTTGGGCTCCCTGAAGAAATAGGTTTCATTGGTCGTCAGCAGGTCGATCGCGATCTGCAGTTCGGCTCGCTGATCCTTCTGCATCAAGAGGCGAAAGTATTCGCCATAGCTGTCAACGCCATGTTCCTTCACACGCTTGGCCAGACGTCCGCTCACCAGCGGCTTCTTGGCATCGGACAAGCTGATCCCCGCAATGTCGTAGATCATCGCCTGAAACTGGCTGAACTCCTGATCACTCAAATGAGGTGTGTGTGTCATTGGTCGGCTCACTTTGTTGATGCGGAACTGATCTTCTCGTCCAGCACGCGTTTGCTCATCTCATCCATATCCAGCCAGCGCACCGTGATCTGGAAATGATCAGAGGCAAGCACACTGGTCTCTATTTCAGCATTGGCATACACCTTCGAAACCTCACCGTCGATGCTTTCTTTTGGGGGCATCAGGATCAATTTGCAACGCCCGCCGGCCGGCAAGTTTCGGTCGACACTGAGCACCGCCTTGTTTCGACCGATACGATAAGTCCGTCCCTGCAGGATGTTTCCATCACTCCCGAAAGCCAGCGCGGCACGCCAATACACTCTTACTCCTGTTGCCGGCATTGCTCAAACCTCAACGCTATCCAGTTATAGATTGGAAGAACGCAAGCGGGACGCCCTTGCAGCGCCCCGCTCACCCATCCTCAGAAACGCTGGAAGTTGCTTTCGTCGACCTGTGCAGTCGCCATCGGCTTGTGCATCGCAGTCTTGGCCTTCGCTGCCGGCGCAGTACGCACAGGGGCTGGCGCACGCTTGATCGCAGGCTCCCCTGCACCATCCACCCTGAAGAAACCCACCAGTTGCTGCAGGTTCTCCGCCTGACCGCTCATCTCTTCCGCCGTCGCCGCCAACTCTTCCGAAGAGGAGGCGTTCTGCTGCGTGATCTGGTTCAACTGGCTCATCGCGGTATTGATCTGTCCCACGCCGGAAGATTGCTCTTCTGATGCCGCTGCGATCTCCTGCACCAGGTCGCTGGTCTTGGTGATGGCCGGTACGATCTCATCCAGCAACTTGCCCGCCTTCTCCGCCAGGTCCACGCTCCCCTTGGCCACTTCGCCGATCTCTTGGGCCGCAACTTGCGAGCGTTCCGCCAACTTGCGTACTTCGGCAGCCACCACCGCAAACCCCTTGCCGTGCTCGCCGGCACGCGCCGCTTCGATGGCCGCGTTCAGCGCCAGCAGGTTGGTCTGGTAGGCGATGTCGTCGATGATGCCGATCTTGTCGGCGATGCTCTACATCGCGGATACCGTGTCCTTCACCGCACGACCGCCTTCGTTGGCCTGGGTCGAGGCATTGTCGGCCATGCCGTTGGTGATCCTGGCGTTCTCCGCATTCTGGTTGATCGAGGCGCTCATCTGCTCCACCGACGCGGAAGTCTCTTCCACCGAAGCCGCCTGCTCGCTCGAGGCCTGGCTCATGCTCTGCGCCGTCGCACTCACCTCTTCCGATGCACTGGACAAGGCATCCGCTGAACCGCGTACCTCGCCGATCACCTGCGACAGCTTCTCGGTCATGCTCTGCATCGCAGCGAGCAGCATGCCTGTCTCATCCTTGGAATCGACCTGGATACGTACGGTCAGGTCACCCCCTGCCAGACTGTTCGCCACGCCGACTGCCACATTCAAGGGGCGCGTGATACTGCGCGTGACCCACACCGCGAACACGATGGCGATGGCGATTGCGGACAGACCGAGGGTCAGCACCAGATTCTGGGTTTGATCGGCAAGTTTGTTGGCATGCTCGCCACCGCTCTTCATCAGTTCCGACTGGAACGTGATCAGTTCGCTCACTGACTTGATATAGTCTCCCTGCGATTTGCGCATCACGGTAACCATCAGATCGACGGCTTCATCACGCTTGCCGGCTTTCTGCAGTTCAAGGAACTTATCCTGGTCGGCCACGAATATGCGACGGGCTTCCATTGCCTTGGCCAATGCCTT
Source organism: Sideroxydans sp. (assembly GCA_028687425.1). GTDB lineage: Bacteria > Pseudomonadota > Gammaproteobacteria > Burkholderiales > Gallionellaceae > Sideroxyarcus. The sequence continues at coordinate 22,806 of JAQUAD010000023.1, forward strand.
CTTGCCATCTTCGGACAAAATGACCTTGTCCAGCTTCTCGAATCCGGCAACGATCTGCTGGCGTGCTGCTTCGACCCGCGCCAGCTCCTTCTTTATCTCTTCCTGCTTGGTTACCAATATCGAATTGCGCAGCGCACGTGCGATCACATTGACCTGATCGATGATGTCGTTGGCGATCACCGTTTTGGGAAACTTGTCTTCCACCATGTCGCCAATCTCGCCATTGATCTCGCCGACGCGCAGGTAGGACACCACCGAAATCATCGTCAACAGCAGCAGTACCAGACCGAAGCCCATTCCCAACCGCACGCCTATCTTCATATCCTTGAACATTTCACACCTCTTTTCATCATTTGATTGTCGAATCGACTGTTGGCCTTACTGTCCTGCCGCACCCTGGCTGGCAACCGATGCCAGCGTGGATATTTCTTCCACCGACAGCACCTTGCCCACATCGAGCAGGATCACGAACTTGCCGTCGACCTTGCCCATGCCGTGAATGAAGTCGGTACGGATTTTTGCGCCGAACGCGGGCGGCGGTTCGATCTCACCGGCCGGGATCTCCAGCACCTCGCTCACTGCATCCACCACCACACCGATGTCCTGCTGCTCGTCACCGCTCGGTACCTCGATGATGACGATGCAGGTGCGGCGCGTGATCTCGGTCGCACGGCGTCCGAAACGTGCCGAGAGGTCGATCACCGGCACCACCGCCCCGCGCAGGTTGATCACCCCGCGGATGAAGTCCGGCATCATCGGCACCTCGGTCAACTGCCCGTATTCGATGATCTCCTTCACGCTCAACGTGCCCACCGCGAACATCTCGCTGCCCAACGCGAACGTCAGGTATTGCTGTATCTCGGCCGCCTGCGTCAGCGCAACCTGAGTCTCCGTCTTTACCAATGCACCCATACCCGCCTCCTGAAGTTTCAAAATTTTCGTGAACCTTGTATCAGGCCAGTTCCAGCCCGTTCTTTTCCACCTGCGTCGATACCAGTTGCACCAGACGCGGCACGTCCAGGATCAATGCGACTTCACCGCTGCCCAGGATCGTGGAACCGCCGATGCCGTTGACATGGCTGAAGATGCGGCCCATCGGCTTGATCACGGTCTGGAATTCGCCCTGCAGCGTATCCACCACCAGACCAGCACGCGCGCCGCCGTACTGCACCACCACTACGTTCTCGCGCCTCACCTGCTCGCCCTTCACATCGAACAGCTCGCGCAGTCTCATGTAAGGCAGCACCTGTCCGCGCAGCGACAGGTAGTTGCGCTCTTCTGCCGCATGCTTGTCTTCCTCGGAAAGCTCGATGCACTCGACTACCAGGTCGAGCGGAATGACGAAGGAAGAGCTGCCCACGCTGACCAGGAAGCCGTCGATGATGGCCAGTGTCAGCGGCAGGCGGATGCGCATGGTCGTGCCCACGCCCGGCTCGCTTTCTATATCGATAGTGCCGCGCAGCGCATTGATGTTGCGGCGCACCACATCCATGCCCACACCGCGTCCGGACAGGTTGCTTACCGTATCCGCGGTCGAGAAACCTGCTTCGAAGATGAGGTTGAATATCTCTTTATCGGTGAGGTTCGCATCCGCTGCGACCAGGCCTTTCTCGATGGCTTTCTGCAGGATCTTTTCTTTCTTCAGACCGCCGCCGTCGTCGCCGACCTCAATCACGATGCTGCCGGAATCGTGATAGGCATTCAGGCGTAACGTGCCCTTGGCCGGCTTGCCATTGGCCAGACGCACCTCGGCGGGTTCGATGCCGTGGTCCATGGAATTGCGCACCAGATGGGTGAGCGGATCGCCGATCTTTTCCACCACCGTCTTGTCCAGTTCCGTCTCGGCACCGCTGATGAGCAGCTCGATGTCCTTGCCCAGTTCCTTGCTGACATCGCGCACCACGCGCTGGAAGCGATTGAAAGTGCCGCCGATCTGCACCATGCGCAGCGTCAGTGCCGAATCGCGCACTTCTTCCACCAGCCGCGACAGGGTCGAAGCGGCCTCCTGCAATTCGGAGATGCCGGCGCGCTGCGCCACCAACGCGGTACCGGCGCTGGCGATAGTGAGCTCGCCGATCAGGTTGATGAGTTGATCCAGCTTCTCCGCGTCGACGCGGATCAGGGTGCTTTCAGCCGATTTGCTTTCCTTGACCTGTTTCTGCTTGTCCAGCGCGGCAGCCACGACTTCCGGACGCACGACCTTTTCTTCCAGCAGAACTTCGCCGATCGGCCGCTGTTCATCGACTTGCTTTTGCAGTGCCTTCTCCAGCTCATCCTGCGTCAGCGTGCCGCACTTCACCAGCATCTCGCCCAGACGCATCTCCTGCTCCGGCAGGTCGCGGATCAGGTCCAGATATTCGGCGACCTTGCTGTGCGGCGGCATGATGTGGATCACGCAGTCGTCGCGCACGAACTCGAACGCGCCTTCGATGGTCGCCTTGTCGGCCTCGCTCTGGAAACTGATCTCGAAGCCGAGATGGCACGATTCCGCATCCAGTTGCGAGAGCGGCGGCACCGACTCGACCACGGTGACGATCTGGATGATCTGGCCGAACGTGCCCAGATAGCGCACGAACGACAGCGGATCCATACCGTTGCGCAACACGTCCTTGCCGAAACGCAATGAGATATGCCAGTTGTCGGTCGCCACGGTATGGCCGCCTTCGCGTTCGATCTGCGGCGCATGCTCGACCGGCATACCGCCCTTGGCTGCTGTCTGTTCTGCCTTGTGTCCAAGATAGGTGTTGAGCTTCCCGATCAGCTCGGCACCTTGCTGCTCACTGTCGGCATCCGGCTCGTCACCCTGTGCCGCATGTTCGACCAGGGTGCCGATGTGGTCGCGCGATTCGAGCAGCAAGGCGACCAGTTCCGGATCGATGTTCAGCTCGTTGCTGCGCACCTTGTCCAGCACGCTCTCCGCCACATGGGTGAATGCCACGATGTATTCCAGACCGAACAGTCCGGCCGAACCCTTGATGGTATGTGCCGCGCGGAAGATCGCATTGATGATCTCCGGATCGTCCTGCGCCTGTTCGATGCGCAGCAGCGCATCTTCCATCTGCTCCAGCAGTTCGCGGCTTTCGATGATGTAAGTCTTGAGTGCGTCGTCGAGATCCATGTCAATTCCTTAATGCGTGCCGTGAGGAAAGATCACGACCTGGTCGCCGAAGAAGCCGCCCAGGTCGCACAGGTCCAGCATCTCCAGCACCGGCTTGCTGTGGCCGACGAAGTGCAGTTGCTTGTCGCGGATCATCGCCTCCAGCTTGGCGGAGATCAGCACCTGCAAGCCGGCCGAGTCGATCTCGCTCACCTTGGACAGGTCGATCTCGATCACGCTGGCGTGGTCGATGTGCGGCTGAAGGATCTCCTTCAGTTCGGCGGCGCGATAGATCGTCATCTCGCCATCGAGTGCGAAATGCGCGGTCGCGTGCTTCAATTTTTCCTGTTGTGCCATGTCGTGCTCCGGTGACCGTTGCGAATATGATTAAGGCAGGACCAGCTTGGACACCGCGGTCAGCATCTGCGCCGGCTGGAATGGTTTGACCACCCACGCCTTGGCACCGGCAGCCTGGCCGGCCTGCTTCTTGTCTTCGCCCGCTTCGGTGGTCAGCATGATCACTGGGGTGAACTTGTATTCCGCTTTCTGCTTGGCTTCCTTGACGAAGGTGATGCCATCCATGTTGGGCATGTTCACATCGCTGATGATGAGATGGATCTTCTGTCCGGTGAGCTTGCCCAGTGCGTCCTTGCCGTCGCACGCCTCGATCACGTCGTAACCCGCGCCTTTCAGGGCGATGCTCACCACCTGCCGCAGGGATGCGGAATCGTCCACTACCAGAATCGTCTTTGCCATCTTGTCCTCCTAGAAAAAAGTGATATCGGAATCGTTGCTGGTCTCTTCCGTTGCCGCCTGCTCACCGTTATGCGCGGCATGCTGCTCCGGCATGGTGTAGGTCTGCGCCAGTTCGTTCAGCCAGGCACGCGCATCCATCGGCACCAGCACATTGCCGGCGGCACGTTCGCTGTCGCTCTCCTGCAGATGCGCATCCAGCTTGTCCAGATCGTTGCGCACATGCATCAGCATCTGGCTGACGCGATCCTGGAATTGCAGATCGACCAGCACGTTGGCGATCTCGCCGCCGATCTCCTGACTTTCCTGGCGCAGCATCTCGGTCGAGCTGGACAAGCCGGAAGTCGCCTCGCCGAATTGGCTCAATACAGTGGCGATGGTCTGTTCCGAGTTCTGCACCATTTCCGCATCCTGCCTGGCGTATTGCTCGGACACGCGCAGTGTGGAAACGATGGCCTTGTTGACGGTCTCCACCGTCTCGCTCATCTTCTTGCCGGTCTCGCCCGACATGTTGGACAGCTTGCGCACCTCATCCGCCACGACCGCGAAACCGCGCCCCACTTCGCCTGCGCGCGCCGCCTCGATGGCGGCATTGAGTGCCAGCAGATTGGTCTGCCCCGCGATGTCCGCCACCTCCTGCGCCATCTTCTGCAGATCGCCGGTAAAGCGCGACAACGATTGCACTTCGCCCAGCATGGATTGCTTTACTTCGAGTGCGGCACGCAGTGAGGTGATGATCGAGTTGAGTTCGCTCTGGCTGTTCTGCAGCAGCGCGACCAGGCCTGCCTGACCGCTGCCGCCGTCGCCGCCCGATGCCGCGACGGCAGCCGAAAGACGTTGCGAAAGATTGGCGAAGCGCATGGACAGGTCGGTGATGGCATGCTCGGTATGCGAGCGAGCCATCTCGATCTGACTGGACCAGACCGGTATCACCTCTTCGCATACTTCGCCCAACCCGGCAATGTGCTTAGCCCGCTCCTGTTCCAGTTCTTCATCCATTTGCCGGCGCATCACGGCAACCACGGCCAGCAGCGCAGCACGCTGCTTGTTGACGGAAAGCACGCCGGTGACCACTGCGATCAGCAACAGCCCGGCTGCCGCCCAGAAGGTCGCCGGCTGCATGTCGTTCACCGCGAACAGGACGACTATGGATACGATACTCATGACCGCATGCGGCATCACACTTGCCGTTGTTTTTGAACCGACCACCGAATTCGTATCTTTCATCATCCTGTCTCCCGATTGCGCGACTTGACTATCGCTTGCACTGCACATTGACGGTGCGTATTGACATGGCTGCATCTTGCAGCGTGCGGGGAGGGATGAATATCAGGGAATCTTGATTTAGCCGTAGGCGCGCGCAACTAGCGGAATAGGGATTTCCCTACACCGGCAGTTGTGCAGGCTGCGCGAGTGATCTTCCAGCAGGGAAGCAAACTTCGATCACCGTGCCCTTGCCCACGGCGCTCAGGAAAACGATCTCGCCATGCAGCATGTTTGCCAGCTCTTCCATGGCAACCATGCCCATCGAATCCTTTTTCGAACGGTCGAGATCGAAGCCCTTGCCATCGTCCCTGACTTCCAGGCGGCATCCATCTCCCTGACGGGCAAGAATGATGCTCACCCTGCTGGCATGCGCATGACGAACCACGTTGGACAATGCGCTCTGTACCAATCTGTACACCAGGCTGGTTGTCGTTTCATCAAACGACACAAGGCCTTCTTCTATGTGCACGTCGAAATCGATGCCGGTGATAGTCAATGTTTCGTTTGCCAGCCATTCGAGTGCGGTAGACACGTCCATGTTCAAAACGGAGGGATGGATGACAGAAACAATTTCGCGCATGTGGACGATGGTCTCGTCCAGCAGTTGCAGCGTCTCATCGATGCGTTCGCCCAGTTCCGGATGCGGCTTGCCGAATGTCATGTTCACCATGGCAAGTTTCATGCGCAGCATGCTGAGGCGCTGGCCGTAATCTTCGTGCATCTCGCGTGCCACTTCCTTGCGTACCTGGCGGAGCTCGGCTTCACGCCGTGCATTCAGTTCCCGCAACAGCTGCTTTGACTCGCGCAGATTGTTCTCGGTCGCTTTGATCGCGCTGATATCGCGTCCGATGCTGAGCACGCCGGTGACATTGCCGGATGCATCGATTGCCGGCACCAGATGGATATGGCTGGTCACCTTTCCGGAGCTGGTCAGCCAGGTAGATTCGAAATCATCTTCCTGACCGCTTTCCAGCACTTCGCGCAAACGCATGCGATAGCTTTCGCCGCAATATTCATTGACTATGATCGATGGCGCCGCGACTCCCATCAAGCGCCGGAATGCCGGATTGGCATAGATGCGATGGCAGAACCGGTCATAGTGCGCGATGGTGTCAGGCGACTGCTCGACCAGCATCCTGAATTCTTGCCAGCGATTGGGCTTCGTTTTCTCCGATTTAGGATCAGATTTGATGTCCTGGATGAAACAGATCACATGCCGGACAACGCCTGACTCGGCCATGGGATGCAGACGTACCCTGCATGTCAGAACCTGGTTATTGATGTGACTGCGTATGGCAGTTTCGTACTCGACACTGATCGCTTTTTGCACTGCCTGACGCAAATGTGCATGCGCCGCCTGCATGAACCCATTGTCTACGCGGGGCAACTTTGCACGCTGGCTTGGGAATTCACTTTCCGCATGAAGCTCGGGCAATAATTCCGACGCAGCTTCGTTCAGCTGCATGACCACGAAATGATCCGGGTTCGCCGCACGCAACACGAGCGCGGCTTCACCGCTGAGCGTGAACAGCGAGCGAAACTGCTTTTCCAGTCGACGGGACTCGGCCAGCTGTCGCCACAGGACGATGCCAGACAAGACCAGTGCGGCACAAAGCAGCATGGCTGCGATGATGAAAGCTTCCGTCGACATGAGGGTGCGACCCGAAATTTGACAGGGCGCAGAATGCCGACAGTCCTGTACAGCAGCCATCAGGCAAGGTTGAATTTGGTGTAGGGAGGCAGCGGGTGCGGGGTAAGGATTTCCCGACACCCGCATGCACGGAATCAGATCAGAGCGTGCTCGACACCATAGCGAACCAGTTCCGCGTTGTTGCTCAGGTTCAATTTCTGCATCAGCCGTGATTTGTGGGTACTGACGGTCTTGTTGCTGATAATCAACGCATCGGCAATCTCGTTGACGCTGTCGCCGCGCACCAGCAGTTTCAGGATCTGCAACTCGCGTTCCGACAGTTGCTCATGCGGCGCCTGCTGCTTGCTGTCCTGCGTATCGAACACCATCGCTTCAGCCAGCGAGGCATCGATATAGCGTCCGCCAGCCGAAATCTTGCGCACTGCGGCCAGCAGTATTTCGGGATCGCTATCCTTGGTCAGGTAGCCAGAGGCACCTGCTGCCAGCGCCCGGCGCGCGATCTGCGGCTCGTTGTGCATGCTGAGCACAAGTATCTTCTGCTCCGGGTTCTGCGCCTTGACGCGGGTGATCAGGTCAACCCCGCTGATGCCGGGCATCGTCATGTCGAGCAGCAGCAGGTCGACCGCATTATGATGCAGCGCTTCCAGCACTTCCCCGCCGTTCACCGCCGTGCCGACCACGGTGATTTCACCCACCAGTGCAAACAGTTGCTTCAAACCCTCACGCACGATGGCGTGATCGTCGGCGATCATCAGTCTAATCATTTTCCCTCCCGCAATAGCATGGTTTAATCCGCACAGAGATTCGGGTGCCCTTCCCGGGTGCGCTGTCGATCTCAAGCTCGCTACCCAGCACCAGCGCACGCTCGCGCATACCCATCACCCCGAACGTCTTCTTGCGCACTTGTCCTGGCTCGAAACCGACCCCGTTGTCCTTGATTTCCAGCATGCATAGATTTTCCTGACGGCACAACCTGACCTCGACACGGGTAGCTTGGGCATGGCGCATGATGTTGGTGAAAGATTCCTGCACGATACGGAAGATAGTGGTGGCCTGTTCGGGTTCGAGCGACATCTCCTGTTCATCCAGCACCAGTTCGCATGGGATACCGCTTCGTTTCTTGAACTCCGCCACCTGCCACTCCAGTGCCGAGGAAATGCCCATATCCAGCACGGCTGGTCGCAGTTGTGAAGCGACATCGCGCACCACCTGTATGGTCGCATCGATCTGGGTGCGGACACTCTGCAGCGAAGGTAACAACTCCGGTTGCACATCTCCGTACTTGAGCCGTATCACGCCGATCTCCATGCGCAAGCTGGTCAGCATCTGCCCCAGATCGTCGTGCAGATCCTGCGCGATACGCTTGCGTTCTTCCTCGCGCGCTTCTTCGCGGCGCACCGTCAATTCACGCAACTGCCGGTTCGCCTCTTCGAGCCGCATTTCCGTATTACGGAGTGGCGTAATGTCGGTATACGCTCCCAATACCCCGTTCACTTCGCCATCCAGCCCCTGCAATGGCACCTTGTTCGTGAGCAACCAGCCCTCCTTGCCATCCTTCAGGGTAATCGGCTCCTCGATATTCAGTTTCGGTCGCGCGCTGAGCATCACCTCCAGATCGTCGGAGCGGAATTTAGCCGCCTGGTCAACCGGATAGAATGCGTAGTCGTCCTTGCCGATCATCTGTTGCGCATCCTGCAATCCTATGTCTGTCGCCATGTGTTTGTTACTGCCGAGATAGCGACCCTGCGTATCCTTCCAGAAGATGCGTACCGGCACATGATCCAGAATGGATTGCAGCATCATCTGCGATGTACTCAGCGCGTCTTGCGCCGTCCCGAGCCTCACATACGGTTCGCGCACGTTTTCAATGAATACCGCGCGATAGATGAACAGGTAGCCGATCACCTTGTACACATGGCCGAGCATGTTGAAGATATCGCTCACCGCGCTATACAGAACGAAGCACAGTTCGCTCAGCACACTGATCAGGCATGCCGCCCATAGCCGTCCGGCGTTTTTCGCAGCGGCTGCATCGCGCGCATGCTGCGCCTGGCGGTAGAACATGACTCCCGCAGCCGTCAGCATGAGTATCAACGCATATTCACTTCCAATCTTGAATGGTGTCAGCCCCATTCCTTCAATAAAGGTATGCGGCCACACCTCTGGATGTATGAGGATGAGCCAGTAGATTGCAAAAGCGACGAGCACGCTGCCGACCAGCAACTGGTTGCGCGTCCCGGATGCTTGCAGTGGGCGCTGCCAGGCGCGCAGGGACACCAGCAACAGGATGGCAGCAACGGAAAAGCGCGCTGACAGCCAGAACTGGATCGCCTTCTCGGGACTGCTGGGCGTCACGAAATCCGGCATCCCTGAGAATGAGAACATATGGCCGAAATCAAGCAGTCCGACCAGCAGGAAGCCTGCAGCGAGGATCACGGTATTGGCGGAACGCTCGGGGGAATATGTGTTCCAGGTGATACCGAAAACCATCATCGCAACCACGATGGCAAAGGTCTCAAGGGCAATGTGCAAGGACAAGGGCATGATGTTCTCGCCCTTCATCATGTTCAGTTCGGGCAACTGCCACGCCAGCAAGAACAACAAAGTCAGGCCGATCAGCAGTCTGTTCAAGCGATGCAGATATTGGGAGTGGTTTGACATCACAATGGGGTGCTTGATAACGGACGTTACTTTACTATATGCGCCTTCGCGCAGGACATCTTGCGATGTATTTCCTGTTTATGCGGAACGCCGTTGAGCGAAAAAGTCGCTGCAACAACGATTTTTCCCGCCGTCGCCGGTTTCCGACAATCCAATCACGAGGAATTCCCATGCACCTTCGAGCGGCTTGCTTGTTACTTTCATCTTGTTTCAGTTTTCCGGTCCTGGCGCTGGATGGCGGCCCGCAATGGCAAGGCAATGCCAACCTGTCGTTCTCCCGTTCCGCGGGCAACACCAACGGCACGACATATGCGCTTTCGCTGGATGAAGCACGCGCCACTGAGCGTAACAAGCTGTCTGCCTATGCCTCGGCGTTGTACGGGAAGAGCCAGGATGTCGTCACTGCGGACAAGACCCGCATCGGCGGCAGGTACGACCATAACCTGACCCCGCTGCTGTTCGGCTTCGGCCAGCTGGAATTCGAACAGGATCGCATGGCCAACCTCGATCTGCGCACCGGTGCGGGTACCGGTTTCGGTTATCACCTGTTGAAAGACGAAAGCGTTACCTTCGACGTGTTCGCGGGTCTGTCTCACAGCCGCTCCAGGCTGATGTCGGGCGGCACGATCAACAACAGCGAAGTGCTCCTGGCCGAAGAATCGTCACATGCACTTACCGAGAATACCCGCTTGAAACAGAAGCTCAGTTATTACCCCAGCACCCAGACCGGCGGGGAGTTCCGCACCGTGTTCGACAGCAGCCTGGTGATTAGCCTGAACAGCACGATGGGGCTTTCGATCAGTTTGCAGAACAAGTACAACAGCGATATCGGCAGCGGCGTCAAGCACAGCGATACTGTGCTGTTGACCGGCCTCAACATCAAGTTATAGACGGTACAGACCCGCGAACCTTCATTTGAAGGTCAGCGACTGAAACTGATTTGAACGCCTGAGAGATTGCGCTCCAGCTTGAAGTCTTCGGGCAACGTATTCGCCCTGCCCATCAGGAAAAGGCCTATCCCGTCGAAAGTGGGCGTCTGCAGCGACTCGGGCGGCAAACTGGCCTGCAGTTTGCCAAAGCCGTCGAGATTGTTGGCTGTTACATCGATACAGCCCTTCGTGTAGTTGGCTTCAAAACGTATCCAGAGCAGAAGTTCAGGCTCAAGCTCGACCTTGAGCATGGGATGTTCGCGGCGAACACGCCACAGATCCTCCAGGTCAACCTTGGGTTTCAAGCCATATGCCGATACTTCTTTCCTGAATTCATCGAATTTTTCCCAGCGCCGCGTTGTTTCTACCGGCGTCGATGAAACCAGACGCACCTGAAAGTAGGCATGATCGAGCAGCGCGTCGTCCGCGAGACTCTGTTTGCGGGCACTGATCATGCCATTCTTCCACTTCAGGTCCGAAAAGCAGCTCTTGCCATCCAGAACGTAGAAGCGTGGAACAGCTGGCTCGATGGCATTGAGGTGTGTGCAGAACAGGGTGAAGAACTTCTCGGTACGCGCCAGTGCCTCATGTACACGGCGCATCATCTCTTGCTGGTCTTGCTGCTGGGTCCGCCTTGCCTCCAGCTTCTGCGTCGCTTCCCCGGCCAGCTCCGCCAGCAGACTACTCATTGGCGCGTCAGATTGGTTCATAACCACCTCTCCTGAATTCCCTGTTCTGCGATATTACAAAATGGTATTCACAAATCCTAGCCGTATTTCTTGCGCCCCCTGATACGTGCACGATGGGCAGCGCGCTCTTCGCTTTCGGTCAGCGGACGCGGTGCCTTGTCGGCGAACGGGTTCTTGCCGGATTTGTATTCGATGCGCAACGGCGTGCCTTGCAGTTTGAACGCATCGCTGAACACCCGCTCCAGATAACGCGTGTAGCTGGCAGGCACTTTCTCCAGCGCACTGCCGTGGATGACGATCAACGGCGGATTGCTGCCCCCCTGGTGCGCATAGCGCATCTTGGGACGGAACGAGCCGTTGCGCGGCGGCGCCTGTTTTTCCACCGCAGCTTCCAGCACGCGTGTGAGCAGCGGCGTGGGCATCTTGGTCATGGCCGCGGCATAAGCCTGATTGACGGACTTCAGCAGATTGTCGACGCCGGTGCCTTTCAGCGCGGAGATGAAGTGCTGTTTGGCGAAATCGAGGAAGTGCAGCTTGCGGTCGATGTCGCGCTTGGCGCTGTCGCGCGCGTAGTCGTCCAGTCCGTCCCATTTGTTCACCGCCAGCACCAGTGCCCGCCCTGCCTGCAGCACGAAGTCGGCAAGGTGGGCATCCTGCTCGGTGATCTGGTCGCTGGCGTCCACCACCAGCACCACCACATTCGCATCTTCGATCGCTTGCAAGGTCTTCACCACCGAGAATTTCTCGATGGCCTCGTCGATCTTGCCGCGCCTGCGCACGCCTGCTGTATCGATGATGGTGTAATGCTTGCCGTCACGTTCGAAATCGATATAGATGGAATCGCGCGTGGTACCCGGCTGGTCGAAGGCGATCACGCGCTCCTCGCCCAGGATGGCGTTGACGAGCGTGGATTTACCCACGTTGGGGCGGCCGACGATCGCGAGTTTGGGCTGATCCTTTTTGACTGTGTCTTCCGGCTCGGCCGCGGGCAACTCGTCCAGTGCGATCTCGACCATCTCGGCCACGTTCTCGCCGTGTGCGGATGAGATCGGAATCGGTTCGCCCAGTCCCAGTTCATGGAAATCCGCCGTCACCCGCGCACGTTGCATGCCTTCGGCCTTGTTGACCAGCAACATCAAGGGACGTCCGCTCTTGCGCAGCTGAGTGGCGATGATCTTGTCCTGCGGCGTCAGACCGTCGCGACCATCCACCAGGAACAACACCAGATCGGCTTCGTCCACGGCCTGACGTGTCTGTCTGGCCATTTCATGCAGGATGCCGTCCTTGGCCACTGGCTCCAGGCCGCCGGTATCGACCACCAGGTAGGGGCGCTCGCCGATGCGGCCGCGACCGTAATGCCGGTCGCGCGTCAGGCCGGGCTTGTCCGCCACCAGCGCATCACGACTGCGCGTGAGGCGGTTGAACAGCGTTGATTTGCCGACGTTGGGTCGCCCGACGAGAACCAGTGTAGGTAGCATCACTTTTGTACCGAAATTGCCAGCAACTCACCGTCGCTGGTTTGAACCAATGCACCGTCCCCCATCAGCACGGGAGCGGACAGGATGGCGCTGCCATCCGTTTTGCGGCGAGCCAGCAGGCTGCCGTCGCTGGTGTTCAACACATGCAGGTAACCTTCGAAGTCGCCCACCATGAGATATTCCTCGAATGGATACGGTGCAGTCAGTTGACGATTGGCGTGCTGGTCGTTCTTCCACAACGTGGCGCCCGTGCCGCGATCCAGCGCGAACACGCTGCCGTCGGCATCCGTCACGTACAGGTAACCGCCGAACAAGGCCAAACCCTTGTCGCTGGACATCTCGCGCGTCCACATGGTGTTACCCTGGATCGCGTCGAAGCAGACCAGCCTGCCCTGAAACGCGATCGCGCACACCTGTCTGTCATCGACAGCCGGCAGACTGGTGATGTCGCTAATGCGTTCCAGCTCGGTGTTACCGCGCGGCTGCGAAACGGTCGCTTCCCAGATCACCACGCCCTTGGTCAGTCCGATCGCGGCGAGTCTGCCGGCGGCGAAGCCCGCATAGACCATGCCGTTGCGGATGGCCACACCCGCATGATTGCGCACGCTCAAGGGCGGCGTGGTGCGTTCATACAACCACAGGCGCTTGCCGTCTTGCGCATTCAGTCCGGCGATACGTCCGTTGCCGGTACGGACTACCACGATACCTTCGGCCACCTTGGGGGCGCTCAGCACTTCGCTGGAGACTTGAACCTGCCAGCGCAGTTTCCCGTCCGTCTCATCGAATGCCGCCAACTCCCCCTGATCGCCGCCGACCAGCACCAACCCTTCACCAGCGCCCACGCCACCGGAGATGGTGAATCCGGGCTTGATGCGCCACATTTCCTTGCCTGTTTCGCGGTCGAAGCGATAAAGATATTCATCGCTCGCCCCGAATACGGCCACACGGGTAACGCCTGGCGTCAGCACACTGATCCCGCTGTCGCCCAAGTCATGCTGCCAGCGTACCTGGATCGTCGCTGCAGGCTTGAAGTCGATCAGTTGGGCGGGCGCTACGCCGGCCTTGTCGCTGCTGCAGGCAGCCAGCAGCAACGCGAAAGTCAACAGACTGTAACGGCGCAATATCATTTGGCGTTACCCAGTCCATCCAGTTTCAACTGGATCAGATTGCGTTGGGCAGTTTGGGCATCCGCGTTTGCCAATGCCTGCTTGTAGGCGCTGCGCGCTTCTTCGGTATTGCCCATCGCGCTCAACACGTCTCCCTTCAGGTCATCGTACACACTATTGAAAGCGGCAGAATGCGGGGTCTTCAGGTGCTTGAGGGCATCGTCGTACTGTTTCTCGTCCAGCAGCATGGCAGCCAGCTTGAGTCGGGCGACATGTTGCAGACCTTCTTCATCAGAATGCTCGATCACCCACCACAATCTTGCCTTGGCACGTGTCGCATCCGCAGCCTGCTGGCTGGTCTGCGCAGCCAGCAGCTGGGCGCGTGCCGCATACGGACTGGTCGAGAAACGATCCGCCAGCGCATCGGCCGCATCACCGATGCGTTTCGCATCGCCGCTGGCGGTCTGCTTCATTACTTCACCATAAAGGCTGGAAGCACCGGCAATCTGGCTGGCCTGATGCTGCTTCCAGAACTGGCTGCCGGCAAAAGCGAGCAAAGCGACGGTGACGAGTCCATAAACCCAGTTGCTGTTCTCTTTCCACCAAGCCTTAAGTGCGTCGACCTGTTCCTGTTCGTGCAAATCCAACTCAGACATTTTCATTCCCTCACTTGATCAATTCTTCAATCTTGCTCTGCAAATCGGCCATCGCGACGCGCTGCTGTTCGCCGCCGCGCATGGGCTTGAGCGTCACGGCATTCGCGGCAGCCTCGTCATCTCCGACGATCACTGCACAGGCTGCGCCACTTGCGTCGGCCTTTTTCATCTGCGACTTGAAGCTGCCTCCACCGCAATGCAGCAGCACACGCACACCGCTGTCGCGCAACAGTTCGGCAGCTTGCCAGGCAACGACTTGCGCCTGCTCGCCCTGATGCACCACATACACATCTAGCGGCGCAGGCGGCGGCGTCATGCCGTCTTCCTGCAACAAGGCCAGCAAGCGCTCCACGCCCATGGCGAAACCCATGGCCGGTGCCGGCTTGCCGCCGATCTGTTCGATCAGGCCGTCGAAACGGCCACCGGCACAGATGGTGCCCTGCGCACCGAGACGCGTGGTGACCCACTCGAACACGGTGCGGTTGTAATAGTCCAATCCGCGCACCAGACGTGGGTTGATCTCGAACGCGATGTCGTGCCGTTTCAGGATCGCCTGTACCGCCTCGAAATGCTGGATCGCTTCGTCCTCCAGCTCGTCCATCAGCTTGGGCGCTTTGCTCACCAGCTCCTGCATGGCCGGGTTCTTCGTGTCCAGGATGCGTAGCGGATTGCTGTACAGACGACGCTGAGCATCCGCATCCAGCAAGTCCTTGTGCCCTTCGAAATAGGCGATCAGCTTGTCGCGATGGCGTTGACGCGAAGCGCTGTCGCCCAGCGTGTTCAATTGCAGCGTCACATCGCGAATGCCCAATTTCTTCCACAGCCGCGCGCACATGATGATCTGCTCGGCATCGATGTCCGGCCCGCCAAAACCCATGGCCTCCACGCCGATCTGGTGGAACTGGCGATAGCGCTCCTTCTGCGGTTTCTCGTGGCGAAACATCGGCCCGCTGTACCACAAGCGTCGTGGAGCGTTGTACAGTAAGTTGTGTTCCAAGACTGCGCGTACGCAGGAAGCAGTACCTTCCGGACGCAGCGTGAGCTGGTTGCCGTTCAGTCTGTCCTCAAAGCTGTACATCTCCTTCTCGACGATGTCGGTCACTTCACCGATCGCACGCTTGAACAGCGCGGTGGGCTCCACCAGCGGCATGCGGATGTTGCGATAGCCATAGGCTTCCAGCCATTCGCGCACGGTATCTTCGAACCACAACCACAACCCTGCCTCGTCCGGCAGGATGTCATTCATGCCTTTTACGGCTTGCAACGCATTACTCATTTTTTTACGTACTTTCTTGCCACATATTCATTGACGATCCGGGTGAACTCTTCGGCGATGTTGTCGCCGCGCAGGGTCACCGTCTTCTCGCCATCCACATACACCGGTGCCGAGGGCGTCTCACCGGTACCCGGCAAACTGATGCCGATGTTGGCCATCTTGCTTTCGCCCGGGCCGTTTACGATGCAGCCCATCACCGCCACCGTCATCTCTTCCACGCCGCTGTATTGCTCGCGCCATACCGGCATCTGCGCGCGTAGATAGTTCTGGATGTGTTGCGCCAGTTCCTGGAACACGGTGCTGGTGGTGCGTCCGCAGCCGGGACAGGCCGTGACCATCGGCGTGAAGGAACGCAGGCCCATGGTCTGCAATATCTCCTGTGCCACCACCACTTCCTCGGTGCGCGCGCCGCCCGGTGCTGGTGTCAGCGACACGCGGATGGTGTCGCCTATGCCTTGCTGCAACAACACGGACAGTGCAGCCGTGGAAGCCACGATACCCTTGGAACCCATGCCTGCCTCGGTCAGGCCGAGATGCAATGCGTAATCGCAACGCTTCGCAAGTTGCTGATACACCGCGATCAGGTCCTGCACCTCGCTCACCTTGCACGACAGCACGATGCGGTCGCGCGACAAGCCCAGCTCCTCGGCGCGCTTGGCGCTATCCAGCGCGGACACGATCAACGCCTCGCGCGTCACTTCGCTGACGTCTTTCGGTTCAGCCAGCTTGGCATTCTCGTCCATCATGCGCACCACCAGGTCCTGGTCCAGGCTGCCCCAGTTCACACCGATTCGTACCGGCTTGTCGTACTGTTTCGCCACCGCGATCATCATCGCGAACTGGTCTTCGCCCTTGCGGTTCTTTCCCACATTGCCCGGATTGATACGGTATTTCGCCAGCGCTTGGGCACACTCCGGATACTCGGTGAGCAGTCGATGGCCGTTGTAATGGAAATCACCGATCAGCGGCACCTTGCAACCCAGCGCATCCAGTCGACGGCGGATATGCGGCACAGCTTCGGCCGCTTCGGAGGTATTGACCGTGATGCGCACCAGTTCCGAACCGGCGATCGCCAGTTCGTGCACCTGCTTGGTGGTCGTGTTGATGTCCGCGGTGTCGGTATTGGTCATAGACTGCACCACGATGGGTGCAGCCCCGCCGATGATGATGTCATCGACGCGCACCGCCTGCGTCGGGTGACGCAGAATGGATGGATGCATCATGTGTTCTACTCCAGAACCAGCTTGGCAACGCCCGCCGGATTGTATTGCGACAGATCGACTTCCTTGCCGTGGTAATACATGCGGATCGCGCCCGGCTTGCCGATGGTGATGCTATATGGCGCACGGTGACCGCCACCTATCCACTTCTCCTCGCCCGCCTTGGTCACACGCGACAGCAATATCTCGCCGTTCACATCGATGATCTCCATCCATGCCTCTTCGTTGAACACGATATGGATCGGGCGTTTCATCAATTGCGCCAGCGGCACTGCCGGCTTGGGAGGCGACACTGCCTCTTCGGTCGCAGTCTCCGCTGGTGCAGCCGGAGGTTCTTTTCTTTCCACTTGCGGCGCAGTGATGACCGGCTTGGCAGCTGGCACGGGTTTGGCCGGTTCAGCCTGCTTCACGGCAGGTGCCACTTTGCTGGGATCTACCAGTCTCGCTACAGGCTCTTGCTTGGGCGGTTCTACTGCTTTCACTACAGGTCCGGGTTTCGGTGGTTCTGTCGGTTTCACATCAACAGCCGGCTTGTGATGCTCTTGCGGCTGCGCGATGGGCTCCGGCTTTTGTTCCTCCACCGGCTTGATGCTTTCAGGGGTTTTTTCGAGAGGCGGATTTTCAGGCGCCGCATCGGCAGCCTGGACTGTAGTGGCAGCCGCCTCCGGTTCGCGCGGACTTTCCGCTACCACTTTCGTGGCCGGCAACAATACGTCATCACGATGCGACCAAACGAATCCGGCCAGCAGGATCGCCACCGCCAGCGCACTCAACAACAGATAGCGGCTGCGACGGTTGGCATCGCCAGTAACCGGCAAGGGGGCGCCGCCTGCCTGAACATCCGTCACATCGAAATGATGCTCGGTCTGGGTATGCGTCGCCTCCAGCAGCTTCGATTCATCCATGCCCAGCACGCGCGCATAGCTGCGCACAAAGCCGCGCAGGAAAGTGCCTTCCGGCAGATGTTCCGCCTCGTCATGTTCCAGCGCTTCCACCTGGCGCACGCTGTACTTGACCCGCTCGGCGATCTCTTCTACCGACAGACCGCGCGCTTCACGCTCGTTGCGCAGGATCGCGCCGACTTTCAAGGCCGGTTGCCGCACTTCATTGTCGTTCATGCCGTTCTGTTCCATCACTCACCTGCCTGCAGAAGTTGTGCTTCTCGTGAATCCGGGAAACGTTTGCGCAACTGCAGTGCGTAACTTGCCGCTGCGTTGCGGTCACCCACCTTGCGTTCGATGCGTACCGCCAGCCACAGTTGCTCCGGCGTCAACTCTTCGTACACCTGCATGAAGCGCATCAAATGGACTTTTGCCATCGCGTAGTCACCCTTGGTGAAGTTCAGTTCCGCCAAACCGATCTGCGCTTCCTGCATTCCCGGATGCAGGATCAGGGCGCGTTCCAGGTAACTCTCCGCCGCGACCAGGTCGCCCGCCTTGATCGAGCATACGCCGGCATTGGCGTATGCCATGTCCGGTGTGTTGTAGAGCGGGTCTTTTAGTGCTTCCAGGAAGCGGGCGATCGATTCCTTGGGATGTCCGCGCTGACACAGGAACCAGCCGTAATTGTTCAGCACGGAAGCGCTGCCGGGATCCAGCTTCAACGCACGACGAAAGTCCTTGTCCGCCTGCGCATCCTCACGCAGCTTCATGCGCACCAGACCGCGCACGTTGTAGGCCGGGGCATATTCATCATCGGCCTGCATGGCCACACCCAATTCCTGCAAAGCGATGGAGTACTGGCCGCGCTCGAAGTAAGAAGCGGCCAGTTCGGTATGGATTTTGGCACTTTTCAAAGCGCGTTCGTCCTTGGCACCGCCACTGGCACAACCGACCAGCAGCAAAGCAAAGAGATAGACCATCCACGGTTTCATCGACTTGCCTCCATGATTCGTAGGGTTCGTTTCGACTTGTCCTGCACCTGCCCTGCCAATTGCCCGCATGCGGCAGCGATGTCGTCACCGCGCACCTTGCGTATCGTGGTGACGATGTCCGCTTGCATCAGCATGTCGCGGAATCGTTTCACCGTTTCCATATCCGAACGGCTATATGGCGCTTGCGGGAATGGATTGAACGGGATCAGGTTGAACTTGCACGGCACGTCGCGTACCAGTTCGATCAGCTCACGCGCATCCTCCGGCCTGTCGTTCACGCCGGCCAGCATCACATATTCGAAGGTCACGAAATCGCGCGGCGCCTACTCCAGATAGCGCAGGCAAGCAGCCATCAATTCCTTCAATGGATATTTCTGGTTAATCGGCACAGCACATTGCGCAATTCATCGTTCGGCGCATGCAGCGAGATCGCCAGGGCCACCGGACACTCCTCGCGCAGGCGGTCCATCGCAGGCACCACGCCGGAAGTCGACACCGTCACGCGACGGCGTGACAGCCCATAGCAATGGTCGTCCAGCATCAGGCGCAAGGCACTCACCGTGCTGTCGAAATTCAGCAGCGGCTCGCCCATGCCCATCAGCACCACATTGGTGACCGGCCAATTACCGTCTTCATTCTTGCCCAACTCATGGTTGGCCCACCACACCTGGCCGATGATCTCGGCGGTCGTCAGGTTGCGGTTGAAGCCCTGCTTGCCGGTGGAACAGAACGCGCAATCCAGCGCGAAACCCGCCTGCGTCGAAACGCATAACGTGCCCCTGCCCTCTTCCGGAATGAACACGGTCTCGACCGCATTGCCTGTACCCACATCCAGCAGCCATTTGC
>JAQUAD010000024.1 GCA_028687425.1 Sideroxydans sp.
GCAGAACGACAGACAACACGACACCACGCAACACGACACCACCAGCCAACGGCGCAAAAGCCTTGTCGGCTTCGTGCATCGGTCTCTGGGTGTTCAGTGCGCCCGCGTCGGGGTTACTTGAAACTCTACTAACAGTTGATTGAATTGCTCTTGAATGTCTTGCCCGGACAGGGCGATGACAGGACGGATTGCTCCATCGTCTGTCGAAGACTGTTCCGTATTCTCGGAACGGGTGAGTATCGCTGTGAGCTTACTCGATTCTTCGCGGTGACTAGCCGCTCTAATACTTCGTTCGTACGTCCCACTCATCTGATTCTTCCGAATCGCATCTATGGACAAATGCAGCTTTGGGCTGGAGCCACCCAGACCTCACTGTGGTGAGAGCGGAATGATTTGAACATGCAATTGCTTGCATCGTCAACCGCAATTTCAAGTATCAGTAATTTCAAATGGCGTTATCTGCCACATCTCTTTTGAATTCTGCTTTAGATGCCCCGCGTTTATTGGATTTCAGCATCACTCTCTATGCGCATGCTCTCACTTCTGAAAGAAAGAAATCACAAAAGTCAGATAAGTCGTATGTCGTCTTTTCCTGTTGAAACGATGAGGAATCCACATTTACGGCAGAAGTAAAAAGGCCTCCTAACTTCGGAGGCACTTCTTTATGGCACCAACATTCTTCTAGGAGGGGGCCTCGGGCAGATCGGTGGCTATTTCAGGAAATAGAATCGAAACAAGAGCGTCATACCGTCGATCAGGAGCAAACGCTGAATCTCGGCGAGACCATGCGTCGCGGTATGCCTTGACCTTGGCGGACCTCCATTTCCCAGTCGTATCCTCGGCCAAAATTTGCTGTCCACGCCCATGGGCGGCGAGCACGAGTTTAAAGTGCCAGAGATATCCCTTATGTTTGTCAAAAACGTGGTGGGCAATCTTGACGAGGTCTGCGTAACGCCAGCCGACGGGATGCCCCTCGGCAGCAGAATAGAGCGTGTCGAGAAGGGAGACCAACCCTTCCCCGTCGCTCGGCCATCTTGGAAGTTCTATACTGCGCTCAGCGAGTCTCCTGCGCAGATCAAGCCATCTCGCGTCGTCATGCGTACCATTTCTCTTCAGCCAGAACTCGCGAAAATCCCGGCGCATGGGCCAATCTTTCGTCAGAGCCTCGCACGCCCCCCTCGCCGCATCTGCATCAAAGAGGAATACCCGCTGCTTATCCCGTTCCACCGTCAGTTCATCAAACTTAGCGCGCCGTTTCCTCTGGCTCCACAGGATTTGACCATCCTCGAACGAAGGCTCTGACCATACGCATTCAAGGACGAGCGATCCCGTAGCCTTGGACGCCGCGAGAGAATCTTCGCTTACCACAAAGGCATTGCGGTTATTGTTATAGAACACGTCCTCCTGCGTGAGCCGGGCATCTCCCATGTCGAAGCGGTTGAAAACCCAGAACAGCAGTCCGCCGTTTCGGAGATAGAAGTCGCGTCGTTCAGCTATGACCCGCAGAAACGTGGTGGAGAGCTGCACCTCGAAGGCCACGGGTAGCATCCCCTTCCAGACGGCTGTCACGTCAGGTTTGCGACGACTGTTGGCCATTTCTCCTTTCCATACTCGTTCGATCTCGACTCTTGAGAAGTCAGGATCTCCAAGAAGACTCTCGGCGATGATGTCCTTCATCCTCTTGTGTGCGGCCGACTCTCGGGCTCCGTCGTATTTCATGGCGAGGATACGTTTCTCGCTTAACCCGCCCTTTGTTCTCGCGGAGCATCGTCCATCCTCCGTCTCGTGCCGCAGGTAGAAACGACGCTCTTGAGCAAGCGACACCAGATGGATGGGCACTGCGCAAAGGGGGCAAGCCAAAAGCGGCTTCCCCGCCGCGATGCCTTGCTTCAATGCCATTCGCAGTTGCAGAGCTCTCTCGTAATCCTCACCGACCACATCGTGCACGTGGCGAATTTCTCCCGTTTCGAGGTCCAGGGCCTCAGTAATCTCGGGATCGGCGACAACGAGAGAGAATGCTTGCAGTAGGATCATGAGACAAGATTAATCCGGTATGCACCAGACTGCCTAAACCTGCTTCTGACAGTCCATGCAGAAGATGTTGCCCCCGAACTTCGCCTTGTTGAACCAGCAGAACTTGGCGACGTTGTAGGCGACCTGCTCGCCGCACGCATGGCAAACGAGCTTCGATTTCGGTTTGCCGTCTGCCAATGGCTGAACGACTTCCTGTGCCAATTCCGGTTCGGTGGCAAACTTTGGCCGAGCCTCCTTCTGGACGGGTGCAGCTGGCTTCGGCGCGAGCGCCGCGACAGCAGCCGACAATCCGAACTTCGCCGCCCAATCGAAAGAAGCTGGTCGGTGTAGGGCCGCGATCCGCCAGGCGATATCCTCCAAAGTATCCGAACCAACGATCTTGCCCATTGACAAGAGGCCGTTCTCGTCGACCGCCTTGTCGACTGTCTTGAAAAACTGGTCGTTCTTGATGACGCACTCAATCCCTTCGACCGTGGACTTCGGTCGGCTAATCCGCGCCTTCTTCGAGACCAGCACGAGCCCCTTCAACTCCGGCTTTATGGTGAAGCCGAGTCGCTTCGGAAGCTCGACCGCGCCCGAATCAAAGAGGCGCTGCAGAATAAGGATGTGCTTGGCATTTTGCTCGATTGGCGATGGCACGCCATATGGCTTGCCATTGAAGAACGCCACAAATTCTCCGTGCTCGTTGATCCCCACCCCCTCGGAGAAATGCTTGCTCTCGCACACCCACATGTCGAGCCAGCGGTTGATAACGAGGTGGTCGATTTGTGCAACAAGCCCCTCGTGCTCGATACGCAGGTCGTGGATCAAAGCCCAATTGTGGCTCTCGCCATAATGAACCTTCATCTCATAGGCAGCCTCTTCTTCGCCATGGACGCCAGCTTGGATATTCCGTATTTCCTGCTCTATTCGCCTGCGCGTCTCGGAGGTAATGTCGGGCCTCAAGACCAATGCCTGGAGAGCTGATATCTTCGGCCCCGCGTCATCCGCTTCCTTGATAATCATTTCGTTTGTCTCATGCTGGTACGATAGCGACGAAGAGTAGCACGACTGCGCAAAAAGCCACGCGGGCCAGTTACCTCCACATTAAGCGCCTGCTTTGAACAGTGCAGCAGAAGTTAACAGGCTAGAAACAACAGAAATTGCTGGACCTCTGACTTTCTAGTTAATACCTATTCAATTGAAAACTGTTGTCTCATGCCCCAATAAGGCCATTGGCATAGCAACGAAATCATGAGATGAGGCGACCTCAAATTCCGGAAAGCCGCCCCTCGCATAATTCACTCTAAATGACTTACTTATGGGAAAACGAGATTATTCACCTCTCATAGGAAAACTCTGATTTTCTGCATATTCAGGATTCGCCTTCTGGATCCTACGGCTGCCATAGTATGAGGCACCGATCGCCACCCTGGTGTGTCCAGCCCGTTCCATCAGTTTCTGACTTGCCACATGGAATTCGTCCGGATCCAGTTCTGAGAGATCCCCACCCTTGACAGGCGGATCAATACCCAACATTACCCTGAAACTCTCCTGCATATATTGGTGACGCAGACCATGTGCCGAGATGTCCTGTTCGCTCAAAGTTACACCACAGCTTTTCAAAACATAGTAGAAACGATTGCGCTTCTGAGCCAAAGTCTTTCCTCGCCCCCCAAGGAAGCCCGTTTTCTTATCCATGATTTCAACAGCACGATCCAAAAGCTTACGCTGTACGGCGTTTTCGATCGGAACCACCCTGGGCCTATCTCCTTTCGTCCCTTCCCTGACATGGATGTATTCCCCACTACCGTCACGGCATGCCAATGGCCGCAACATCATGGCTTCCTTAACCCGCAGTCCGAATCCCAGACACAGCTCCAGCTCGATCGCGACAAACTGGTCCTTCGCTCTGACTTTCTCAAGTATCTCTTCGATGTCCACACCCTTCGCGTCCCAAGACTTATCCTCGCGTGCAACCATCGTCCGCGTCACGGATGCCTTATCGTCTACATAGTGCGCAGAATTTCTAACCATACCTGGCTTCCCGATCCATTCACAAAAAACCCTCATGATAGAAATTTTGTTCTGGATGGTAGAGGGTGACTGCCCCTGAGATTCCAAATGTCGGAAAACCGCATGCAAATGTTTTTCCTTCAGACTGTGAACACTCTCAATCTTGAATTTCAGCTTCCGAGCGTCAGCGAAGAAGCCTTTAATAACCGTCCTTCGTTTATCCTGGGTTCCTTGACCGACCTTCTTTTCCTTGTGTGCAGCCAAATCCTTGTGCATTTGCAAGAGCACCTCGATTTCGTTGTTCAGCTTTTTAGGGATAAATCCTGCTCCAGACTTGTATTCGCTATTCTTCCCATCCAAACGACCTGGTTTTAAATCAAGCTTAATTGCAGATTTATCCAACTTGAAAAGTTCACTCATAATTAATTGCGCTCCTTGTAGTAATTGCGAGTTCACCGAGTCACCCGCCTTTGTTGAAAAATTAACGTCAACCAATCTTTACCTCTTTCAATGGCGCTCGCAATCTGCCAAACAAAATATCGGCGCAAAGTTCGATTTTCGAGAACTTTGCCAGACAAAATCGAAGTTGGTCTTGCATGCAGAGAGGAAATCGAATATGCAAAACGCAAATTCGAACGACGATCGCAAAAAGTTTATGTTCCAACTGGCAGTCGAAGCAGAAAACGAACTCAAGCTTGCCCAGTTCAAACTCAAGATGGCCAACAAAAACTGCGAGGCCACCAAACTGAAATAGCACCATCAGAGCAGTCAACTTGAACTGCGTGCCATTTTCAGCCCATTCAACGGCGGCAACGTCGAATGCATCTACGTTTATTAGTGCACTGTTTCAAATTCCGCAAACAAAAAAGTCGCGAGAAGTTAAGAAAATCGCAACTATTCAGAAACCTTTTTATGGTTTTCCATGGCAAATTGTTCCCACATTTTCTGGGGACTCACTTAACAAATGAAAATCACGTTGCAGGAATGGGGGTGCCGTCACTATTCCCCCTCGCCATCAATTAGAATCTTGCGCTCATGGGCGTCCACCGGACAAATTGCAGGTGCCGAGAAAGTTGGCACCTGTTATATGGTGGACGAGGGTTCGGTTAGAACCCCTGTAGTAGTAGAATCACACACTATGAAAATATCATCTCGCGCTAGGAAAATTCTTCAATCGGCATGAGGCCTCGTCGTCACAATTTGCCAATGAATCTTTACCGTTCCGAAGATAAATCATCGGGCAAGATTTATTACGCATATCGAGATCCGCGAACAGGTAAACGTCATGGGCTGGGCTTAGATCGAGAGCAAGCAATAGCCGATACAATGGCGCTTAACAGCGCAATCTATTCCAGCATCGCTACTGCGAGAATCAGTTCCATTGTCGAAAATAAACCGTCCTCCCCTACATTTGGCCGCGTGCTGTCGCGCCATCTTGAGCTGTGCGAGAAGAAGCGCAAGCTTGCCGCGAACACTCTGAAAAACAAGGCAAGCACTGGCCGCGCATGGGAGAAGGCATTGGGGCCCGGCACCCATCTTTCGGAAATCACCGTCCGAAAACTGGTTGAGGTGCTGGATAGTTACGAAGATCGCCCACGCATGGCTCTAGCAATGCGCTCCGCAGCGGTCGATATTTGGAAGGATGCTGTTGAAGAAGGCTGGGCAGACGACAATCTGGCGGCCAAGACACGCGCGCCAACCGTCACCGTCAAGCGCTCTCGCCTGACGCTGGAGGACTTCCTGCTAATCCACGCCAAGGCGCTGACGCTAGATGCCTGGATACCGAGGGCGATGGAGCTGGCTCTACTATCCTCTCAGCGCCGGGAAGACATCGCCGCTATTGAGTTCAGGCGCGGCAAGGATACGACCGCATGGGTGGATGATCGGCTATACGTCATCCAGGGAAAGACCGGAAACAAGGTCAGCATCCCGCTCGATACCAGCATCGCCGGGTTCAACCTTTCAACCACCATCAAGGCATGCCGCGACAACGTGGTGAGCCGCTGGCTGGTGCACCACATTCGCCCCAGGACGCTATCCAAGCCTGGCGATCAGGTCTGGATCGACACCATCACCAAGGGCTTTGCCCGCGCCAGAGACTTGGCCGGAGTGAAGGGAGAGAACGGCAAGATGCCGCCGACATTCCATGAGATCCGCAGCCTTTCAATCAGGCTTTACACCGAAAGCCGGGGGGCTGATTTCGCCCAAGCAATCGCCGGACACAAGGATGCTGCGACCACCGCAATCTACCGCGATGTGCGCGGTGACGAGTGGGTGAAAGTCGGGTAAACCCTTACAAGGATTTTACTAAAGTTTTACAAGTCCATTGCCTACGGGCGTTTCAGATATTGCCCATACAGACGAACAGTACGTTTACTTTCATGGCCCTGCTCACAATGGTGATTGGAATACGCTTTCGCGCAATTTCTTCAGTTGATCGCGCAGCTGTGCGGCTTTTTCGAACTCCAGATTCTTTGCCGCCTGCAGCATTTCTTTCTCCAGGCGTGCCAGTTCTTTCGAGAGTTCCTTCTCGCTCATCGCCAGATATTTGGCCTGTGTCTGCGCGGCCTTCAGTGATTTGCGCTCGGCATCCACATCGTATTCGGTATCGATAATGTCCTTGATACGCTTGGTCACGGACTGCGGCGTGATGCCGTGCGCCTCGTTGTGCGCGATCTGTTTGACGCGCCGGCGCTCCGTTTCGTCCATGGCCTTGCGCATGGAATCGGTGATGCGGTCCGCGTAAAGGATCGCGGTGCCATGCAGGTGACGCGCAGCGCGGCCTATGGTCTGGATCAGCGAACGCTCGGAACGCAGGAAGCCTTCCTTGTCCGCATCGAGGATGCCGACCAGTGACACCTCTGGAATATCCAGACCTTCTCGTAGCAGGTTGATGCCGACCAACACATCGAACATGCCGAGGCGCAAGTCGCGGATGATCTCCACGCGTTCCACGGTCTCAACGTCGGAGTGCAGATAGCGCACCTTGATGCCGTGCTCGGTGAAGTATTCGGTAAGGTCTTCAGCCATGCGTTTGGTGAGCGTGGTGACCAGCACGCGTTCACCATTCTTGATGCGTTCTGTTGCTTCACTCATCAGGTCATCCACCTGATGCGTAGCAGGACGCACTTCAATGACGGGATCGATCAGGCCGGTCGGACGTACCACCTGCTCCACCACCTGCCCCTGATGCTCAGCTTCGTAAGTCGAAGGAGTCGCGGAAACGAAGATGGTCTGGCGCATCACCTTCTCGAACTCGTCGAAGCGCAAGGGACGATTGTCCATCGCGGAAGGCAGGCGGAAGCCGTAATTGACCAGGTTCTCCTTGCGCGCACGGTCTCCTTTGTACATGGCGCCGATCTGCGGCACGGTGACATGACTCTCGTCGATGATCATCAGCGCGTTCGGCGGCAGGTAGTCCATCAATGTCGGCGGCGCTTCGTTCGGACCGCGACCGGAAAGATGGCGCGAATAGTTCTCGATGCCCTTGGTGAAGCCGATCTCGGTCAGCATCTCGATGTCGTGGCGCGTACGCTGTTCGATGCGCTGCGCTTCGACCAGCTTGTTCTCTTTCTGGAACCATGCGATGCGCTCGGCCAGTTCGACCTTGATGGTCTCGATGGCGCGCAAGGTGGTCTCGCGCGGTGTCACGTAATGGCTGGAAGGATAGACGGTGTAACGCGGCACGCGGGTCTGGATGTGGCCTGTCAGCGGGTCGAACAGCGCCAGCGATTCCACCTCGTCGTCGAACAAGGTCACGCGCAATGCGTTCTCGCTATTTTCCGCCGGGAAGATGTCGATCACGTCACCGCGCACGCGGAAGGTACCGCGCGAAAAATCCATCTCGTTACGCTCGTACTGCATGGCGACCAAGCGCTGGATGATGTCGCGCTGTTCCATCTTCTCGTTCTCGCGCAGGTGCAGGATCATGCCGTGGTAATCGACCGGGTCGCCGATACCGTAGATGGCGGAGACGGTGGCGACGATCACGCAGTCCTGACGTTCCAGCATGGACTTGGTGGCCGACAGGCGCATCTGCTCGATCTGTTCGTTAATGCTGGAGTCCTTCTCGATATACACGTCGCGCGACGGCACGTAGGCCTCGGGCTGATAGTAGTCGTAATAGGAGACGAAGTACTCGACCGCGTTCTCGGGGAAGAACTCGCGCATCTCGGCATACAGCTGCGCGGCCAGTGTCTTGTTCGGCGCCATCAGGATGGCGGGCCGGCCCGTGCGTGCGATGACGTTGGCCATGGTGAAGGTCTTGCCGGAGCCGGTCACGCCCAGCAGGGTCTGGTACGAGAGACCATCCTCTATACCCTCCACCAGCTGCGCGATGGCGGTCGGCTGATCACCTGCCGGTTCGAACGGCAGGTGCAGCGTATAGGGGCTATTGGGGAAAGTGATGGTCTTCATGCAGCTCGGGTGCTACGCAGCACCTGTTGTTTCATTTTTTCAATCTGGTCGACAACAGGAAGCCCAGCACGGCGCCCGCTGCACCGCACAGCAGTATCTTGTTGCGCATCTCGGTCAGACCGGACACTGAACTCCATGCATTCTGAAACGCATTGCCGCCGAACGAGAGCAGGCTGTTCACACTGACATAATGGCCCGCGATCTTGCCGAAAATGCCGTAGCCGATGGCCATGCCAAACGCTGCGCATATCAGTATGAATACGATCTTTTGCATTATTCCTCCTTAGCCGAATTGAATGCCGATCTTGGCGACTGCCAGTGTCAGCAACCCCAGTGACAGATTGATGGCGATCAGCTGGCGAATTTTGGCGAGTATGGCCCCCGCCTCCTTCCAGCGCTCTTTCTCCACATGCAAGCTGAACGGTACGTAGCAGGCGAAGAACACATAGACGTAGATCGCAACCATCGCCAGGCCGAGCAGCAACATGGTGTGGACATAATGCCCCACGTGCGCCATACCGCCGTACAGATAGATCAGATACAGACCGCTGAGCAGGATGGCACCGATAGCGAGCCACACCCAGTTGAAGAAGCGTCTGAACACATCATTCCACAGTCGTAGACGTTCCGGCGGTTGCAGCACGCTGGCCGCAGTCGGACGCAGCACCATATAGGCGAAGAACATGCCGCCTACCCAGACTACGATGCCATACAGATGCAACAGTTTCAGAAAAGTCAGCATGTTTTACTCCAGAGTAGTGGGTGCGATCGATTCACGCACCGGTTTGAACGAGCGGCGATGGATATCCAGCGCGCCGTGGGTACGCAGTGCAGCCAGATGCATGGCCGTAGGATAACCTTTGTGAGCGTCAAAGCCATACTGCGGATAGCGCGCGTGCATCTGCAACATGATCTCGTCGCGGGCGGTCTTGGCCAGAATGGAGGCGGCGGAGATGGCTTGCACCTTGCTGTCCCCTTTGATAATCGCCTCGCTGGGCAGCCCCGTATCCGGGCAATACAGTCCGTCGACCAGCACCTTTTGAGGACGGATGGACAAGCCCTCCACAGCACGTTTCATGGCCAGCAGGGTTGCCTGCAGGATATTGATCTCATCGATCTCGTGCGGTTCTGCAAAGGCGACACACCAGGCCAAAGCCTGCTCGCGGATGACGGGGGCGAGACGATCGCGTTGCTTCTCGGACAGTTTCTTGGAATCGGCCAGTCCGGCGATGGGCCGCGCAGGATCGAGGATCACGGCTGCCGCACTCACCGGCCCGGCCAGCGGCCCCCGCCCTGCTTCATCCACACCGCAGATGAGCAGATCAGCTGGCAGCATCGTTCACCAGATAGGGCAGAATGGCAGCTGCCGCTTTCTGTGCCGTATTCTGACGCAAGGTGTGATGCATCTCGGTGAAGGTCTGCTCCAAAGCATCGACCGCGCCTTTGTTATTCACCAGATTCAATAGTGCCTGTGCCAGGTTCTGTGGTGTCGCATCATCCTGCAATATCTCCGGCACCACGAAACGTTCCGCCAGGATATTGGGCAGCCCCACCCAGCGCTGGTACATCTTGCGCCTGTGCATCCACCAGGACAGTGCCGGCATCTTGTAGGTGATGACCATGGGACGCTTGAGCAAAGCGGCTTCCAGCGTGGCGGTACCTGATGCGACCAGCACGCCGTCGGCTGCGATCATCGCGTCATGCGCATGACCGAACAGCAGCGTCATCGGTAGATCCTGGGCATGCAGATTCCAGCGTACATGCTCGAAGATGTTGCGCGTCTCGCGTGTGGCAAGCGGCACCAGGAATTGCGCTTCGGGGCATTGCTGCCAGATGAGCTTGGCCGTCTCGATATAGGTCTCGGCGAGTTGACGCACCTCGCTCTGGCGGCTGCCCGGCAACAAGGCGAACACCTTGGCTGTCTTGGGCAGGATGCGCATCTGCTCGCGCATCTCCTCGCGTTTGGGACGCTCGGGCATGAAGTCAGCCAGTGGATGGCCGACATAGGTAACAGGCACATCGGCTTTCTCATACAAGGGTGCTTCGAACGGGAACAGCGCCAGTATGTGCGAAACAGCCTGCTTGATCTTGTTGATGCGTTCGCCGCGCCATGCCCAGATCGAGGGGCTGACGTAGTGCACGGTCGGGATGCCGCGGGCTTTCAAAGCCAGTTCAAGATCGAGATTGAAATCCGGAGCATCGACGCCAATGAACAGATCCGGCTTTTGCGCCAGGAAGCGTTTGCGCAGCTGATTGCGGATGCCGACGATCTCGCGGTAATGGCGCAGCACCTCGACATAACCGCGTACTGCCAGTTTTTCCAGCGGGAACAACACCTCCATGCCGACGGCCTGCATCTTGGGACCGCCGATACCGATGAAACGCACCGACGGATAAGCTTGCTTGATCGCCTGCATCAGCATGCTGGCAAGCATGTCGCCCGACGCTTCACCCGCCACGATGGCGATGGTCTTGACTGGTTGTTCGGACATGATTAACGGACGATGCCGCGCTCGGTACGTCCCAGGAACTCGACCATCGCCTGTAGTTCGGGATGCTCCGCCGCTTGCGTAGCGATCGCAGCCTTGGCCTCTTCCAGTGTGTGGCCGGATTTGTACAGGGTCTTGTAGGCACGCTTGATCGCCATCACCGCCGCGCTGGAGAAGCCGCGACGTTTCAGGCCTTCCGAATTGGTGCCGTGCGGCGCGGCCGGATTGCCGGAGACTGTGACATAGGTCGGGATATCCTGGAACAGGATGCTGCCCATGCCGGTGATGACATGCGCACCGATCTGCACGAACTGGTGCACTACGGTGAAGCCGCCGAGGATGGCATAGTCGTCCACGATCACATGACCGGCCAGTTGCGCGTTGTTGGCGAAGATGGTGTTGTTGCCGACCTGGCAGTCATGCGCCAGATGCACGTAGGCCATGATCCAGTTGTTGTTGCCGACGCGCGTCACGCCCTTGTCCTGAGCAGTACCCAGGTTGAAGGTACAGAATTCGCGGATCATGTTGTTGTCGCCGATCTCCAGTCGGGTCGGCTCGTTCGCGTACTTCTTGTCCTGCGGGATTTCACCCAAGGAAGAGAACTGGAAGATGCGGTTGTTCTTGCCGATGGTGGTGTGGCCATTGATCACCACATGCGGTCCGACCGTGGTACCGGCACCGATCTCTACATGCTCGCCGATGATGGTGTACGGCCCGACGCTGACATCGTCTGCCAGCTTCGCGTTCGGGTGGATGATCGCGGTCGGATGGCGCAATTCGCTCATTCTTTGTCCCGGATGGTACAGATCAGTTGTGCTTCAGCCGCGACTTCGCCGTCCACTTTGGCGACACCGCTGAACTTCCAGATACCACGGCGGTTCTGGGTGATGGACACCTCGAATACCAGCTGGTCGCCGGGGCTGACCGGACGCTTGAAACGAGCGCCGTCGATGCCGACGAAGTAATACACCGAATCGTCGCTGGGTTTCGTGCCCATGGTCTTGAAAGACAACAAGGCTGCAGCCTGTGCCATCGCTTCGATGATCAGCACGCCGGGCATCACCGGGTGATGCGGGTAGTGGCCGGGGAAGAACGGCTCGTTGATGGTGACGTTCTTCAGCGCGGTGATCTTTTCGTTCGGCACCACATCCAGCACGCGATCGATCAGCAGGAACGGATAACGGTGCGGTAGGTGTTCCAACACCTCATGGATGTCCATCGTACTACTCATGCTTGTCTCCCTTGATTGATTCAATTTCTTTTTCCAATGCTTTCACCCGTTTCGCAAGATCGCCCAGATGGCGCAGATGCACTGCATTATTGCGCCACTCGTCGTTCTTGCTGAACGGATAGATGCCTGCATAGCTACCTGCTTCGGTGATGGATTTGCCGATTAGCGTGAACGAAGCAATCTCGACGTTGTCTGCAATCTGCAAATGGCCGAGGATGCCGGCACTGCCGCCGATGCGGCAATATTTCCCGATGTTGGCACTGCCCGCGATGCCGACACAGCCCGCGATGGCTGTATGCGCACCGATGCGCACGTTGTGCGCCACCTGGATCTGATTGTCCAGTTTGACCCCCTCTTCGATCACGGTATCGTCCAGCGCACCACGGTCTATGGTGGTGTTGGCGCCGATCTCGACATGGTCGCCGATAATGACGCGGCCGATCTGCGGGATCTTAAGCCAGCGACCTTCGTCCATGGCGATACCGAACCCGTCCGCACCGATCACTGCACCGGAGTGCACGATGACGTGATCGCCCAGTGTGCAACCGTGATAGACGCTGACGTTGGGATACAAACGCGTCTGCTCGCCCAATGTCGCATGCTCGCCGATCTGGCAGCCGGCCATCACTACCGTGCGCGCGCCGATGCGTGCCCCCTCTCCCACCCAGACATTGGCGCCGATATGTGCATCCGGCGACACATGTGCGCCGGGATCGATCACCGCAGTGGGATGTACACCGGGCGCGTATTCGCGCAACGGGTTCAGAAAAGCCGATAGCTTGGCAAAATAGGAATAGGGGTTGGCGGCGATGATGCGCGGACGCTGGGTCAACTCGGCGTCCGCCTCGCCCAGGATCACAGCGGAAGCATGACTATCTTCAAGTTGCTTGCGGTATTTGGCATTGGCCAGAAAGGCGATATGTCCCTGCCCGGCCTTTTCCAGTGTGGCGATCTGCGACACTTCTGTTGTTTCATCGCCAAGCACCTGCCCGCCAAAACGGGCAACGATGTCGGCCAGACTGTAGCTTGTACGCTCCATTTGCTTGTGCTCGCTGAAGAATCACTTGCCCGATTCGGACAGTGGTTCGCCTTCCAGATATTTGAGGACCTTGTCCGTGATGTCCACCCGGGGATTGCGATAGACGGCTTCCTGCAGGATGACGTCATATTGCTCGCCTTCCGCAATGGCGCGGATCGCCTTGTCTGCCTTGGCCAGTATCTGCGCCAATTCTTCGTTCTGACGCAGACTCAGATCTTCGCGAAACTCGCGCTGGCGTGTTTGCAATTGCAGATTGAGATTGGCGATCTCGCGTTCCTTGATACGGCGTGATGAATCCGACATCTTGCTACGGTTCTTGTCCAGATCCTCTTGCGCGTCCTTGATTTCGCCGGCCAGCTTCTTGATCTCCTGGTCGCGTACCGCGAACTCCTTGTCGATCTTCTTCTGCGCGGCAAGCGCCTGCGCCGATTCACGCAGGATGCGTTCGGTATCGACGATCCCGATACGGAAATCGCCCGCTTGAACATTGGAAGCCAGGATCGTCCCGAAAATGACTGCGTAGAATATGTTCTTCATGATTGCTCCTTTTCGGACAAAGGTCCGCGAAGTTTTCGTTCCCTAGAACATGCCACCCATGGTGAACTGGAAGAACTGCAATTTGTCCTGCGGCTGCGAGTTCAAGGCTTTTGCCCAACTGATCTGTATCGGGCCGGCAGGCGAAAACCAGGTCAGTCCCAAACCGCCAGCATAACGCATTCCCTCGGAGGCCACCTGTTGCGTCGCATCGCCGTATACCGCACCGCCATCGATGAACAGGCTCATGCGCAGCGACTGGCTCTTCTCCATGCCCGGCATGGGAAACAATAGCTCTGCGTTGCCCACCACACGCCGATTGCCCCCCAGCGAATATCCGCTGGCATCGCGCGGCCCCAGGGAATTGTAATCGTAACCGCGCACTGAACCGGAGCCGCCCGCATACAGGCTCTTGAAGAAAGGCAGCGTCATACCGCTGTAACCATCGGCCAGGCCCAGATCGCCGTTCAGATGCAGGGTCAGATTCTCGCTCAGCGGCTGGAACCACTGCTGGCTATAGGTCAGCTTGTAATAGCGCTGCCCTGAGACCGGTAGGGAGGCTTCGATATTGGCACGCTGCGTTGCGCCTTCCTTGGGGAAGATCGCACTATCCCGGGAATCCCTCGACCAGCCGATGGTGCCCAGTACGTTCCGGTTGGTCTTGCCGAAGGTATTGATGTAATCGATGAATCGTTGCGGACTGTTGGCGGTCAGGCCGATCGAGGTGCTCTCCAGCGCCAGGCCGTAATGGAACATCTCCTCGTCGCTGATCGGCACGCCGTAGCGGATGCCTGCACCATAGGTCTCGGAGGTGTACTGGCTGATGGTGGTCGAAGTCACGTCGGAACGGCGCTTGTAGATGTCGAAGCCGCGGCTGACGCCGTCGTCCGTGTAATACGGGTTGGTGTAAGACACGGAGTAGACCTGGTTCACCCTGCTGGTGTTGATCTGTGTGGAAAGGTAATTGCCGGTACCGAACAGGTTGCTCTGCGTGACACCGCCCATGAACGTCAAGCCCTCGCCATTGCTGAAACCCATGCCGATGTTGAAGTTGCCGGTCGATTTCTCCGCCACGGTCAGATCCAGATCGAGCTGGTCCGTACTACCGGGCACCTGGTGCGTCTCCACGTTCACACTATCGAAGAAGCCCAGACGGTCGATGCGTTGCTTGGATTTCTTGATCTTTGAGGTCGCGAACCAGCCGCCTTCCATCTGGCGGAACTCACGCCGCACGACTTCATCCTTGGTCTTGTCGTTGCCCGAGACGTTGATATTGCGCACATAGGCACGTTGCATGGGATCCACCACGAAGGTGAAGGCGGCCTGTTTTTTTTCTTTATCGATATCCGGCACGATGTTCACGTTGGCAAAGGCGTAGCCCTCCTCGCCCAGATTTTCGCGGATCTTTTCCGAAGCGGCGGTCAACGCTTCGCGCGAGAACACCTGTCCCGGTTGGACGTCGACCATGGCACGCAAGGCCTCGTTGCTGAAAACGTTTTTGGCGCCCGCTACCTTGATATCCGAGATCGTGTACTGCTCGCCCTCGGTCAGATTGAGCGTGATGTAGATATCCTTCTTGTCGGCAGAGATCGTCACATTGGTCGAATCGACGGAGAAGTCCATATACCCCGAATTCAGGTACAGGCTGCGGATGGTCTCGATGTCAGCCGATAGTTTGGGCTTGGAATACTGATCGTTGCTGCTGAGCCAGGTGAACCAACCCGGCGTGGTCAGCTTCATCTCGCCCAGCAGGTCGTCATCGCTGAAATGCTTGTTGCCGATGATATTGATCTGGCGGATCTTGGAAGGTTTGCCTTCGACCACGATCATGCTCACCGCGACCCGGTTCCGCTCCAGCTCGGTCACCTTGGTCTTCACCAGCACCGCATACTTGCCGCGCGCAATATACTGACGTTTCAGCTCGTTCTCGGATTTCTCAAGTGCGGACTTGTCGAAGATACGGCCTTCTGCCAGACCGACCAGTTTCAGATTATCCAGCAACTGCGGCTTGGGGAAATCCTTGACGCCATCCAGTTCCACGCTGGCGATGGTCGGACGCTCTTGCACCCGTACCACCAGCACATTCTGCTCTGCCAGCAGTTGCACATCCTTGAAGAAGCCGGTAGCGAACAAGGCATGCAGGGCGGCAGTGGAACGTTCGTCGTCCAGCGTATCGCCGACCTTGACCGGCAGATAACTGAACACGGTCCCTGCTTCGGTGCGCTGAATCCCCTCGATGCGAATATCTTTCACTACGAAAGGCTGCCCTGCCCAGGCGGACGCACCGTATACAAGCGCGATCACGCCAGCTAGTTTTCTAAAATCCATTGTTTATCAACCCAAAATCAGGCGGCTCACGTCGTTGTACAACGCAAAAGCCATCATGGTCACCAGGAGCGCGATTCCGACTTTCTGCCCTGCTTCCCACAGATCGTCAGAGACCGGACTGCCCTTGAAAAATTCGACCGAATAATACAGCAAATGACCGCCATCCAATAACGGGATCGGCAGCAGATTCAAGATTCCCAGACTGATGCTGATCAGCGCCAGAAAACCCACATAGGCGCCCACACCCATCTGCGCAGACTGGCCCGCATAGTCGGCGATGGTGATAGGACCGGACAGATTCTTCAGCGACACCTCGCCCAGCACCATCTTCCCCATCATTTTCAAACTGACGACCGCTGTTTCCCAGGTCTTGCTCACGCCTTCGGACAGCGCCTGCAGCGGCGGGTAA
Source organism: Sideroxydans sp. (assembly GCA_028687425.1). Taxonomy (GTDB): domain Bacteria; phylum Pseudomonadota; class Gammaproteobacteria; order Burkholderiales; family Gallionellaceae; genus Sideroxyarcus. The sequence continues at coordinate 16,476 of JAQUAD010000024.1, forward strand.
CGCACATCGGTCAGCAGCGCCTCGAAAGCCTTGCGGTCTATCTGTGCGCCCGCACCGATGCGGCCGATACGCTCGCCCTTATCCATCACGGCAGCCGGCGTAACAACCAATACACGCCTTGCCCCGTCACGCTCGATCTCGACCTGCAGCGTCTGCTCAGGATGCGCGCGTATCACCTTGACCCAGTCGTCCCATAAGGCGATACGTTCGCCATTTACTGACAGTACGCGGTCGCCCGTTTTCATGCCCGCTTGTGCGGCAGCGCCGTCGTCAGTCAATTGTCCGATGATGGGAAATACCGGCGGCTGGTAAGGCAATAAACCCAACTTGTGCATGAAGTCGCCATCCAGATCGGCCGCGCTCAGACCCGACATATCCAGTTCGCGCACCACGACATCACCTGCCTTGTTGCGCATTTCCAGAGCGGCAGAACGTTGCTGCAGGATGAGTTCAAGCAGGCTCCAGCGCACTTCCTGCCAGCTCTGCGCAGCTTGCCCGTTGATGCTGACAATGGTGCTCTCCGCTTGCAAGGCCGCAACTGCTGCCGGGGTACCCGGTGCGACCTCGCCCAGCACCGGCTTGATCCCCGGCACGCCGTACATGAATAGCGCCCAGTACAGCACCACGGCCAGCAGCAGATTGGCCAACGGACCGGCCGCCACGATGGCCATGCGTTGCAGCACCGGCTTGCGATTGAAAGCACGGCGCAATTCGTTCGGCGCAACCTCGCCCTCACGTTCATCCAGCATCTTCACGTAACCGCCCAGCGGGATGGCCGACAGCGCCCATTCCGTCTCGCCATTGCCGAAGCGGCGTGCATACAGCACCTTGCCGAAACCCACCGAGAAGCGTTGCACCTTCACATCGCACCAGCGCGCGACCAGATAGTGTCCGAACTCGTGGAACACCACCAGCACGACGATAGCTACGACAAAGGCCAGCAATGTGATCATGGTTATATGGATTCAGTCAGAAGATATGCACGATGACCGCATCGGCACACATAGGTTCAGTGCCGACCCGAACCTCACTTTGCGTTTTGCTCCACCCACAGGCGTGCAGATGCACGGGCTGCCGCGTCGGCTGCGAGCACATCCTGCAGCTGATGCACTTCGCTGCGCGGCACGGCTGCCATCACGGATTCGATCAGGCGCGGGATATCGAGGAAGGCGATACGCTGATTCAGGAAAGCATCCACCGCTACTTCGTTCGCGGCATTGAGCAGCGCCGGCACGGTACCGCCGGTGCGCAAGGCTTGATAGGCCAATGCCAGACAAGGAAAACGCACCAGATCAGGCGCAACGAAATCGAATTTGGCGATGGCGAACAAATCGAGTGGCGCCACCCCGGAAACGATCCGCTCCGGCCAGGCCAAGGCGTAGGCAATGGGCGTGCGCATATCGGGATTGCCCAACTGCGCCAGTACCGAGCCGTCCACGTACTGCACCATGGAGTGGATCACGCTTTGCGGATGCACTACCACCTGGATATCGTCGGCAGCGGCATTGAACAGCCAGTGTGCCTCGATCACTTCCAGCCCCTTGTTCATCATGCTGGCAGAATCGACCGAAATCTTGCGTCCCATGCTCCAGTTGGGATGAGCACATGCCTGGTCCGGCGTCACGTTCTGCAATTCGGACAAGGGCGTGTTGCGGAACGGGCCACCGGAGGCGGTGAGCAATATCTTGCTGACGCCGCTGTGCTGCATGTTCCCCGCATAATCGTGCGGCAACGACTGGAAGATGGCGTTGTGCTCGCTGTCGATAGGCAGCAGCACAGCACCGCTGCGACGCACCGCCTCCATGAACAGGTGACCGGCTAGTACCAGCGTCTCCTTGTTCGCCAGCAGTACTTTCTTGCCCGCCTCTGCCGCGGCCAGTGTAGGACGCATACCCGCTGCGCCGACGATGGCGGCCATCACCGCATCCACTTCCGGCAAAGTGGCGACCCGCACCAACGCATCATTGCCGCATAGCACTTCGACATCCAGCCTTGTTGCAGCGATACGTGCGCGCAGGCGCTCGGCAGCAGCCTCGTCCAGAAGCACAGCGAAGTGCGGACGGAATTGGCGGCATTGCTCGAACAGCAATTCATCCTGCTGATTCGCGGTCAGTGCGATGATGCGGTAGCGATCCGGATGGCGTGCGACAACGTCCAGTGTGCTTTTGCCTATGCTCCCCGTGGAGCCGAGTACGGTGATCTTCTGCACTAGTTCAGCCCGTGAAAGAGTAGTGCCAGCATAGCCAGCGGCAAGGTGGAAGTCAGCGCGTCGATACGATCCAGCAGACCGCCGTGGCCGGGCAGCAACGCCCCGCTATCCTTGACCCCGGCCTGACGCTTGATGGCCGACTCGAAAAGATCGCCCATCACGGCCAGCACCACCCACCACCACGCGGTAAGCAGCATCGCCGGCAGGATCTGCAGACGGGAGAATTCTTCGCTGAACGTCCACACCAGCGCCACATAGATGGAAACGCCCAGTATCGCGCCGGCAACCCCTTCCCAGGTCTTGCCCGGGCTGATGCTGGGCGCCAGTTTGGTCTTGCCGTATTTACGCCCCGCGAAATACGCAGCGCTGTCGGCCACCCACACGATACCCATCACGAACAGCAACATCCACGGAGCAGGTGTCCAGGCACGCAGATCGATCATCGCCAGTCCGGTCGGCACGATCACCGCCCACCCCACCAGCATCATCAAGCCCTGATGTTTCACCTTCACACCGCTCATCAACCAGGCTGGCACCACGATCAACCACAGCACAGCCGAGATCAGATAGGCAGTCAAATGCGGATAGTTCAGCGCACCCGGCTCCAGATTCGTATCCATCCACAGCAGGCCCAGCATCAGCAGCAGCGTAATGCCCCAGTATATTTTTCCAGTCGTACCTTGCAGTTCAGACAGGCGTGCCCATTCCGATGTGCCCTGCATCACCATCGCGATCACCAGCAGATACCAGCCGAGCGCGGGCAACAGGAACAAGGCTGCCAGCAGCAACACCAGCATGATGACGGCTGTAATCACACGCGACTTAAGCATCGTCATTCCCCTTGAGTTGTTCGCTGGTGCGACCGAAACGACGCTCGCGCTTCTGGTAGGACTGGATCGCCTCCTCCAGTGCTGCACGATCGAAAGCCGGCCACAAGGTGTCGGTGAAGAACAGTTCCGTATAGGCCAGTTGCCACAACAGGAAGTTGCTGATGCGTTGCTCGCCGCCGGTGCGGATGAACAGATCCGGTTCCGGCGCGTAGTGCATGGAAAGGTAAGGTGCGAGTTCTTCTTCCTCGAACGCGCTGGCGCGATCGGGATGCGCCTGACTCAGCGCATGCATGGCCTGCATGATGTCCCAGCGTCCGCCGTAGTTTGCTGCGATGGTAAGCGTGAGGCCGGTATTGGCAGCGGTAAGCTGTTCTGCTGCTTCAATATGCTGCACCAAGGGTGCATCGAATCGGCTGCGATCTCCGATGATCTTGAGACGGATATTGTTTTCGTGCAGTTTGGAGACTTCGCGTTCCAGCATCTTGAGGAACAGTCCCATCAGGAAAGAGACTTCGTCGGCGGGCCTGCGCCAGTTCTCGCTGCTGAAGGCAAACAGCGTCAGATATTCCACGCCCATCTGGCGACAGGCTTTGACCACTTCGCGCACTGTTTCCACACCGCGCTGATGCCCCATCACGCGCGGCATCAGGCGTTTCCTGGCCCAGCGTCCGTTGCCGTCCATGATGATGGCGATATGGCGCGGGACTGCGGCAGTCTCGGGGATGGTGCGAGTTGAGCTTTTGAATATGGCCATGTCAGGATTCTGGATTCAGGATCGGGACTGAGCAGGAACCATGTGTTGCACCGTCCTCAATCCCAATCCTCAGCCCTATCAGACCGCCATCAGATCTACTTCTTTGGCTTGCAATGCCTTGTCGATTTCGGCGACGAAGCGGTCGGTCAACTTCTGCACATCATCCTGCGCACGACGCTCGTCGTCCTCGCCTACTTCCTTGTCCTTGAGCAGCTTCTTTAATTGCTCGTTGGCTTCGCGACGCACGTTGCGCACGGCGATCTTGGCATCTTCACCTTCGCTCTTCACCACCTTGATCAGGTCGCGGCGGCGCTCTTCGGTCAGCATCGGCATCGGCACCCGAATCAGTTCGCCGTTGGTAGCCGGGTTCAGCCCCAGGTCAGAGTCACGGATCGCTTTCTCTACCGGACCGATCATATTCTTCTCGTAGGGCTGCACAGCGATGGTACGCGCATCGCTCAAGGTGACGTTCGCCACCATGTTGACCGGCGTCGGGCTGCCGTAGTAATCCACCATCACGTGATCGAGGATGCCGGTATGTGCACGGCCTGTGCGGATCTTGCTCAAGTCGGTCTTCAAGGCTTCCAGCGACTTTTGCATCTTCTGTTCTACGTTCTTCTTGATGTCAGAGATCATCTTTTGCTCCTAATCCACACGTACCAATGTACCTTCGCCCTCGCCGAACACCACGCGCTTGAGCGCGCCCGGCTTGAAGATACTGAACACGATGATGGGCAACTTCTGGTCGCGACACAGCGTCAGCGCCGTCGCATCCATCACCTTCAGATTCTTGCTGATCGCTTCATCAAAGCTCAGGCTCTGATAGCGGATCGCATCGGGATTCTTTTTGGGATCGTCGGTATAAATACCGTCGACCTTGGTGGCCTTGATCACCACGTCGGCGGACATTTCAACACCGCGCAGTGCAGCCGCAGTATCTGTAGTAAAGAACGGACTACCGATACCTGCTGCAAAGATCACCACTTTGCCGTCTTCCAGATAACGCAGGGCCTTGCCGCGAATGAACGGCTCGGCCACCTGCTCCAGGCTCAGCGCCGATTGCACGCGACACTCCAGCCCACCGCGTGTCATCGCGTCCTGCAACGCCATGGAATTCATCACGGTAGCCAGCATGCCCATGTAATCGGCGGTTGCCCTGTCCATCCCCGCCGCCGCCGGAGCGACGCCGCGGAAGATGTTGCCGCCGCCGATCACCATCGCCACTTCCACACCCAGCTCGACCACCTCCTTGATCTCGGCCACGATGCGTTCGATGACGGCACGGTTGATACCGTAGCTGTCATCTCCCATCAGGGCTTCGCCGGAGAGTTTGAGCAGGATGCGTTTGTAGGCAGGTGCGGTCATGGCGTCCTTTCTGTTATTACTGCTTGCCAGCAGCGGCAGCGGCAGCAACTTCAGCCGCGTAGTCTTCAACCTTCTTCTCGATACCTTCGCCGACCACGAACATCTGGAATGCAGTCACGGAAGCACCCTTGCTCTTCAGCAGTTGCTCGATGGTCTGCTTGCCGTCTTCAGCCTTGACGAACACCTGGCCCAGCAGCGTCACTTCCTTGAGGAACTTCTGCACGGTACCTTCGGCGATCTTTTCCAGCATCGCTTCCGGCTTGCCGGATTCCTTTGCCTTCTCGATGGCGATACGACGCTCGGTTTCGATGTCTTCCGGATTCACACCGGAGGCATCCACAGACTTCGGCTTGGACGCAGCGATATGCATCGCCAGATCCTTGCCCAATGCCTCGTCACCGCCTTCGTAGCTCACCATCACGCCAATCTTGTTGCCGTGCAGGTAGGTAGCCAGTTGACCGGCAGATGTCTCGTAGCGCTCAACGCGGCGCACGGTCAGGTTCTCGCCCAGCTTCATCACCAGCGCCTTGCGGTCTTCTTCCACGGTACCAACACCGTTCGCCAGCTTCATGCCCAGCAGGACATCGATGTCAGCCGGATTGTTCTTGGCCACGGTCTCGGCGACATTCTTGGCAAATGCCATGAAGTCATCGTTCTTGGCCACGAAGTCTGTTTCGCAGTTCACTTCAGCAACCGCACCAACCTTGCCGTCGGCAGCCAGATAGGAACCGATCACACCTTCCGCGGTCACGCGCGATGCAGCCTTGCTCGCCTTGGCGCCGCTCTTGATGCGCAGCAACTCTTCAGCAGCCTTGGCATCGCCGTTGGTTTCTACCAGTGCCTTCTTGCACTCCATCATGCCCAGGCCGGTGGCCTCACGCAGTTCCTTAACCATGCTTGCGGTGATTTCCGCCATGTCTCACTCCTAATTTTTCAACAGAATTCAGGTTACAAAAAAGGGGGCTTGCGCCCCCTTGTTACGGAGAGGCAGCTTATGCAGCTTCCTTGTCCGCGATCTGCTCGACCAGATCGTTGGTCGCTTGCTCACGACCTTCCAGGATCGCATCGGCCACGCCGCGTGCGTACAGGCGGATCGCCTGGCTGGAGTCGTCGTTACCGGGGATCACGAAGTCCACGCCGTCCGGGCTGTGGTTGGTATCGACCACGCCGATGACCGGGATGCCCAGTTTCTGCGCTTCTGTAACGGTACCCTTCTGGTAGCCGACGTCGATCACGAAGATCGCGGAAGGCAGACCAGCCATATCCTTGATACCGCCCAGGCTGCGCTCCAACTTTTCCAGTTCGCGACGCAGCATCAGACCTTCCTTCTTGGAGACCTTCTCGATGCTGCCGTCCTCGATCATGGCTTCCAGTTCCTTCAGGCGCTTGATCGATGTCTGCACGGTCTTGAAGTTGGTCAGCATGCCGCCCAACCAGCGATAGTCAACATAAGGAGAAGCCGCACGCTGCGCTTCTTCACGGATGATCTCGCGCGCCTGACGCTTGGTCGCCACGAACAGGACGTTGCCCTTCTTCGCGGAAATCTTGCGCACTTCCTTCAGCGCGTCGTTGAACATCACGACGGTCTTTTCCAGGTTGACGATATGAATCTTGTTGCGATGACCGAAGATGAAAGGGGCCATCTTGGGATTCCAGAAACGTGTCTGGTGACCGAAATGGACACCCGCTTCCAGCATTTGACGCATTGTGACTGCTGCCATGTTATTACTCCATCGTTAAGGGTTAAGTTCTTCCACTCGCCAGCCTGATCCCGTAAGGACACCCCAACATGAACGAGTGTGTGAATTCCCATCCACCGGCAGGTGCCGGATAAACGGGGCGCGCATTGTAACCGAAGCCCCCTGCCGACTCAAGCTGTTGCAGCACAACCGGCCTGTTCAGGCATGCCACAAGCGTAAGGGGTACGACCAGGGGCGACTTGGTGCCATAATCGGCTCAACACAACCATCAATGCATTGCACAAGGGAGCGCGGGATGCAGAAACGGGCCCTGTTCCGTAAATTACGCAACTATGTCGCCGCTCTGGCAGTGATTGCCACTGCGTCCGCCCTTGTATTTGCAATTTCCTATACAGAATCCAACCTGCCTTGGACAGCCTTCCTCACCGGCGTGCTGGTGGCGGCCATTCTGGCCGAAGCCGTGCGCGCCTCACGCTCGGAATGGCTATTGATGCGCCGCACAGCCCAACTGGCCGCCATCAAAAGCAAGCTGGAACGGGAAACACTGCTGCGCAAGCATGCCGAACAAAAGAACGCCGGCGACCATCCTCGCCTGCAACTCATGGACGAATCGCTGTCGACCATGATTGCCCTGTTCGACGCCAAGGGCCAGTGCCGCTACCACAATCGTGCTTTCGACGATTGGCTGGGCGTGCGCCCGGAACAGGTGGATAACCACCATATTCGCGAGATACTTGGCCCAAAGGTCAACGCGGAGATCGCTACCGCGGTTCGGCAATCCCTGGACGGTCAGGAAGTCCGCTACGAGCGCACACAAGCGATGGCAAACGGTGCGCTCTACCACCTGTCGATCACCCATGTCCCGCAATATGACGAGGCCGGCAAGGTCAATGGTTTCTACTTTCTGGCCGACGACATCACTGGCCGCAGCGATCTGACGCCTGTTCAAGCACCAGCCAGCGAACTACCTGTCCCCAAGGAAGAAACCGAGGCCGGCCAGGAACTCTATATCGATGCCTTTTCTGAACAGATCACCGGGCAGAAAGATGCCGGCAAACGCATCATCGCCGCCATCGAACAAGGCGAGTTCCAGCTCTTCTGCCAGTTGATCGCACCGCTCCCGCTCAATAACGGCAGTGCGGAACACTATGAGATCCTGATTCGCCTGCAGGAAGAAGAAGAAGGACTGTTGCCACCGGGGGCATTTTTCCCCCTGGCAGAAAAACACGGCCTGATGCCTTATCTCGACCGCTGGGTGATACAGCATGTATTGGCATGGTCAGCCAGTTACAGCCGTAAAGATTCCATGTTCTTCATCAACCTCGCTCCCGCAACCTTGGGAGACCCCGAATTCCCGCAATTCCTGAAAGCCATTTTGCAGGAATACGAAGCGTCTGCTGGCAGCCTGTGCTTTGAAGTGACCGATAGCGAACTGGCTCAACGTGGTGAGAATGCTGCCGAGTTCATACGACAGGTCAGGGCTTGCGGTTGCCGGGTCGCCCTGAGCGGATTCGGACGCGACAACGTTTCATTCGATCGCATACGCGGCTTTCAGGTGGACTTCATCAAGATCGATGGCAGCCTCATCCTTGGCCTGCTGCGCGATCCTGTCAAACTGGCCAAGGTCAGCTCCATAGATCGCGTCGCGAAAAAGATCGGTGTTAGCACCGTGGCTGAGTTGGTGGAAAGCGATGAACTAATTGCCCAGTTGAGCGAATTGGGCATCGACTACGCACAAGGATTCGGCATCTCCCGCCCTCGCGCGCTTGAGGAACAGAGTGATTAAAGCGCCACTTTGACTGTGAATCCGGCTGCCCGGATGCGCGCAGCGAAAGCTTCCATCTGCTGACCAGGCAATGCCGACAGACGCGGCGCTTCAGCTTGCAGCGAGGGGCGGGCCAAGCCGTACAGCAGGACACCTTGCAGCTCGATCCCATTCACTGAGCAGGATGACAGAAAGTCCAGATAGTCGTCCTCATCCTGCTTGTCAGGCGCCTTGCCGTCCAGTGCGAACCAGCAAGTCTGCAACCAGGTGTTCGGGCAACAGCTCACTGCGATCGCAAGATTCCTGCGTACCGCATCCATCTGCGATTTGGTATCGTTCACGCGCAACATGCCGGCTTCACTGGCACGATCCAGCTTGAACCAGACTTCACCATTGAGTTGCGCCATGCGGCGCAAGCCCTGCTGTACATAGTCGCGCTGCATCAGACTGCCGTTAGTGATCAGCACCAGCTTCAGATCGGCCGGTTTCAATTTGCCGATGATCTCGACGACTTCGTTGAACGACTGGGCGCTGGTCGGCTCGCCATTGCCGGACAGGGCGATATCGTTGATACGCCGCATCTCTGGCGGCACGCGTTGCATGAAATCACCGTGCTGCAACTCATGCAGAAAACCGCTCAATTCCTGTTCCAGCAAAGCCAGATCGACAACTGGTGCACTACCCAGTTTGAGGTCCAGCACCTGACAATAGATGCAACGCCAGTTGCAGGCGTTGTTGGTATTCAGGTTGACACCGATGGAAACGCCGCCTGCGCGACGCGAGACGACCGGATAGACATAGCGCAGACCCGCGCTATCCCGGTCATGGTCTGTTACGTTTAAGGATTTGTCGTTCAAGACTTGATCAGTGGCAGATACTTGGCGGGATCGACCGGCTTGCCCATGCGCCGGATCTCGAAGTGCAACTTGACCTGGTCGGTGTCCGAGCTACCCATCTCGGCGATCTTCTGCCCTTTGCGCACGCTCTGCCCTTCTTTCACCAGCAGGCGATCGTTGTGCGCATAGGCACTGAGGAAAGTCGCGTTGTGCTTGATGATGATCAGCTTGCCATAGCCGCGCAAGCCGCTGCCGCTGTACACCACTTTGCCCGAAGCACTGGCGAGAATGGCCTGCCCTTTCGAACCGGCGATATCCACCCCCTTGCGGTTGGAACTGGTCGAATACCCCGCAATAACCTTGCCGCGCGTCGGCATCCCCCACTCCACCCCTTCTTCAACCGCAGTCGCGGCGGGCGCCGCACTGGCGACCGGTGCGACAGAAGGTTCGTCATCCTGGATGTGCTGGGCCTTGTCCAAGGCTTGCGCCGAATACAGCAAGCGACCGACCTTGGGCTGGTTCTTGATCTCGCCTGCACGCGGGATGCGCGCTGGGATTGGCACAGATACTTCTGATACCACTTCCTCGGCCGGAATGATCAAACGCAGTTTCTGTCCCACCTGAATAGAGGTCGGATCCTTGAGGCCGTTCTGCTGCGCCACTTCCATATAGTCCAGGCCGTTCTGAAAGGCGATGCTGTACAAGGTGTCTCCTGCCTGCACAACGTAGATCGTGCTGGTTTCCGCCGGCTTCTCTGCAACCGAAGGAACCGGGCCGGCACCATATTCCACGATGGGCGCACGCTTGCCGCTGGCTGCCGGACCTGCGCAGGCAGCCAGCAATGCTGCCAGCAGCAAAACGATGAGCGTGTTGGTTGTATGTAATGCCTTCGAGAAAATACCTGTCATGCCATCCCTGCCAGAAGCGGTACGAACTTTACTGCTTCCAGACGCGTCTCCTTGAATCCGTTTTCGGTACGTTCGACCAGATAGAGGAATTGCTCCTGCGTGCCAACCGGCAGCACCATTCTACCACCCACTGCCAGCTGCCCTTTCAGTGCCTCGGACAGTGCCGGCGCGGCACAGGCCATGATGATGCCGTCAAACGGCGCGCCTTCGGTCAAACCGCTCGTACCGTCCGCATGGCGCAGCACGACATTCCTGATCTTCAATTCGCGCAGCAATTTCCGGGCACGTTCGTGCAGCGGCAGAATGCGTTCCACGCTGTAGACCTGTTGCGCTACTTGCGACAGCACTGCCGCCTGATACCCGCAACCGGTGCCGACCTCCAGCACTTTTCCCAGTTGCTTGCCGTTGCGCAGCACTTCGGTCATGCGTGCCACGATGTAGGGCTGCGAGATGGTCTGTCCATAGTTGATCGGCAACGATACGTCGTCGTAGGCACGACCTGCCAGCGCTTCATCCACGAACAAATGGCGCGGCACCGAATTCATCGCGGCCAGCACCGTTTCGTCACGAATGGCTTGTGCACGCAGGCGGTCAACCATGCGCGCGCGCGTGCGCGGCGAGGTCATGCCGATTCCAGCATGCTGCAGATTCATGCAGAGGCTCCCATCCAGGCACGTACCGCATCGAGCTGGCTGTATTGCGTCAGGTCGATCTGCAGCGGCGTAATGGAAACACGGCCATTGTTGATCGCATTGAAATCGGTGCCCTCGCCGGCGTCCTGCGCCTTACCTGCCGGCCCCACCCAATAGATCGGCTGACCATGAGGATTGCTGGCCTTGACCACGGGCTCGGCCTTGTGGCGCTTGCCCAGACGGGTGACTTCCATGCCTTGCAGTTGTTCGTAGGGAAGATCCGGCACGTTCACGTTGAGCAGCCAGGGACGCGGCTGGGTTTCGCGCATGAAGCGTTGCACCAGCTCCACCGCCACCTTGCCGGCCGTATCGAAATGTGCCGGATCATGTTTGGCCATGGAAACCGCGATGGACGGGATACCCAACAGGAAACCTTCGGTCGCAGCGGCAACCGTGCCCGAGTAGATGGTGTCGTCCCCCATGTTCGCTCCGGCATTGATGCCGGAGACGATGATGTCGGGCTGCACGTCCAGCATGCCAGTCACGGCAAGGTGCACACAGTCTGTGGGGGTACCGTCCACATAATGGAAACCGCTGGCGGCACGCTTGAGGTTGAGCGGACGGTTGAGCGTGAGCGAATTACTGGCGCCGCTGCGATCGCGCTCCGGCGCGACCACGGTCACTTCAGCGATGGTGGACAGATGTTGTGCCAGACATGCCAGACCCGGCGCGAAATAGCCGTCGTCGTTACTGATGAGAATACGCATCAGGTGTTCTGGACAACGATCTTCGGGAAAGCTGCGCTATGGTCCTGTGCCATGTCGGCGATCTTCACCGCCACGCGACGCGCGATCTGCTTGTACACCTTGGCGATGTTGCCGTCCGGATCGGACACCACGGTCGGTTCTCCCGAGTCCGCCTGTTCGCGGATACGGATATCCAGCGGCAGGCTGCCGAGGAATTCGGTGTTGTAGTCGGCACACATCTTCTCGCCGCCGCCGGCACCGAAGATATGCTCTTCGTGGCCGCACTTGGAACAGATGTGCGTGCTCATGTTCTCCACAATGCCGATGATCTTCACATCCACCTTCTCGAACATCTTGAGTCCCTTGCGCGCATCCATCAGCGCGATGTCCTGCGGCGTGGTGACGATCACCGCACCGGTAACCGGCACCTTCTGCGCCAGTGTGAGCTGGATGTCGCCGGTACCGGGCGGCAGATCGATCACCAGATAATCCAGATTGTCCCAGCGCGTCTGGTGCAACAGCTGGTCCAACGCCTGGGTCACCATCGGGCCGCGCCAGATCATGGGTGTATCGGCATCGATGAGGAAACCGATGGACATCACTTGCAGACCATGATTGATGAGCGGCTGCATGGTCTTGCCATCTTCGGAATCCGGGTTGCCACTGAGACCGAGCATGGTGGGTTGCGAAGGACCGTAGATATCTGCATCCAGCATGCCGACGCGTGCGCCTTCGGCGGCCAGTGCCAGCGCCAGATTCACAGCCGTCGTGCTCTTGCCCACACCACCCTTGCCGGAAGCCACTGCGATGATGTTCTTCACGCCATCCACCAGCTTCACGCCGCGCTGCACCGCATGCGGCACCACCTTGCTGCTGACATTGGCCTCGACCTTGCCGGCGCCCGGCAAGGCGGATTTCAAATGGGTTTCAACCTGCGCCTTGATCTCGCTCCACACGCTCTGCGCCGGATAGCCCAGCAGGATATCCAGCGTCACATCGCTACCGTTGACTTTGACGTTCTTGACCGATTTACCGCTTACGAAATCCTTCTTGGTATTCGGATCGATCAGGTTCTTCAGGGCATTCTGTACATCGACTTCGGAAAAGCTCATCACGCACTCCAGTTGATTGATGCCCGGATTCTACTTGAGATGACAGTTCTGCGGGACCGGGTTTTAGCGCCGCTCGGCCCTTGCCCCTGCATGGCTATATAATCAGGCCTGTACACTGAATAGCCATATGAACAGATTTTTCCCATTTTTCGCGCTAGTCCTGCTGCTGACCGCCTGCGGTTCCGCCCCCGTACGCAACGATGCAGCCCGCGATGCGCAAATGAACGACCTGGTGATGTATGCCATGAGTCTGGCCGAAACCCCGTACCGGTATGGCGGCAACAGCGAGCGCAGCGGCTTTGATTGCAGCGGCTATGTCGGGCATGTCTATCGGGAAGTGCTGGATATCAAACTCCCCAGAACGACCAAGGCACTCAGCGGGGTCGGCGAGCCCTTGCGGCAAAGCGAATTGCGCCCCGGGGATCTGGTGTTCTTCAATACGCAGCGCCGGCCTTATTCACATGTCGGCATCTATGTGGGTGAACGGAAATTCGTGCATTCGCCCAAGACGGGCAGTCGCATCCGTGTGGAGAACATGGAACTGAACTACTGGAAAGCTCGATACAACGGCGCTCGCCGCGTGAACTGATCAGGGCATGGCGGCGCGCAAAGCCTCAGCCAGTTGATGTACGGACATCGCGTAATAACTGCTGATGTTGTAACGCATGATGACGTCGAAGTTCTCGAATACCAGCCAGTATTCCTTGCCGTTCTCCAGCGTCAGGTCCAGCATCCAGGCCGGCGGCAGGACACCTTCGGTTTTCTTGTCCAGTGACACGCCGGCATCGGTGGTCCAACCCAGCACAGGACGCACCACCATCAGATCGCCCAGATCGCTCCCCTCAGCGACATGCACCTGTGTGGCAACCGGTTCGCCGCTGCGCCAGCCGTAATTCTTGAAGTAGTTCGCCACACTACCGATGGCGTCTGCAGGTTCATGCAAAATGTCTATATGGCCATTGCCGTTGTAGTCCAGCGCGTACTTGCGGTAATTTCCCGGCATGAATTGCGGGATGCCCAATGCACCGGCATATGAAGAATTGATCGCCAGCAGATTGAAATCCTGTTCGCTCGCCAGCAACAGGTACTGCTCCAGTTCCGCCCTGAAATACGGCGCACGTCGCGGATAGTCGAATGCCAATGTCGTCAAGGCATCCAGTGTGCGGAAACGTCCGGTCTGTTTGCCGTACATCGTCTCTACGCCGATGATGGCGACGATATATTCGGGCGGCACGCCGAACTGATGTTGTGCGCGCTTCAGGTATGCCTCATTCTTCTTCCAGAACTTGAGGCCATCCTTGATGCGCTGCGGGTTGACGAAGTTGGCGCGATATTCAGCCCAGGGCTTCAGCGTCGCCGGTTTCTCTATCGCCTCGATCACCTCGGGACGACGTTCCGCCCGGTGGAACACCCGCTCCAGATCGGCACGCTTGAAATGATGGCGCGCCACCATCTCATCAATGAATTGCGGGATACCGGGCAGATTGGCCGCTAAGGCAGACTGACTCGACAACAACAGGAAAAACAGGCTGATTAATTTCATGGCCGAGTATTTTACTCGACAGCCCTGCCCCCTACTGTTAAATTTCCGCCATTCTTCATAACAGACAAATCCCCATCGAAATCATGGAAAAAACCACCCAACACCATCCGCTCATCATTCTTGGCTCCGGCCCAGCCGGTTACACCGCAGCCGTGTATGCCGCACGCGCCAACCTGAACCCGGTACTGATCACCGGCATGGCGCAGGGCGGACAATTGATGACTACCACCGAAGTGGATAACTGGCCTGCCGACCCGAACGGCGTGCAGGGTCCCGAATTGATGCAGCGCTTCCAGCAACATGCGGAGCGTTTCAACACGCAGATCATCTTCGACCATATCCACACTGCGCAGCTTAAGCAGAAGCCCTTCACACTGACCGGCGATGCAGGCACTTATTCCTGCGACGCGCTGATCATCTGCACCGGCGCCTCGGCGCAATATCTCGGCCTGCCTTCGGAAGAAGCGTTCATGGGCAAGGGCGTGTCCGGCTGCGCCACCTGCGACGGTTTCTTCTACCGCAACAAACCGGTGGCCGTGGTCGGCGGCGGCAACACAGCTGTCGAAGAAGCACTGTACCTGGCCAACATCGCCAGCCATGTCACGTTGATCCACCGCCGCGACAGCTTCCGCGCTGAGCGCATCATGATCGACCACCTGATGGAAAAGGTGAAAGAAGGCAAGATCACGCTGCAACTGCATCAGGTGCTGGACGAAGTGCTGGGCGACGACAGCGGCGTTACCGGTGCCCGCCTGAAGAACGTGCAAAGCGGTAGCACACAGGACATCACAGTAGACGGCGTGTTCATCGCCATCGGCCACAAGCCCAACACCGACATCTTCCAAGGCCAACTGGAGATGGACAACGGCTACATCGTCACCAAGGGCGGCAACAAGGGCAATGCCACCGGCACCAGCATCGATGGCGTGTTCGCTGCCGGCGATGTGCAAGACCAGATCTATCGCCAGGCATGCACCAGCGCCGCAACCGGCTGCATGGCCGCGTTGGATGCGGACAAATACCTGCAAGATATTGGCTGATGAAAGACCAACCGGAACAGGGCGAAGACTTGTTCCGGCAATTGCTGGGCGACGTGACGCCGCTCAAACCCAGCGACCGTCGTATCCCATCTCCTGCGCCTCGCAAACCCCATCTGCATCAACCTGCTTCAGCAGCAGTTATTCCGGACACGCTGTCAGACCATGGCGCAAGCGAAATTGCACCTGCCGAATTCCTCGGCAACGGCCTGAACCGCATGACATTGCGCAAATTACGTCGCGGCGAATGGCCGGTGCAGGATGAACTTGATCTGCACGGATTGAACAGCGATGAGGCGAGAAGATTGCTGACAGCCTTCCTGCATCAGGCGACACAGCAAGGCTTGCGCTGCGTGAATGTGATCCACGGCAAAGGCTGGCATAGCGAAAAGGGCGAAGGATTGCTAAAACGTCTTGCGCGGCATTGGCTGATCCAGCACCCGCAGGTATTGGCCTTCTGCGATGCGCCGCTCCATGCCGGCGGCAGCGGTGCGGTCCTGGTGTTGCTTAGAACAACTGACCGTAAAAACGATAATTGTTCTTCCCCGCCTGCTTGACCCCGTACATCGCCGCATCCGCGCATTGCTTCAACGTGTCGCTATCCTCGGCATCATCAGGATAGACACTGATGCCGATGCTGGTGCCGATATTCACAATATATCCTTCAATATCGAATGGCTGCCTGATCGATTCGATGATCTTCTGGGCAACATGTGTCGCATCATCGGGCTGATTGATCGCCGACATCACCACAACGAACTCATCCCCGCCCAGGCGCGAGACCATATCGGTCTCTCTTATGCAGTGTTTCAGACGGCGCGACACTTCACGCAGCAGTATATCGCCCGTATGGTGGCCCAGCGTATCGTTCACCCCCTTGAATCCATCCAGATCCAGGAACAGCAAAGCCATCTTGTTGCGATTACGTTTGGCTGTCAGCATCGATTGTTCAATATGCTGATTCAACAACGTCCGGTTCGGAAGGTCGGTCAACGCATCGAAGTGAGCCAGTTGCTGTATCCGCTCGAACGAAGCCCTGCGTTCGGTGATGTCCGTGAACAGGGCGATGTAGTTGGTCACAGCGCCTTGTTCGTTCTTCACCACCGCGATGGACAACCATTTGGGATAGATCTCGCCACTCTTGCGCCGGTCCATGATCTCGCCCTGCCAGGATCCGGTCGCCAGCAAGGTCGCCCACATCTCCTTGTAGAAATCTGCCCCTTGCTCGCCGGACTTGAGGATGCGCGGGTTCTGGCCGATCACTTCCTCTGCCGAGTATCCGGTGATCTGCGTAAATGCGCGGTTGACCTGGATGATGTCGTTGTTCGCATCCGTGATCACGATGGCTTCCGCACTGCTCACGAATACTTCTGCCGCCAGACGCAGTTGTTCCTGCCCCTTCTTTACCTGCTCCACACTCTGCTGCAAGCTGTTCGCCAGTGCATTGAACGCATCACCCATCTTGCCTATCTCGTCGCGCGACTTGAGATCCACGCGTCGCGACAGATCACCGTCCTCCTGCATGGCGGACATGACGTGCTGCAACTTGTCCAGCGGATCGGTAAAGGAGCGGATCACCACATCGATCATGAAGAACAACACGATCTGCAACAACAACTGCCCTATCCATAACCAGGCATTGATTGAACGGATAAGGGCGAATTCTTCGGTCAGATCCAGCACGATATTTGCCGCGCCATTCACCGTGCCATCCGGAACATGGTGGCAGCGCAGGCAATCGGTGCCTTTGTAGTTGTGGCTGGCAATGAAGGGAAAGACTGCTCGCAGGGACTGTTTCTCGGCATCACGCCGCTCAAAATAAGGTTTGCCGTTCCGCAATACGCTGCGTTCAACCTCGTCCTGCGCTTGCTCCTCTGGCAATCCGGGACCGAACTGACGATCCACCAGTTCGGAACGGATGATGCGCAATTCGCGGATCCCGCGAGACTTGCTCATCTTGTCGATGAACAGCGTACGGTTGGCCGGATCGGATATCTGGCCGGTCAGCATCAACATGTTCATGCCGTTGATGATGCCATCAGCCGTCTCCTCGGCGCGCACTTGCGCTGACTGCAATATCTTGTCCTCAAAGCTGGCCATCAACCAGCGCTGCGTGAAGACAAGGACAATGAGCAGACCGACCTGGATCAGCAGGGAAAGCTTGAGCCGCATGCTCAAGCCATACCACCAGTTCCGAACTATGAACATCCGATCAAGTCCGTCAGGCCCCCGCCCGGACGATCAGATTGCCGACTCGTTGGTCTCGCCGGTGCGGATACGGATGACTTGTTCCACCGGCGTCACGAAGATCTTGCCGTCGCCGATCTTGCCGGTATGCGCCGCCTTGACGATAGCATCGACCGCCGTTTCCAGCATGGCAGCCGTCACCACGATCTCCACCTTGATCTTGGGCAGGAAATCGACGACGTATTCCGCACCGCGATACAGTTCGGTATGTCCTTTCTGTCGACCGAAGCCTTTGACTTCAGTCACGGTCAGTCCGCTGACCCCCAACTCATTGAGCGACTCGCGCACTTCGTCGAGTTTGAATGGCTTGATGATGGCTTCGATCTTTTTCATGTCAGGCTCCCTTTGGCTAAATCAGCGGTTATGTGATGACTCGGTGAAGTATAGCCCAACGGCAACCCGGCGCACATGCATTAACCCTTGCCGGCAAGGCAATCCGGACTGTTGCATTCGCCGTACAGGGTCAAGGCGTGATCGCTCAGCGTGAATCCCAGCGATGCGGCTATTTCGCGCTGGCGCTCCTCGATCATCTTGTCGTAGAACTCCTCTACCCGACCGCAACGTATGCACACGATATGATCGTGATGCGGGCCGCGTTCCAGCTCGTACACAGTCTGACCGCTGTCAAAGTGATGGCGGGTGATCAAGCCGGCCGCTTCGAATTGGGCCAACGCCCGGTACACCGTCGCCAACCCGATCACCTCGCCCCCCTCGGCCAGCAAGCGGTAGATCGTTTCTGCCGTCATGTGCCTTTCGCTCGCCTTCTCCAGCAGCGTCAAAATTTTGAGGCGCGGTGTCGTCACCTTCAATCCGGCATTTCTCAGCTCTTCGCTCTCCATATTTCCTCCTTGCTTCGTTTTCATCGCGGTTTCAGTCTAGCAAAATCTGCTTGCTTTTGATAATCATTCTCATCTATATTGAGAATCGTTATCGTTTGCAAATTATTAAACAGCTACCTGAACACACAAAGGAGCGAGCATGAACATGCAAATTCACCGTCTTATCAGCACATTGGCCTTGTCAGTCCCGTTAGGCGCGGGCGCCGCAGACGCCTCACTTGAACAACGGATCGAGAGACTGGAAGTTCAGCTCGATGCGACGGCCAGCAACACGCAAGCATCAGCAGATGGGAAATACCAGGCCACCCGCTTCGGCAGCTACGGTGAACTGCATCTGAACAAACTCAAGAATCGCAACGGCAACGACAAGAATGAACTGGATGTGCATCGCTTCGTGCTGTTCATGACCCACGACTTCGACGAGCAGACCCGATTCTTTTCGGAACTGGAAGTCGAACACAGCAATACGGAAAACTCGGGAGTCGTCACGCTCGAACAAGCGTATATCGAATACACCGCAAACGATGCGATGACCCTCAAGGCAGGCATGATGCTCATGCCGGTCGGCATCGTCAGCGAAACGCACGAACCGCCGAGTTTCTACGGCGTGGAACGCAATCCGGTGGAAACGAACATCATCCCCACGACATGGAGCGAGGCAGGCATCGCAGTATCCAACCATCTGCAGCGCGGACTGAGCTTCGACGTTGCGATCACCAGCGGTCTGGCCGCAAGCGCAGCCAGCAACTATGCAGTACGAGGCGGCAGGCAGAATGCTTCGAAAGCACAGGCCACAGATGCCGCATATACCGGCCGACTCAAGTGGACAGGCATACCCGGACTGGAGTTGGCTGCTACGCTGCTGCGCCAATCCGACATCACACAGAGTACGGATGCCGCAGCGGGTGCCGCAACGTTGTATGAAACACATGTAGTGATCTCGCGCGGCGCTTTCGGTTTGCGTGCACTGTATGCGGGCTGGAGACTGGATGGCGCTGGCCCGGCAGCGGTCGGTGCAGACAGGCAGAACGGCTGGTATGTGGAGCCTGCATGGCGTTTCACTGAACAATGGGGCGTGTTCGCACGTTATAGCAACTGGGACAACCGGGCAGGCGACCTGGTCGACAGCAAGTTACGACAAGTGGATATGGGTTTGAACTTCTGGCCGCACCCAGATGTGGTCGTAAAAGTGGACTACCAGAACCAGCACGCGCCCACAGGACAGAGCGAGTACGACGGCATAAACCTGGGCCTGGGTTACCAGTTCTGATATGGCCTGGATAAGCCTGTTCGCACTGCTCAGCTTTGCGCTCCCGACCTTCGCCAGCGAACAATCAGCAGAAGTCGAGCAATTTCTGAGCAGTGCATTCAAGGAAACGCCCGAGGTTCATGACATCTGGCTCACCGGCGAATTGCGCCCCGTCGTGCATGACATCCTGCATCACGACTATCCGCTCGCACGGGTGAGATATTGGCGTAGCGGCAGCCGTAGCGCTTGGGTGCTGGATGAGATCGGCAAGGAGAGGCCGATCACGGTCGGCATCGTGATCGACCATGACCGGATCGAAAAGGTGAGCGTGCTGACCTACCGCGAAAGTCGCGGCTGGGAAGTAAAAAGCCCCGCCTTCACTGCGCAATTCTCCGGTGCCGGGCTTGACGATGACATGCGCCTGGATCGCAGCATCGACGGCATATCCGGCGCCACATTGTCGGTCCGTGCGCTACAGAAGCTGAGCCGGCTCGCCCTGCTGCTGCACCGGCGGAGCATGATGGGAGAACAGCCATGAATGCCTGGGGCGTACGCTTGAGCCCTGCCGCGCGCAGGACCGTACTGCTTTGCAGCATAGTCGTCATCGCGAGTGGCATTGCCTGGATGGTGCTGGGCGGGCTGGTGGATGAACAGAACTACAGCGACCCGCTGCATACCTTACGTCACCGTATGCTGGTGCTGCATGGGGTTGCCGCATATGTGCTGGTGTGGATGGCGGGCAGATTGTCCAACCTGCATCAACAAGGCAATTGGCGTGCACATCGGAATCGCGGCAATGGATTGCTGCTGACAGCAGTGCTGGCGCTACTGGCCGTCAGCGGGCTTTGCCTGTACTACCCGCCGCATGAAGACTGGCACGAGACCATCAGTCGATTGCACCAGGGCCTGGGCATCGCACTGACGCTACTGTTCCCCTTGCACCTGCTTGTCGCCAGAACGTTACGCAGGCTCAAAAACCATCCTGGTAACGCACGGTGATGGGATAGCGCCAATCCTTGCCGAAACTGCGGTCAGTAATGCGTATACCGACCGGCGCCTGACGTCGCTTGTATTCTGCGATGCGTATCAGCTTCACCACGCGGCGCACATCCTCTTCCGCATATCCAAGCAGCACGATCTGCTCGATAGACATGTTGCGTTCCACATAACAGGCCATGATGGCATCCAGCACATCGTAAGGTGGCAGGCTGTCCTGGTCGGTCTGGTCCGGACGTAACTCCGCGCTCGGTGGACGCGTGATGATGCGTTCCGGGATAGTGCGGCTCTGCTTGTTCCGCCAGTTGGACAAGCGATACACCCAGGTCTTGCTCACATCCTTGAGCACGGCGAAACCGCCCGCCATATCACCGTACAAGGTCGCATAGCCCACCGTCATCTCCGACTTGTTGCCCGTGGTCAGCACCAGTGCGCCCGTTTTGTTGGACAGCGCCATCAGCAAGGTGCCGCGGATGCGCGCCTGCAAATTCTCTTCGGTCGTATCAGAAGGCAGCCCTTTGAACAATGGCGCCAATGTGCCTTGCAAGGCATCGAAGGTCGGCACTATATCCAGCTCTTCATAGGGCACGCCCAGCAATTCGACCATCTCGCGCGAGTCATCGATGCTGATCTGCGCCGTGTAGGGCGATGGCATCATCACTGCACGCACCTTGTCCGCACCCAGTGCATCCACCGCCACTGCCAGCGTCAGCGCGGAATCAATACCGCCGGACAGTCCCAGCAACACCCCCGGGAAACGATTCTTGGTGATGTAGTCCCGCACACCGAGACACAGCGCCCGATAGATGCTGGCTTCATCACGCAGCACCTCCACCTGTTCGCCGGGTAGCGGCCTGCCGTCGCTGAGTTCGACCATACCCAGCCGTTCCTCAAATGCAGGGAATTGATGGGTGACATCACCCTCGGCATCCATCGCGAACGAAGCACCGTCGAACACCAGCTCATCCTGTCCGCCGACCAGATTGGCATAGATTACCGGCATCCCGATATCGTCGATGCGCTCGCGCACGACATCCTGGCGCGTATCGACCTTGTCGATGTGATAAGGCGATGCATTCAACACCAGCAGCACCTGCGCCCCCGCATCGCGCGCGCATCGCGCAGCAGGCGCCTCCCATACATCGGCGCAGATGTTGACGCCGAAGCGGATACCTTCCAGTTCGAACACGCAAGGCAGCGTACCTTGCGAAAAATAGCGCACCTCGTCGAACACACTGTGGTTCGGCAACTCATGCTTGTGATAGGTCGCGATGATATTGCCGTCCTGCAGCACCGAAGCCGCATTGAAATATTCCCCACCCTGCTGATGCGGATGACCGACCACGACGGTGATGCCATGGACCTGTTGCGCAAGTCTGTGCAAAGCCGCCTGACAAGCATGGTAGAAGCCGTCGCGCAGCAACAGGTCTTCCGGCGGGTAACCGCACAAGCTCAGCTCCGGCGTGAGCAACAGGCTGGCGCCTTCCTCGACGGCACGCTGGGCATATTCGGCGATCTTCGCTGCGTTTCCGTCCAGGTCACCCAGCAGGCAATTGATTTGTGCGACGGCAATCTTCATAGAACCTCTGATTATCCTCAATCGATATCCGGCAAGGCCGCTGGCACGGCGTGATCCAGCTCCACCTGCTCGATGCTGATGAAGCGTCTGGATATCTTCTCGCTGGTAGTGCGTACGCTTTGCGCATCTTCATGGGCCTGGCGGATATGGTCCGCCAGCTTCTTCATACGCTCGTCGAAGCGGCCGAATTCTTTACCCAGTTTGCCCAATTCGTCCTTGATGATGTGCACCTGCTTTCGCGTCTCCACATCCTTCATCACTGCGCGCGCCGTGTTCAGCACCGCCATCAACGTTGTCGGCGAAACCACCCACACCCGCTTCTGCATGGCGTATTCGATCAGGTCCGGATGGTGCGCATGGATCTCCGCGAACACCGCTTCGGCCGGGATGAACATCACCGCGCCGTCCGAGGTCACATCCGGGATGATGTATTTGCCGCTGATGTCGTCGACATGCTTCTTCAGGTCTGCCTTGAACTGCTTCTCCGCCCCCGTTTCACCATCCAGCATGCGGCGATAGTTCTCCAGCGGGAACTTGGAATCCACCGCCACCATGCCGGTCGGCTCCGGCAGCTTGAGCACGCAATCGGCACGCGTGCCGTTGGGCAAACTGTACTGCATCTCGAACGCCGTCACCGGCAGGATGTTGCGCACCAGACCTTCCAGCTGCACCTCGCCGAACGCACCGCGCGAACGCTTGTCGCCCAGCAGCTCCTGCAGGCTGACGACATTTGTGGTCAGTCCGTCGATCTTCTTCTGTGCCTCGTCTATGGTCGCCAGTCGCGCCATCACGCTGACGAAGGTCTCGTTGGTCTTCTTGAAGCCCTCGTCCAGACGCTCATTCACCTTGCCGCCGATCTGCTCCAGGCGACCGTCGACGGTCTTGCTCAGGGTTTCGATACTGGTGCGCAGATGCTGCGAGGCATTGTTGAACGAATCCTGGATCAGCTTCTGGTCGGCGCGCCCCTGCTCTGCCATCTTCTCCAGCATCTGCGCCAACATCTCGGTGCGCAGCGCTCCGATGGCATCGCGTGTCGCACGCAGTTCTTCCGACACTGCCGTGCGCAGACGCTCGGACTCGGCGGCTTGTGTCGCGATCATGCGGTCACCCTGCTTGTTCAAGCCGTCGGCAAGATCGGTGAGCATGGCACGGTGCTGCAACTCCAGCGCCGAAGCCGTGCGCGCAGACTGCCTGAACTGCAGAATCAGGGATACGACCAGCAACAAGACAACAATGATCAGAAGCAGGGTTTCAAGCATGTTCGGAAAGTGTGTATCAGTGGCGGAAGTATAAATGACAAAGGGCGCTTACGCGCCCTTTGCTAGCCTATGCATCAGGCCGTATCAGTCGGCCTTACTGGCACGCTTGCGCTCGTGCTCCTTCAGATAACGCTTGCGGATACGAATCGACTTGGGCGTCAGTTCGACCAGCTCGTCGTCATCGATGAATTCCACTGCGGATTCCAGCGTCAGCTTGACCGGCGTGGTCAGGCGCACCGCTTCGTCGGTACCCGAAGCGCGCACGTTGGTCAGCTTCTTGCCCTTGATCGGGTTCACCACCAGGTCGTTGTCGCGGCTGTGGATACCGATGACCATGCCTTCATACAGCTTGTCGCCGGGCGACACGAACATGCGGCCGCGATCTTCCAGGTTCCACAAGGCATATGCCACAGCCTCGCCGTCTTCCTGCGAGATCAGCACGCCATTGTGGCGACCCGGCAGGTCGGCCTTGACCGGACCGTAGTCGTCGAACACGTGGCTCATCAGGCCGGAGCCGCGCGTCATTGTCATGAAGTCGGACTGGAAGCCGATCAAGCCACGCGCCGGGATGTGGTATTCCAGACGGGTTCGTCCGTTGCCATCGGATTCCATATTGGTCAGCTCGCCACGGCGGCGACCGATCTCTTCCATGATCCCGCCCTGGTGCTCGTCTTCCAGATCGATGGTCAGGTTTTCATACGGCTCACACTTCTCGCCGTTGATCTCCTTGTACACCACGCGCGGCTTGGCCACCGCCATCTCGAAACCTTCGCGACGCATGTTCTCCAGCAGGATGGTCAGGTGCAGTTCGCCACGACCGGAAACGCGGAACACATCTGCATCCTCGGTATCTTCAACACGCAACGCCACGTTGGTCAGCAGCTCCTTGGTCAGGCGGTCGCGGATCTGGCGCGAGGTCACGAACTTGCCTTCGGTACCGGCCAGCGGCGAGCTGTTCACCATGAAGTCCATGGTCAACGTCGGCTCGTCCACGCCCATCACCGGCAGGCCGACCGGACTATCCTTATCGCAAACGGTCACGCCGATACCGATGTCTTCCAGACCGGAGATGATGATGATGTCGCCAGCCTCTGCGCTCTCAACCGGCACGCGATCCAGACCCTGGAAACCCAGCACCTGATTGATACGGCCAGAACCGACCTGCTCTTCATGGTTCATCACCACGACTTGCTGGCCCGGCTTGATACGGCCATTCAGCACGCGGCCTACACCCAGACGGCCGGTGAAAGTCGAGTAGTCCAGCGCTGCGATCTGGAACTGCAGAGGCGCATCCGGATTGCCCGGAGGTGTCGGCACGTGCTTCACCACCAGATCGAACAAAGGCTTCATGTCGGAAGCGGAACCACCTTGGGAAGGCGCTTCGCTCAAGTCGTTGCATGCCCAGCCGTTCAGGCCGGAAGCATAGATCACCGGGAAGTCCAGCTGTTCGTCATTCGCGCCCAGCTTGTCGAACAGGTCGAAGGTCTGGTCCAGCACCCAGTCAGCGCGCGCGCCCGGACGATCCACCTTGTTGATCACCACGATAGGACGCAAGCCCAAGCCCAGCGCCTTCTTGGTCACAAAGCGTGTCTGCGGCATCGGGCCTTCAACGGCATCCACCAGCAGCACCACGCCGTCCACCATGCCCAGCACGCGCTCCACCTCGCCGCCGAAGTCGGCGTGTCCCGGTGTGTCGACGATGTTGATATGGTATTCGCCGTACTTGATGGCAGTGTTCTTGGCCAGAATGGTAATGCCACGTTCTTTTTCCAGATCGTTGCTGTCCATCACGCGCTCATCAACCTTCTGGTTGTCGCGGAAAGTGCCTGACTGCTTCAGGAGTTGGTCAACGAGGGTGGTTTTGCCGTGGTCAACGTGGGCGATGATGGCGATATTGCGGAGCGCGCGGGACATGTTTTACTACCTGAATAGAATTCGAAGGGCGCGCATTCTATCACAGCACAACCCTTATCCCGCAATCGAGTAGGGGACGGAGTTACCCCCGTCGCCCTCTCACACCACCGTACGTGCGGTTCCGCATACGGCGGTTCATTAAACATGCTGGAAGCGCCGCTGGGTGTTCTGCAACGAAACCAACCCCAG
>JAQUAD010000025.1 GCA_028687425.1 Sideroxydans sp.
CGCCAAGAAGCCGGTAGCGAAGAAAGCCGTCGCCGCTAAGAAGCCGGTAGCGAAGAAAGCCGTCGCCGCTAAGAAGCCGGTAGCGAAGAAAGCTGTCGCCGCCAAGAAGCCGGTAGCGAAGAAAGCCGTCGCCGCTAAGAAGCCAGTAGCGAAGAAAGCTGTCGCCGCCAAGAAGCCGGTAGCGAAGAAGCCCGTCGCCGCCAAGAAGCCAGCAGTGGCAAGCAAGCCGGCAGCAGCTCCAGTGGTAACAGCTCCGGCACCTTCAGCGCCGCCGCCTGTGCGTCCGGCTGCGACCTGGCCCTTCCCAACGCCGGGTATCGGCAAGCCTAACTAAGGCTGACGGGAGGCTGTGAAAGCAGCCCCGACTCGTAGTACAAAGTAGGGGCTGATTCACTTTATATACGCAAGCAGGTGCTTGCAGGAGCGGTGCTCTCTGCGTAGATAGTATGCGCGGCTCTTCGCTTGCCAGTACGTTGTGTGTCGTGCGACACCGTTCGTATTGCGGCGCTACGCTACTGGCGTAGTGCATAGGGCGTCTCATTCTCTGGTGCTGAAAGGCGCCGGGGAGGCATTTTGCTGGTGGCCCCTTCAGCAATCCGGCAGAGTCCAATGGGGCTCATCATTCTTTGAAAGAACCTTCGCTTTCTCTGCAATATCAGCAGCTAAACGGCGCTTGAGCTGGATAAGGCTGCGCTAGCACGTCCTGTACAGCTGCACCAGGCATGAATCGCAGCAGTGAGCCGAGCAGCAATTGGTTATCCATTAAATAGCAGACCTGAGGGATTCTGCTAAAGTCAGCCTTGAATATTTTTCCTGAATGCAGGATGCGGAATAATTGCAAATGTTATTTAGTTCACCCGTTCCCTATCTGGAAGATGCTGCCCCATATTTTGCAGCAGTGCGAGATTGGCCGTGGGCAGTTTGGCTGGATAGCGGGAATATTGGTCGGTTCGACATCGTTGTGGCCAACCCGGTGCGCACACTGGTGACACAGGGAGAGGCAACCACCATATGCGCGGCATCGGAAATCCAGAAATCAAGTGACGACCCGTTCGATTTGATCCGAGCCGAATTGGGTGCAGTGCTTGTTGAGAACCCTGACATCACATTCGCTGGCGGAGCGCTGGGATATTGGGGTTATGACTTGGCTGATCGATATCTGCACGCATCTCGAAGCGAATCAGACACAGAGCACATGGCACAGATGGCGGTAGGTATTTATGACTGGGCCATTCTTCTGGATCATCAAAAGAAGGAGGCGCGTCTTGTGTCTCACCGGAGATATCCGCAGACCGAGGCGGTGCTGGATCAAGTGCTGCGCAGAATTGAAACTGCACTTACGCCAGGGAATAGTCAGCCAAGATTCAGCGTGCAAGGGGGCATTAACTCCAACTTCACCCAAGATGAGTATCAGCAATCCTATGAGCAAGTGCAGGCATATTTGCGTGAAGGTGATTGCTACCAGGTGAATCTGGCGCAGAGATTCACAGCGAGAGCAACGGGAGATGCCTTCGGAGCATATCAGTCGCTCCGAAAACTTAGTCCAGCCCCGTACTCCGCCTTCCTGGATCTGCCACAAATGCAGATACTTTGTGTATCACCGGAGCGCTTTCTTCAAGTTCAGGGGCGGCATGTGGAAACAAAGCCGATCAAAGGCACGCGGGCACGCGCTCAAGATAAAAAAGAGGATGAGCGCCTGGCACACGATCTGCTGAACAATACTAAAGACCGCGCAGAGAATCTGATGATCGTTGATCTGCTACGTAACGATCTGAGCAAGAGTTGCGAGGTGGGCTCTGTGCAGACGCCCAAACTGTTCGAATTGGAAAGCTATTCCAATGTGCATCATCTGGTCAGCACGGTGGAGGGCAGGCTGCGAGAAGGGTGCGATGCCTTACATGTGCTGCGAGACTGTTTTCCTGGGGGGTCAATTACGGGCGCGCCCAAGCGGCGAGCAATGGAGATCATTGAGCAGCTGGAGCCGAATCGACGCGGCGTATATTGCGGCAACATCGGCTACATCGGCTTTGATGGGCGAATGGATACCAATATTGCTATCAGGACCATGGTGTATTCGTGCGGAGAGATAAGCTGCTGGGCGGGCGGTGGCATCGTCGCCGACTCACGTTGCGATGAGGAATATCAGGAGACTTTTGACAAAGCCAGCGCGATGCTGGAGATACTGAAGCGGTATTCGAGTTAGTTGCGCGTTCAGGCGGTATTCTTCAAGCGGGCGATACGGACCACTTCCGGGATCTTGCGCAGATTGCGCATGATATTGGCCAGATGAAGGCGGTTGTTGACCTGCAGGGTAAAGTAGGTCGCCGTGTATTCACCTTCATTGCTGAAGTTGACGTTCTCGATGTTCGAGTCCGCGTCAGCGATTGCAGCCGCTACTTTCGCCAAGACACCGCGCCGGTTGGCGACGATCAGCTTGATGCTGACATCGAAAGAGCGGCTGATGTTCTTGTCCCACATCACATCCAGCCATTGCTCGCTGCCCCGGCCTTTACGCAGTGTCGGGCAGTCATGGGTATGCACGATCAAACCCTGGCCGCTCTTGATGATGCCTATGATGGGGTCGCCTGGGATCGGGCGACAGCATTTGGCGAATTGCACCGCCATGCCTTCCGTGCCCTGGATGGTGACCACGGCATTGCCCAATGCATCGCTGGAAATAGTGTCGCCTATGCTGGCGAGCTGCTTGGCGACCACCATGTTCAGGCGACGCCCCAATCCGATATCAGCAAAGATTTCCTGCTGAGATTTGACGCCGGTATCGCGTAATAATTTCTCCCAGTGTGCCTCATCCATATCCTGCAGCTTCAAGCCGAGTGCATTGAAGGCTTGCGATAGCAAGCGCTCTCCGAGACGTGCGGATTCATTCAGATGCATGGTCTTCAAGGCGTGGCGGATCTCGCTCCGTGCCTTGCTGGTAACGACGTATCCCAGCCAAGCCGGATTAGGGTGTGCCTGCGGTGCAGTTACGATCTCAACGCGATCGCCATTGCGCAGTTCGGTGCGCAGTGGCACTAATTCTGAATTGACCTTGCAGGCAACACAGCGATTGCCGATATCGGTATGAACCGAGTAGGCAAAGTCGACTGTCGTAGCCCCGCGAGGCAAGGCAAAGATCTTGCCCTTGGGAGAGAAAACATAAACCTCGTCCGGGAACAG
Source organism: Sideroxydans sp. (assembly GCA_028687425.1). Classification (GTDB taxonomy): domain Bacteria; phylum Pseudomonadota; class Gammaproteobacteria; order Burkholderiales; family Gallionellaceae; genus Sideroxyarcus. Next base: position 3,178 of record JAQUAD010000025.1, read on the forward strand.
ATCGATCTTGAGATGTTCCAGGAATTCGACCGAATCGCCGCTTTGCGCCAGACTTTCCAGCAAATTCTGCAACCACTGGTGAGTTTTTTGTTGCAGTTCATTGATCTGCGTGTCGCTGGCTTTGTACAGCCAATGCGAAGCCACGCCGCTCTCTGCAAGCTTGTTCATTTCATGGGTGCGGATCTGCACTTCGATCGGAGTGCCGAACGGACCGAAAAGTGTCGTGTGTAGAGACTGATAACCATTGGCCTTGGGAATGGCGATATAGTCTTTGAACTTGCCGGGGAACGGTTTGTACAGACTGTGCAGGACGCCCAGTGCAAAGTAGCAGGATGGGATGTCGTCGACCAGGATGCGAAAGCCGTAAATATCCAGCACCTGTGCAAAAGCAAGCGATTTGCTTTGCATCTTCTGATAGATGCCATAAAGATGCTTTTCGCGTCCTTTGACTTCAGCCTTGATGTTGTTCGCATCAAGGCGTTGTCCGATGGATTCCAGAATCTTGCTGACCACTTCGCGCCGATTGCCGCGCGCGACCTTGAGCGCCTTGGAGAGCACGGCATAGCGGTTGGGATGCAGATACTTGAAGCTGAGATCCTCAAGCTCCTGATAGATCGTGTTCAGGCCAAGACGGTTTGCAATGGGCGCATAGATGTCCATCGTCTCTCGGGCGATGCGCGCACTCTTATGGGCTGACACGGAGTCCAGTGTGCGCATATTGTGCAGGCGGTCGGCCAGCTTGATCAGGATCACGCGCACATCGCGAGCCATCGCCATCAGCATCTTGCGGAAGTTCTCCGCCTGGGCATCTTCCAGCGTATCGAACTTCAGTTTGTCGATCTTGCTGAGGCCTTCGACGAGCGCAGCAACAGCCGGTCCGAATTGGCTTGAGATTTCCTCTATCGTGACCGTGGTATCTTCAACGACGTCATGCAACAACGCGGCATTAATGGCGTGCACATCCAGGTGCAAAGGAGTAAGGATGCGTGCGACAGCAATGGGATGTGTAACGTATGGGGCGCCCGACTGGCGCATTTGCCCGGCATGGGCGGCGTGACTGAAATCCAGTGCTGATTGAATCTGTGCAACATCCTCCGCTTTGAGGTAGGCGGAGACTTCCTGCAGGAGCGCTTCAGCATCGGCTTGGGACATGTAATGGCTCCGCTGAGGTCCTGCAGGGATAAAAAATCAAGCCATACCGCGATTCAATATCTCGATGCCGACTTTGCCTTCGCTGATCTCGCGCAGTGCGACAACAGTAGGCTTGTCCTTGCTGGTTTCTACCAGATGGTTTGCGCCGTTGGCCAGCTGACGCGCGCGATAAGCAGCGGCCAGTGTCAGTTCGAAACGGTTGGGGATGTTAGCCATGCAGTCTTCAACGGTGATGCGAGCCATGATTCAATTCTCCGGTGTCTGTAATTGGTTGATAAGTTGCTGGTGCCTTGCGATCTGACTGGATCCGCGCAGGCGGGCGGCCAGCACGACGGATTCAAGCTCGTGCAGTGCCCTGTTCAGGTCTTCGTTGATAATAACATAATCAAATTCAGCAACGTGAGAGACGTCGTCACGCACAGCTGCAAGCCGCTTCGAGATCACACTGGCATCGTCCGTGCCGCGGCCGTTCAGTCTCTGCGCCAGGGCTTCCCGAGAAGGCGGCAGGATGAATATGGAGATGCATGCCGGGAATATCTTGCGCACCTGCGCAGCGCCCTGCCAGTCGATCTCAAGCAGGATGTCGCGTCCCTTGGCCGTTTCGTCAGCGATCCATTTTTGCGAAGTGCCATAGTAGTTCCCGTAGACTTCTGCACTCTCAAGGAACTCGCCGCGCTTGGCCATTTCGAGAAATGTTTCACGGCTGATGAAGTGATAGTGCTTGCCGTTAATCTCTCCCTCGCGAGGGGCGCGCGTAGTGTAGGAAACGGAAAGCCCGATCTGCGGGTTGTGTTCGAGCAGGGCATGCACCAGACTGGTTTTGCCTGCGCCGGAAGGGGCGCTGATGACGATTAGACTTCCTGGCATTTGATTCTCCTATTCGATGTTCTGCACTTGCTCGCGCATCTGTTCGATCAACAACTTGATATCCATCGCGCAGCGTGAAACTTCAGCATCCACAGATTTCGAGCCTAATGTGTTGGCTTCCCGGTGCAGCTCTTGCATCATGAAATCCAGACGCTTGCCAACGATGCCGCCTTTATCGATGACACGCTGCACTTCAGCAAGGTGGGTATGCAGGCGCGAAAGCTCTTCGTCCACATCAATTTTGCTGGCATACAGCGTGATCTCTTGTCGTACGCGCTCGTCATCGTCACTACCCAGTGCTTCAAGCAGACGTGCACGCAATTTGGCTTCATAGGCGGCGATGGCGCCTGGGATGCGTGGCGCGACGGTAAGTCGCAGCTTTTCGATGCCTTCCACTCGCTCAAGCAAAAAACTGGCGAGTTTCCCGCCTTCGCGTTGACGGGCGGCAGTGAAATCGTGCAAAGCTTGCTGCAGCGCGGCAGCAACTGCGGTGCGCAGCATCTCGTCGGAAACGGCTGGATTCTCGGTCACTCCGTGCCATTTCAGTACCTCGGCAATGGTCAACTCTCCAGCGGTTGGCAGTATTTTGCGTATCTGGACACTCCATGCGGCCAGCTGTTTTACGGTGTCAAGGTTGATGTTGCTGCCTGCTTGTGCAGAAGCGCGGCTAAGCAGATTAATACGGCATTCGATCTTGCCGCGGCTGATCCGTGCTGAAATTTGCTCACGCAGCATGGGCTCCAGCGAGCGCAACTCATCTGGCATCCTTAATTGCAGGTCTAGATAGCGATGATTGACGGAGCGTAACTCGAGCGAAAGGGAGCCGACATCAAGTTCGGCGCTAGCAACGGCATAGCCGGTCATGCTGAAAATCATCAAAACTCCAGGCGGGAGGAAAAAAGACGGACTGAACCATGCACATTATATTACGATTGTGCCCAGTCGCCTTGTCCGCACTTTGTTGCGGGTAGGTAATCAGCGGGAAAATGAATGAAGTTCGCTATTCACCAAGCCAACCATATTGGCGGGCGCAAATACAATCAGGATCGTGTGGGCTATGCCTATACCAATGATGCCTTGCTGCTCGTACTTGCCGACGGCATGGGTGGGCATCTGCATGGTGAGATCGCAGCGCAGATTGCCGTATACACGTTCATGCGAGCTTTCAGCCGTCTGGAGTCGGGGCGCACGAAAGAACCTGAGGTGTTTTTGCGTGCAACGATGCGAGCAGGTCATGATGCCATCATCGACTATGCGCGCGAACAAAACCTTGGCGGCAGTCCTGGCACCACCTGTGTGGCGGCGCTGGTGCAGGACGGCAAGGTGTGGTTCGCCCACGCCGGCGATTCGCGCTTCTACCTGTTGCGACAAGGGGGGGTGCATAGCGTCACGCACGACCACTCGGTCGTTCAGCAATGGGCGGACTGGGGCATCATCAGTCCGGAAGAGATGCGTACCCATCCTGACCGCAACAAGATCACCAACTGTTTAGGCGGCGTGGAGGACATGTTCTATGCCGAGGTCGCGCCCAGCGTCGACATGCAGGATGGCGATATGTTGCTGCTATGCAGCGACGGTTTCTGGAGCCCGCTGGAGGAAAGCGAGCTGGCTAAATTGCACGCAACCAGCTATTTGCAAACGACACTGGGCGAATTGATCGATGTCGCCATCTATCGCGAAGGTGCTCGTGCCGACAACACAACGGCCGTTGTAGCCAGGCTGGGGGCGGCAGAAATGGAACATGCAACAGAATCGCCGGTTTGCATCATCCTCGAAGAAGGCGCTGCCGCTTAGAACTCCGTGCGAGGCGGTATAATCCGCTTTCGAAATTTTTCACGGATTCAAGCCATGCGTCCCAGCCAAAGACAGCCAGATCAACTCCGCAACATCCGCATCACCCGTCACTACACCAAGCATGCCGAAGGTTCGGTGCTCATCGAGTGCGGCGATACCAAAGTCATTTGTACGGCCAGTGTGGAAGAACGTGTTCCACCTCACAAGAAAGGCAGCGGCGAGGGCTGGGTGACCGCTGAATATGGCATGTTGCCGCGCTCGACCGGCAGCCGTATGGGGCGCGAAGCGGCCAAGGGCAAGCAATCAGGGCGTACGCAAGAAATTCAGCGCTTGATCGGGCGCAGCCTGCGTGCGGTAGTGGATCTTGCCAAACTTGGCGAGCGCACCATCACCCTGGATTGCGATGTGATTCAGGCTGATGGGGGTACGCGTACCGCCAGCATCACCGGCGCATATGTCGCTTTGCACGATGCGGTGAGCAGCTTGATGCAGCAAGGTGCAGTTAAAGAAAATCCTCTCAAGGATTCCGTTGCGGCCATCTCGGTCGGCATCTACCAAGGCACGCCAGTGCTTGATCTGGATTACCCCGAGGATTCTGATTGCGACACCGATATGAACGTGGTGATGCTGGGCAGCGGCCACTTCGTCGAGGTGCAGGGTACGGCTGAGGGGCACCCATTCTCGCGAGAAGAAATGGATACGCTGCTTGAATTGGCTAAGCTCGGTATCGAGCAACTGGGCGAGATGCAACGCACAGCCTTGGCACAATGAACAAGCTGGTCATCGCTTCCAACAATCAGGGCAAGCTGCGCGAGTTCCAGCGCATGCTGGCCCCGCTGGGCATCGAGGTGCTGACGCAGTCGCAGCTGGGCATCTCGGAGGCGGAAGAGCCGCATTGTACTTTTGTCGAAAACGCGCTGGCCAAGGCGCGACATGTCAGCCGCGCCAGTGGATTGCCTGCATTGGCCGATGATTCTGGCATCTGCGTGGAGGCGCTGGGCGGTGCGCCCGGCGTGATCTCTGCCCGCTACGCTGGCGACAATCCCAAATCCGATGCGCGCAACAACGAAAAATTGCTGCGAGACATGCAGGGCGTGACGGATCGTCGTGCACATTATTACTGTGTACTGGTGCTGGTACGCCATGCCGACGATCCGCAGCCCTTGATCGCCGAAGGCGAATGGCAAGGCGAGATTTTCCATGAGCAGCGCGGCGACGGCGGCTTCGGCTACGACCCGATGTTCTGGTTGCCGCAATTCGGCAAGACCGCGGCTGAACTGTCGCATGACGAAAAAGCCCAGATCAGCCATCGCGCCAAGGCGCTGCAGGTGTTGATGCAGCGCTTTCCGCGCACATGAGCGCGCAAATCCTGCAACCATTCGGCACCAAGTCGCAGCCGGTGAATTTTCAGGCGCTGCCGCCTTTATCTCTTTACATACATATCCCATGGTGCGTGCGTAAATGTCCGTACTGCGACTTCAATTCGCATGAGGCGCACGGTGCGATACCGGATCGGGAATATGTGGAGGCACTGCTGCGCGATCTGGATTCGGCATTGCCCTTGGTCTGGGGACGCAAGGTCTATTCCATCTTTATCGGCGGCGGCACGCCCAGTTTGTTGTCGGGCGATGCGCTTTCATATTTGTTGACGCAGGTGCGCATGCGCTTGCCATTGGCGCACGAAGCCGAGATTACCCTGGAGGCGAATCCCGGTGCGGTCGAGGTGAGTAAGTTCGCCGCATTCCGCGGCGCCGGGGTGAATCGGCTTTCACTCGGCATTCAGAGTTTCAACGATGTGCATCTGCAAGCATTGGGTCGCATCCATTCCGGCGACGAAGCAAGGCGTGCCATCGAGGTGGCTCAAGCACGCTTCGACAATATCAATCTGGACATGATGTACGCCTTGCCTGATCAATCGCAGGAAGAGGCGATGCATGATCTGCAATCAGCCCTGTCTTTTGCGCCGCAACATATGTCGTGCTATCACCTGACGCTGGAGCCGAACACGCTGTTTGCGCACCAACCGCCCCAGTTGCCGGACGATGATGCAAGTAGCGAAATGCAGCAAGGGATAGAAACGCTCATGGCGGCACATGGTTACGAGCACTACGAGACGTCAGCATTCGCCAAGCCGGGCAGGCACGCTCGGCACAATCTGAATTACTGGCAATTCGGCGATTACCTCGGCATCGGTGCCGGGGCGCACAGCAAGTTGAGTTTCCACGACAAGGTGATACGCCAAGCGCGGCACAAGCAACCGAAGGCGTATATGGAAGGTGTGGCGCAGGGTGTGCAGGTGCAAAGTGAGCACGTGCTGGACAAAGACGACCTTGCCTTCGAGTTCATGATGAATGCACTGCGACTGAATGGCGGATTCGAAGAGCGCCTGTTTCAGGAACGCACCAGTCTGCCCCTGTTATTGATTCGGCGCGAGTTGGAGAGGGCTGAGCAACAAGGATTGCTGGTGCGCGAAGTGGGGCGAATCGCGCCGACCGAGATGGGGCGGCGCTTTCTGAACGATCTGTTACAGATTTTCCTTGCGGCGGAAAACTAGATCCCAGACGCCGTGACCAAGCCGTATTCCGCGCTGTTCGAATTTTGTCAGAGGGCGATATTCGGGACGGGGCGCGTAATCGGCGGCAGTATTTTCCAATTGCTGCGCTGAACTCAAAACATCCAGTATCTGTTCTGCATACTCCTGCCAGTCTGTCGCTGCATGGATGTAGCCGCCGGGTTTGAGTTTAAGTACAAGCTTTTCGATGAACGGCGATTGGATCAGGCGGCGTTTATGGTGGCGCGCCTTATGCCATGGATCTGGAAAGAAGATATGCACGCCGTCCAGGGAGGCGTCGGGGATCATGTCGCGCAGCACTTCCACAGCATCGTGCTGGATGATGCGGATGTTGTTAATCGCTTGCGCGTCGATCAGCTTGAGCAGATTGCCGACACCGGGCGTGTGCACTTCCAGAGCCAGGTAATCGATCTCGGGGTGGGCGGCCGCAATGGTGGCTGTGCTGTCGCCCATGCCAAAACCGATCTCAAGTATCTTGGGCGCACTGCGACCAAAAGCATGTTCAAGATCAAGTGGTCGAGCCACATAAGGAATGCCATAGCGAGGCAACAGTGTATCGACTGCTCGTCGCTGGGCCGTTGAGAGGTGGCCCTGACGCAGAACGAAACTTCGGATGTGTCGCTGGCGAAGGTCTTCTGGCGCTGTCATCAGCTACGGGTCGAAGCGATGATGCCGGCGGTCGGCGAACTGGGGCTGGCGCTATAGAGCTTTCTGGGCATGCGCCCTGCAAGAAAGGCTTCGCGCCCGGCTTCTACGCCTTTCTTCATGGCTGAGGCCATCAATATCGGGTTCTGGGCTGAGGCAATCGCTGTGTTCATCAGCACGCCGTCGCAGCCAAGTTCCATGGCGATAGCGGCATCGGAAGCTGTTCCCACGCCCGCATCCACGATAACTGGCACTTGTACGCGTTCCATGATCAGTTGCAGGTTCCAGGGATTCAGGATGCCCATGCCTGAGCCGATCAGTGATGCCAGTGGCATGATCGCGGCGCAGCCGATGTCTTCCAATTGCTTGGCTACGATAGGATCGTCCGAGGTGTAAACCATAACCTGGAAGCCCTCCGCGACCAGTGTTTTGGCGGCGGCAATGGTTTCAATCACATTCGGATAGAGGGATTGCGGATCGCCCAGCACTTCCAGTTTGACCAGCGAATGCCCATCCAATAATTCGCGTGCCAGACGTAGCGTGCGCACAGCGTCATCGGCACTGTAGCAACCGGCAGTATTGGGCAGATAGGTGAACTTGGATGGCGGCACTGCATCAAGCAGATTGGGTTCGTTGGCATTCTGGCCCAGATTGGTGCGACGGATCGCCACGGTGACGATCTCCGCCCCGCTTGCATCCAGTGCGGCGCGTGTCTCAGTGAAATCCTTGTATTTGCCAGTGCCGACCAGCAATCGGGAAGAGTAGTTCTTGCCCGCAATGGTTAATGTGTCGTTCATATATTATTAAGTGTATTCCGTTTTGTGCTTACCCGCCCCCAACGGCGGCTACGATTTCAAGTTTGTCGCCATCTGCAAGCAGATGAGATGTGAACTGGCTTCGCGGAACGATCTCGCCGTTTCGCTCAAGCGCAACGCGTTTGCCGGTTAGTCCCATGTCTTCAATCAATGAAGCGATGCTGATGCTATTTGGCAGTTGCCGAATGACGCCGTTGATGCTGACTGTGATCACTTTAGTAGATGAATGTCCGTGTTAGAATCCGCGTCGCATTCTACACCATGCGGGTGTAGCTCAATGGCAGAGCAGAAGCTTCCCAAGCTTACGACGAGGGTTCGATTCCCTTCACCCGCTCCAGCAATCCTCTCCCACCTGCTTTGAGATCGACCACGAAATTTGTAGGGGCAAATTTTGACATATATCAAATTGCGCCTATTGATAATTCCATAGTATCCGCTCCGTTTTCGTCATGCCTCAACCCGACAATTTTAGTGGGGTATGCTTGTGTCGGAACCAATTTAGGCTTTACTTGTCGCGCTCGCACTGCGACAATTTGCCGCGCTGTAGGTTTGCAACAAAGGGTGCGTCTGGCACGCAGGAACATTTGGGTGCTCGGCGCATTGGTTTTTTTAACTTCGCTCTGGGGAGGAGACTACTGTGGAAGCTAATCAAGCGACACCAGTAAAGTACGATATGGAGGTTGTGCGCTGGTTCACCATCGCTGCCGCCATTTATGCATGTGTAGGTACGCTCATCGGTGTGTACGTCGCATCGGAGCTGGCTTGGCCGTTCCTGAACTTTGACTTGGAATGGATCACCTTCGGTCGCCTGCGTCCGTTGCACACCAATGCCGTGATCTTCGCGTTTGGCGGTTGTGCGCTGATGGCAACAGGCTTTTACATCGTGCAACGCACCGGTGCTACCAAGTTGTGGAGCAACGGTCTTGCTTGGGCAACCTTCATTGGCTGGAACCTGATCATCGTTTCCGCAGTGATCACTCTGCCACTGGGCTGGACTTCCGGTAAGGAATACGCCGAACTGGAATGGCCGATCGATATCGCGATCGCAGTTGTATGGTTGATGTACGGTTTCAACTACATCATGACCATCGGCATCCGCAAGACATCGCACATCTATGTGTCTAACTGGTTCACCATGGGCATGATCGTGATGATCACCTATCTGCACGTGGTTAACAGCATGGCTATCCCCGTCAGCATGACCAACTCCTTCTCCATCTACTCTGGCGTGCAAGACGCTATGATTCAGTGGTGGTGGGGTCACAACGCTGTTGGTTTCTACCTGACTGGTGGCTTTCTGGCGATCATGTACTACTTCGTTCCGAAGCAGGCTGGCCGTCCGGTGTTCTCTTATCGTCTTTCCGTTCTGCACTTCTGGGCATTGACATTCGGCTATGTTTGGCTGGGCGCTCACCACCTGCAGTACACTGCATTGCCTGACTGGACCGGTTCTCTGGGTGCCGCTGTTTCTCTGGCGATGATCATCCCGTCTTGGGGTGGTGCGATGAACGGTATGATGACGCTGTCCGGTGCATGGGACCGTCTGCGTACCGACTACATCCTGCGCTTCCTGGTTGTGGCTCTGGCGTTCTACGCGATGTCCACTTTCGAAGGTCCTGTGATGTCCATCAAGACTGTTAACGCGCTGTCTCACTACACTGACTGGACCGTTGGTCACGTGCACTCCGGCGCTCTGGGCTGGATGGCAATGGTTGCCTACGGCGCGATCTATCACATGATCAAGAAGCTGTGGGGCGTGGAGAAGATGTACTCCGAAGGTCTGGTGAACGTTCACTTCTGGCTGGCTACTATCGGCACAGTGGTCTACGTTGTTGCGATGTGGGTCTCTGGCATCATGCAGGGTCTGATGTGGCGCGACTACGATGAGTACGGCACGCTGACATATACCTTCGTTGAGTCTGTATCCGCTATGCATCCGTACTACGCGATGCGTGCGATCGGCGGTCTGATCTTCAACATCGGTACCTGGATCGCTCTGTACAACATCGTGATGACTGTGCGCACTGCAAGTTCTGCACGCAGTGCCAGCGCTGTTCCGGCTAATGCATAAGGGGAGTGAATAATATGTCCGATCACGACAAAATCTATTCGACACAACTTCAGGACAAGACAGAACGCAGTACGCTCCTGATGTTCGTGCTGACCGCAATCGCCGTGGCTATCGGCGGTATCGTGGAAATCGTGCCGCTGTTCTACCTGCCGAACACGGCGATGTGCCAGAACGATCCTACCTGTAACAACACGCAGCACAAGGATCTGAACGGCAACGTCATTCCGATGGACAAGATCATTTGGAATCCGGCCACTTCGGCGCACAAGACGCTGGATGACTGGCAGCCTGGTGATGGCGTTCGTCCTTACAAGCCTCTGGAACTGGCTGGCCGCAACGTTTACATCCGTGAAGGTTGCTTCCTGTGCCACTCTCAGATGATCCGTCCCTTCCGCGACGAGAAAGACCGTTATGGCCACTACTCCATCGCTGAAGAATCCATGTATGACCACACTTATCAGTGGGGCTCCAAGCGTACCGGTCCTGATCTGGCCCGCTTGGCAGGCAAGTACTCTGATGAGTGGCATCGTCGCCATCTGATGTACCCGCGCGATGTGGTTCCCGAGTCTGTGATGCCCAACTACTTCTGGTTGAATGACAAGAAAGTGGACGTTGCCGAGACTGTGGAAACCATGAAGGTTCTGACCATCATGCCGTTCAACCCGGTTCCGAAGACCATCTACACTGACGCGTATATCGCTGGTGCAGCTGCCGAGCTGGAAGGCAAGACCGATCTGGAAGCGCTGATCGCCTTCCTGCAGAGCCTGGGCAATCACGTCAAGTTCGAAGAAGGTGTGAACTACCGTGATTAATCTGTTGGAGCACTTTGGCATGGATGTGCAGGCCATGACGACCAATGACTGGCTGGGGGTGTTCTTCGCCTTGGTTGCAGCGATCGGTATGGTAGTGACCTATGTCATGGTGTTTCGACCGTCCAACAAGCAAAATTTCGAAGCCCAGAGCCGTATGGCTCTGGACGACGAGGACCCTATCAAATTGGGAGATAAAAGATGAGTGACAAACACGATGCAAGCAGCGTGCCAACGACAGGGCACGTCTGGGATGATGATCTGGGCGACTATATCAATCAGCCGCCCAAGTGGTGGATGCTGGGCCTGACGGTCAGCGCGATCTGGTGTGTGGTGTACTTCCTGTACTACCCCTCCATCCCGCTGTCGAATGGCGGCACTTGGTTTAAGGGTGTGGGCGGTTGGACTGCGATCACCGAAATGGAAGCCGACAAGAGTGTTGTTGACGAAGTGCGCGGCAAGTATGAAGCCAAGCTGAAGGACATGACACCGGCTGCTATTCTGGCCGATAGCGAATTGACAGAGTACGTTACCCGTTCCGGCAAAGTGCTGTTCGGTGACAACTGTGCAGCGTGCCACGGTCAGAACGGCGTTGGTACGCATGACAAGTTTGGTCTGTTCGCACCTATCCTGAACGACGACGACTGGCTGTATGGCGGCACCATTGATGCAATCCATGAAACCATTCAGGGTGGACGTCAAGGCATGATGATGGCTCACGCTGACATGCTGTCCGAAGCTGAGATCGACACATTGGCCAATGCAGTTGCGGCAGGCAAGCCGACTTCTACACCGCTGTTCGCTGAGAAGGGCTGCACAGCTTGTCATGGCGAAGATGGCAAGGGTATGCAAGCAATGGGTTCTGCCAACCTGACTGATAGCGTATGGCGCTTCGATGGTTCCGTAGAGGGCATCAAGTACACTATCAAGAACGGTGTCAACGCTGGTACGCCTGACACGCGCGTGGCGGTGATGCCTGCATTCCAAGGCAGCAAGCTGTCGGATGCAGAGATCAAGAAGCTGGCTGTGTATGTTTACAAGTTCGGCGGTGGTCAAGCGCAGTAATCTAGTGCGGCCTGCATGAGCGAGCTTGTGCAGGCCATAACGTAAGGAGAGCAGCTATGAATCAGGATATGGTTTTCTGGGGTGTGATCATCGCACTCGTTGGATCAATTGCAGTCGTTGCTTGGTTGTTCTATATGGCCTTCCGCAACGCTACAAAAGGTCAAGACAAGAAGTAATGATTCGCTGTTGAAAAAGGAGGAGAGCTTGCTCTCCTCCTTTTTCTTTGTACGAAATATCACTGAACTGCAACGGGTTAAGAAGTAGAATCATAAACATTTGGAATGTCTCTAAGGTTGTAGAGACGGCGTAATGCGCATTCAGGAGGCGGTATGAATCAGGAAGTCGGAAAAAAAGAGCCGGGTGAAGTCACCACGCTTTACAACGAATTTGAAACCTGGACGGTCAATACTGGCGGGCAAACCATTCATGCCAAACGCATGCCAGGCTTCTTCAGGTCGTTCAAAGACAAAGCTCAATTGGCGATGTGGCTCCCATTCTTTCTGGTTCCATACCTGCGCTGGAACGGCAGCCAGGCGATCCTGTTCGATATTCAACACAGACAGTTCAAGTTTTTTGGCCTTACGGTGTTGCCACAGGACATCTGGATGCTTTCCCTGGTTCTGCTTGTTGCCGCAATGACGCTGTTTGCGGTGACGTCAGTCGCATCGCGAGTCTGGTGTGGGTACTTCTGTTTTCAGACCGCTTGGACAGACTGGTTTACATGGCTGGAAGATAAGATCGAGGGCAATCCCACCGCCCGACGCAAGCTGGATGTTGCCCCCTGGACGTTTGACAAGATAAAAAAGAAGCTCATCAAACATACACTATGGATGCTGATTGCACTGTTGACAGGTATCAGCTTTTCGATTTGGTTTGTTGATGCTTTTGAATACTGGCATGACCTGATTCATCTGCAATTGCCCACGGTTGGTTGGGTGGTCATTGTGATGTTCTTTTTGGGTACATACATTCTGGCTGGATTCCTGAGAGAGCAGACCTGCTTCTGGCTATGCCCGTATGCGCGCATTCAGGGCGTGATGACTGACAATCAGACCATTCTTCCAACTTACGACTACACGCGTGGCGAACCTCGCGGAAAAATCAGGCGGGGTGGAGAAGCAGTGGCGCCGCAAGGCGACTGTATTGACTGCTTCCAATGCGTACAGGTTTGTCCAACTGGCGTGGATATTCGCAACGGCCAGCAATTGGGCTGCATTACCTGCGGTCTATGCATCGACGCTTGCGATGTTGTGATGGATAAAATCAATAAGCCGCGCGGCTTGATTCGATACGCCTCTCTGGATGAACTATCTGGGAAGCCAGCCAAAAAAATATACCAGCATCCGCGAACATTGGTATATCTCAGCATCATTCTTCTCGCACTGGTGGGTATCGTATGGGGGCTGACGCATATGGGGGCCATGACGCTGAAGATCGTACATGAGCGCCAGCCCTTGTTTGTTCAAATGAGCGATGGTTCAATCCAGAACAAGTTCGACTTCAAAGTATTAAACAAAACTGACAAGGATTTTCGCGTCAAGGTAACCGCGGAAGGCGGAGTCAAGGGCTTGGTTATTATCGGTGCAGAGCAGCATCCCATGACGCATCACGGACGAGGAACTTCCTTTACGATCTTTGCAAGAGCGCCGGCAGCAAATGTGGAGAAGGACGTCGTGCCGATACAGTTCAGGGTTGAGAGCCTGGATGATGCAAAGGTGTTTGCTGAATACACCAGTAAATTCTACGGCCCGAACAAATAACGGAATGATGATGATTTCACAAGATCACAAATCGGGTTTACGCAATCCTTGGTTGCTGGGCATGTTGCTGCTTATCGTGCTTGTTCTTGCTGTCAATGCGACATTTATCTGGTTTGCAACTCACAATCAGTCCTCGCTGATTGATCGTGAGTACAAAACCAAGGATCGCAAGACAAATACTCAGATGCTTAGCGAGCTGGGGAAACAACAGGCTCTGGGCTGGCAGACAACTATTAACAAGCCGAAGAAGCTTATCCAAGGCCAGCCAACGATGTATGAAATTTCCGTGAAAGACCGAGATGGCCGGCCCGTCAGCGGTGAGATGGAAGTGGAAGCTTATCGCGCATCCGACGCAAGTAAGGACTTCACTACATCCTTCAAAGAAGTGGCCACAGGCAGCTATCAGGGTTACATCAGCTTTCCGCTGAAAGGGTACTGGGAACTGCACATCCACCTAAAGCGAGGCAGCGACGAGTTTGCAGTAGACACAGACCGTTTCATGGTGGCCGAAGCGGAACACTGAACTTGAATTTCGTAAATGAGTCACGGCGATAACGTTTTGACAGGCTGCTTCCATTGCAGCCTGCCGATTCCCTTGGATGCGGAATTCTCCACAGAAATAGAAGGGCAGAAGAGAGCATTTTGCTGCTTTGGTTGCCAATCGGTATGCGGCGCAATCTACGAAGCTGGCTTGCAGGGATACTATCAGCGCACACCTGATGGAGTCTTGCTCGGGCCGCCGCCTGAACCTCCCAAAGACATCGATATCTACGACTTCGATGAAGTTCAGCAGGAATACACATCATGCGCAGGTGATGTGCGCTCCATACATTTGCTGGTGGAGGGCATCCATTGCGCAGCGTGCGTATGGTTGATTGAGCGGGGTCTTAAAAGAGCTCCTGGAGTTCTCTCGGTAGAGGTCAATCTGGCAACCAAGCGGTTGCATCTGAAATGGGATAACAGCAAAACCAAGTTGTCGGAGCTGATCAAGGCTTTGGTGCGTATTGGCTATTCTGCCGTGCCATATGATCCTGAAAGCGCGGAAGGCGTAATTAAGAGAACTAACCGTGCCATGCTGTTCAGACTGTTTTTCGCCGGTTTTGCTGCGATGAACATGATGTGGATAGCCATAGCACTGTACAGCGGTGCCAACCAGGATGAATTCCGAAGCTTTTTTCACTGGATGGGTCTGGTGTTGGCGACACCGACATTGCTCTATTCCGGCTATCCCTTCTTTAAAGGAGCAGCTGGCGGCCTGAAGGCGGGCCACCTGACAATGGATTTGCCTATCGTACTTGGCTTGTCCGTCACCTTTGTCTATTCACTATATGTCACGCTAACCAATAACCAGCACGGCGAAGTCTACTTCGATACTGTTACAAATCTGACCTTCGTTATTCTGATCGGACGCTACCTGGAAGGGATGTTCAGGCACCAAGCGCTGTCAGCTACCAAACGACTGATGGAACTCCAGCCAAGAGTTGCAATGGTGATCAAGGATGGTGTTGAAAAGATGACGCCGATCCGCGCAGTCATGCTGGGTGACCAGGTAATGGTGAAGCCTGGTTACACTGTGCCAGTGGATGGCGTGGTGCTAGAAGGACGAAGTGCAGTGGATGAAGCGATGCTGAGCGGTGAATCAGCCCCGGTGCACAAGCAGGCAGGTGATGTCGTCTCAGCGGGGACAGTAAATACGACAGGTGCATTGCTGGTTGAAGTAAGGACCCAGTTACAAGACACGACCCTTTCCAAGATCATTCGTCTGGTAGAAGAAGCGCAATCTTCAAAAGCGCCAATCCAGCGCTTGGCAGACACGATCGTGCCGTGGTTCGTTCTGGTTACATTACTGTGTGCCTGTCTGACATTCTTTTTGTGGAATGCGCAGGATTTTGAAGTGGCGCTGATGGCTGCAACCTCGGTGCTCATCATCACCTGTCCGTGCGCATTAGGCATGGCTACCCCGATGTCGATTGCAGTTGCCTCAGGCCTCGGCGCAAAACATGGAATTCTCGTAAAAAATGGACTGGTGTTGGAGACCTTGTCCAAGGTAACGCACTTTGTGTTCGACAAAACCGGTTCCTTGACCGAAGGGAAGATGAGTGTAGTCAGATCGGACATGGTGCAGGGCATAAATGCTCAGGAGATGATTGCGAAAGCGGCAGCCGCTGAGCGGTACAGCGAACATAGTACGGCGCGCGCACTTGTAAAATTTGCTGAACAGCAGGAGCTTCTTTACCGAACGATTGAGGTGAGTGACTTTCATGCGACAGCGGGTTTGGGGGTCGCAGCAATTGTTGATGGGCAGGAAGTCAGGCTGGGGAGCGCTAGCTGGCTGACTCTGTCTGGAATAGAGCTGGACGAGATATTGCAGAAGCAGGTACACGAGCTGGAATCGCAAGCAATGAGTTGCGTGTACATGGCCTGTGCAGGGCGTCACGTCGCGATATTCGGTTTGGCAGATCAGCTGAGGGCGGATGCTCAGCAATTGGTTAGCACACTGCGGGAGGCCGGTATAAGCATGACCTTGCTAAGCGGCGACCGGCGCCCAGTCGTCGAGGCGATTGCGCGTCAACTGGGTGGAATGGAGGTGATTGCCGAAGTGATGCCACAGGATAAGGATCAGGTAATCCAGAGACTGCAACAACGGGGCGAGATCGTTGCGATGGTGGGCGATGGCGTAAATGACGCGCCGGCCTTGATTCGATCCAATGTAGGCATTGCCTTGGGTTCGGGAACCGATGTGTCCCTGGATAGCGCTGACATCGTGTTGATGCACAATGAGTTGAGTAAAGTCCTGCAGGCAACTCAACTATCGCAACGTACATTGCTTACAATCAAGCAGAATATAGGCCTATCATTCGTCTATAACCTTATTATGGTGCCCTTGGCCATGATGGCTAAAGTTAGTCCGCTGGTGGCGGCAATCACAATGCCCATCAGTTCGCTGATTGTTATAGGGAATGCGGCACGTATCCGCACTATGTTCAGGAAGTGAGATAGATATGGAAGTGATCTACAGTTTGATACCAGGCATGATGTTTTTCGGTGTCCTATTCGTCATCGTATTAATCCTGGCAGTGAAAAAAGGGCAGTACGAGGATATGGAAGGCGGTGGCCAACGCATCCTTATGGATGACGATGAGGACATGATGCCGCATCCGAACAGAAGAGCGGATGCGGAATAAGAACTACTTGGTGCTTTGAGCCGCTTGCTTTAACAGAGGTTTAACAAGTTTTTCGAACTCTGCGGGTGAGACGTATTGCAACAGCGGCTTCTCACCGCCGCCCATCGAGATATCCAAGCCATGCTGCGGGTACAGCCAGTGAGTGGTATCGCGTCCTTCCTCCTTGATGACCTGTGAAGGCTCGCCGAAGCGCTTCAGAAATAGCGTCTCGTCGACTTTCACGCCCGGCATATAGGTCAGGCTGCTGATGGGGGACTTGCGCAATACGGCAATGTCGTCCGGCGTGAGGGTAATCTTCTTGCCACTGCCAGTTCCAGCCATGCGTAAACCGCGTTCATACATCGCCTTCAGCTCCGCATCCGGGATTTCTGCGGTCAACACGACGCGTGAGCGCAAACCAGCCAGATTGAGTTGCTCAAAGAACAGTTCAGCAGACAGCGCACCAGTCGGAGATTTGAACAGGCTTGGTTCTCCCTCTTCCTTGAAGCGAGCTTCTGCATCCCCCGGTGTCGACTGGCCCAAGGTAAGGCCGAATATCCTTACGGAATTTGGTGCGGGATGTTCGATATGCCAAGGCAGGTCTTCCTTGTCCGGGCGGTTTCCGGGAATCAGGAAGGCACCAAGGATGATGACGACGGAAAAAATCCCGACGCCCCAATAGATTTTGCTTTCAGTTGTCATTTCGATCGGCAATCAGTTCGTTCATGCTGCAACAGTGGCAGTGCCCTTTGGAAGCTTGCTGCTTTTGGCTTGATGGACAGCGTCGTTACCCAACACGATCAAAATCAAAAGCGACACCATGAACGGCAGCAGGCCGATGCCTCCCAGCAATGCAATAGTTGCAATCTTGGACCAGCCCATGGCGGTGGAGATCCATAGTCCGCCAGCCATTACTCCGCAAGTGATACTCAATAGCCACATAAAATGGGAATTGCGCTTGTGCGCAAGGCCCCAGTGGGCTTTGACGAAAATAGTGTCATCACTGGCGGCGACATTGCGCGCCTTGATGAGGATATAGCCAGTAATGGCAAACGAAGTGATGGGAACGATCAGAACCATCAACGGAAAGGTGCTGAAGACACCGAATGTGGAAGCGAACACAAGAATATGGTTGAAAACCAGATTGATGAGGAATATCTCGTGAGGCCACTTGGCGCGCACGATTTCATCAGGGGTGGCATGGTATTTTTCGCTCATGGAATACCTCAAAATTGAAGTGGAAATTCAGGATAATGATTCTGCATGATTAAAGGAACAAATATATCACTTGCCAACCATCTCCCGCAGTTTGGGCAAGGCCAGGATTTCAATCGCGCGCGCTTTGACTTGTATCAAGCCTTCATCCTGAAAATGGGAGAATGCCCGACTGACGGTTTCCAGTTTGAGTCCAAGATAGCTGCCGATCTCCAAGCGCGACATGCGCAACCGCAACTGGGTGGCTGACATGCCGTGTATGGCATTGCGCTGCGACATATTAAGCAAGAAGGCAGCCAGACGCTCTTCGGCACGCATGGAGCCGAGCAGCAGCATGATGCCTTGGTCGCGAACGATCTCCCTGCTCATTATCTTGTGCAGGTGCCGTTGCAGACTGGGGATTTCACGACTCAACTCGGCCAGTTTTCCATAGGGGAGTTCGCAGACCTCGCTATCCTCCATCGCCAGAGCTTCGCAGGTATGAACATCAGTGCTGATCGCCTCCAGGCCGATGATTTCACCGGGCATCAGGAAGCCTGTGACCTGTTCGCGCCCGTCTTCATGCAACACACGTGTCTTGAACGAACCACTACGAATCGCGTGCAATGACTTGAAGCGGTCGCCAGAGCGATAAAGGTAGTCGCCAGTCTCGTAGCTGCGTTTTTGGTTGCTGAGTTCTTCAAGGCGCACCATCTCCTTGGGCGTCAGATCCACGGGAAGGCACAACTCCCGCAGATTGCAATTGGAGCAAGCGACCCGCAGGCGAGTGATTTCGGTTTGGTTTATGTCGTTCAAAGCCACATTCATTGAAGGGTTGCTACGGGGCTATTTTGACATATATCAAGTCAAACGGGCAGCAAACTGGCATAGTTACACCCTTGCGAGAGGAGGAGAGGATGAACAAAGCAGTAAATCAACTGGTTGTGGATTTGGAACTGATACGCCGGCTGGATAAGAATGGGCCGCGCTACACTTCTTATCCCACGGCAGACAGGTTTGTCGAGGCATTCAACGCCGAAAGTTACAGTCACTGGCTGGCAAAGCGCGAAATAGGTGGAGTAGGCCGTCCGCTTTCGCTGTACATCCATATTCCATTCTGCAATACGCTCTGTTTCTATTGTGCATGCAATAAGGTCATCACCAAGGATCGCAGTAAATCAGCGGAATACGTGCGTTACTTGGTCAAGGAAATGGCCATGCAGGCTGAGCTGCTGGGCCAAGGTCAAGTAGTTGAGCAGCTGCATTTTGGTGGCGGTACGCCGACCTTTATGAGCGACGACGAGATTCGCGAAGTAATGACGGCAATCGGCAAGTACTTCAAGCTGGTCAAAGATGGCGAATATTCCATCGAGATCGATCCGCGCAAGGTCAGCGATGAAACCATCGCGCTGCTAGGTGCCACCGGCTTTAATCGCATCAGTATCGGCGTGCAGGATTTTGATGATGAAGTGCAAAGGGCGGTCAATCGTATCCAGAGCGAAGAAGAGACGTTGCGCGTCATCAAGGCAGCACGCGCCAACGGATTCAAATCGGTCAGTATCGATCTGATCTATGGATTGCCCAAACAGACGCTGGAAGGTTTCGAACGCACACTGGATCGTGTGATCGCAGCCAATCCGGATCGTCTCTCTATCTACAACTATGCGCACATGCCCACCATTTTCAAGCCGCAGCGGCGCATCCATGAAGAGGACCTGCCGGCACCGCAGGTAAAGCTGGACATCCTGAGCATGGCGGTCAACAAGCTGACTGGCGCCGGATATGTGTATATCGGCATGGACCACTTTGCGAAGCCGGAAGATGAACTGGCTGTTGCGCAACGCGAAGGAAGGCTGCATCGTAACTTCCAGGGTTATTCAACTCACTCGGATTGCGATCTTGTCGCCCTGGGTGTCAGCGCCATCGGCAAGATCGGCCCAACTTACAGCCAGAACTATCGAGAACTGGAACCGTATTACGATGCGCTGGATCGCAACGAGCTGCCCATCATGCGCGGGCTGGAATTGAACTCGGATGACCTGGTGCGGCGCGCCATCATCCAGGCGCTGATGTGTCACTTCGAGATATCCAAGGAATCCTTCAATATCTCTTACCTGATCGATTTTGACAGTTACTTCGCGGACGAGATGAAGGAACTGGAAGAGTATGCCCGTGAAGGTCTGCTTGAACTGTCGCCGCAGTGGATCACCGTCACCCCCAAAGGGCGCATGCTGATCCGCAACATCTGCATGGTATTCGACAAATATCTGCGCACACGCCAGGAACACGCACGTTACTCTAAGGTAATATAAGTCCGGAACGCCGCCCGCGCCTCGCTGTTGCAAGCGAGTGTTGGCGGTTCTAAGGAGGAGGCCCCGTCATGCGGGGAGAATATGACAATAAAAGTAGATGATTTTCGCCTGAAGCTTGGCAAGCACGAGTTGGTGCCGATCATGATCGGCGGCATGGGGGTCGATATTTCCACCGCGGATCTGGCGCTGGAAGCCGCTCGCTTGGGCGGCGTGGGGCATATTTCCGATGCAATGTTGCCGACTGTATCCGATCGCCGCTACGACACCGGCTTCGTCAAGGAAAAGCTGCAGCAGTACAAGTACAACATAGACAATTCAGACAAAGCGGACATCAAGTTCGATCTGGGACATATCGCCGAATCCACTCGACTGCACGTGAGCAAAACCATGGAACGCAAACGCGGCGAGGGCATGGTGTTCATCAATATCATGGAAAAGCTGACCATGAATTCACCGCGCGATACGCTCCGCGTGCGATTGCATGAGGCTCTATCGGCGGGTATCGATGGCATCACCCTGGCTGCCGGTCTGCATCTCGGCTCGTTCACGTTGATGGAAGATCATCCCCGCTTCCGCGATGCCAAGCTGGGCATCATCGTTTCGTCGGTGCGCGCGTTGCAATTGTTCCTGCGCAAGAACGTCAAGACCAAACGTCTGCCCGATTTCGTGGTGGTGGAAGGTCCGCTGGCAGGTGGGCACCTGGGTTTCGGCATGGACTGGGCGCAATATGATCTGCGCACCATCGTCAACGAGATACATGCTTTCCTGAACGCAGAGAATCTGGCGATCCCGGTGATTCCAGCCGGCGGCATCTTTACCGGTGGCGATGCAGCCAGCTTCCTGCAGGAAGGGGCAGGGGCGGTACAGGTCGCGACCCGCTTCACGGTAACCAAGGAATGTGGCTTGCCTGCCGAGGTGCAGCAGGAATACTTCAAGGCCAGTGAGAACGATATCGAAGTAAATGGCACTTCGCCCACCGGTTATCCGATGCGCATGCTGAAGAACAGTCCGTCCACCGGCTCCGGAATCCGTCCCGGTTGCGAGTCATATGGATACCTGCTGGATGCCAGCGGGCGTTGCGACTACATCGACGCCTACAATCGCGAAGTGGCCGCGCATCCCGGGGAAAAGAAGATCGCGGTATACGACAAGACCTGCCTGTGTACACACATGCGCAACTTCAAGTGCTGGACCTGTGGCCAAACGACCAGTCGTTTGAAAGACACCACCAGGAAACTGGCAGACGGCAGCTACCGGGTGCTGAGCGCGGAACATGTGTTCAAGGACTACCAGTTCAGTACCGGCAACAAGATCGCCCTGCCCGAGTAATCTTCAATTCGATCGGGAGCAGACTGCGCAATGCGGGTCGCGCGCCAGCTTCATGACGCGCGGCTGCATGCGCAGCGCATCCAGTGTCAACAGCTTTCCGTGCAGCGTACTGTCTATACCCGCCAGTAATTTCAGGGCCTCGGCAGCCTGCATGCTGCCGACGATGCCGACCAGCGGGGCGAACACGCCCATCACCGCGCAACGCGTTTCTTCAGCTTCACTATCCTCCGGGTACAGGCAGTTGTAGCAGGGGCTGTCCGGACGGCGAAAGTCGAAGACACTTACCTGGCCATCGAAGCGCGTCGCGGCGCCTGAAACCAGCGGTTTGCCGGCTGCGGCACAAACGCGATTCAAGGCATAGCGCGTAGGGAAATTGTCGCTGCAATCCAGCACGATATCGGCTTCATCCACCAGCTCGGCCAAGCGCATTTCATCAGCTCGTTCCTGCAGGGGGCGTACATGGACCTCCGGGTTGATCGCGTTCAGTGTTTGTTGCGCAGATTCAACCTTGGCCGTACCGATACTCGTTGTTCGATGCGCCAGCTGGCGTTGCAGATTTGTGAGGTCAACATGGTCATCATCACACAGGGTGAGGTTGCTCACGCCGGCAGCGGCAAGGAACATGGCTGCAGGAGAGCCCAAGCCTCCCGCGCCCAGGATCAGTACCCTGGCATCGAGAAGTGATTGCTGGCCCTCAATGCCGATCTCCGGCAAGAGGATATGGCGGCTGTAGCGCAGCAGCTGATTGTCGTCCATCCTGCGTTATTTCGTCCTGGCGGAAGAAGGCGGGATGTCGAGGTGGTCACCGTGCGGGTGTTGCTCGTAGGCCTTGACGAAGACTTCTTGGGAATTGTTCTTGGTGCGCGGCTCCGGCGTCTTCAGGTTGTGGTACTGCACATCCTCGCAATAATGGATGAGCGAGTGCTTGACGCGCTGGAAGAGGCTGAAGTTGAAAACGAAGCCTTCTTTCTGCAGTGCCTTTTGCAGGCCCTCCAGCGAATAATGAACAATGCTGTAGCGGATGCACAGAGTTCGGTGAGTGGGCCCGCGTTCCACTTCGAAATTCTTCAGCCCGCCAAGCAGCAGATAGGCCTGCTCGACTTGATCGGCCGGTTCATCTGCAAATACGAGAATGCGTTCTTTGTGCAGCTCAAACGGATTCATATTCATTTCCCCCGCAGAATGCTCATCCCTTTCAAGAGATTCAGCGCCTGATTCAGCTGATAGTCGTTCTTGGCACCGAATTCCGCCACCTCGACCTTTTCGGAATTCTCTTCCTTGTTCTTTTGTGTGGCTTTGTGTGCCGGCTTGGTCAGGTTGCCGGACTGCTCTGACTGTCCATTGCTTAAGTGCTTGTCCAGGTCTGCCTCGCGTAAGCGCAAGGTGCTGTCGAAAACAGCGGTCGCGGGATCTTCGACCATAATATCCGGCTCAATACCCTTGGCCTGAATGGAGCGGCCGCTTGGTGTGTAATAACGCGCGGTAGTTAGCTTGATCGCGGTGTTGTTGCCGAGCGGGAGTATGGTTTGCACCGAACCTTTACCGAAAGACTGGGTGCCCATGATAACTGCACGCTTATGGTCTTGCAGGGCACCGGCAACAATCTCGGAGGCTGAAGCGGAACCGCCGTTCACCAGCACCACCATCGGCACATTGGTGAACTCTCCGGGCAGATCTTTCAGGTAGTCCTCCTTGTTGCCGCGCAGATAATATTCCGGGCTGGCCAACAGGCGCATATGCGCATCGTCGGTACGGCCTTCGGTGTAGACCACCAAGGCATCCTTGGGCAGAAAGGCGGCCGACACACCGACGGCGGCAGTCAGCAATCCGCCCGGATCGTTACGCAGGTCCAGCACCAGTCCTTGCAGCGGGGCTTTGTTCTGCTTGCGCAGGTTCTCAAGCGCAGTCGCGAGGTTCTCGCCGGTATGTTCCTGGAACTGAGTGATGCGCACGAATCCGTAGCCCGGCTCGGGCATCTTGTATTTCACGCTCTGTACCTTGATCACCGCACGCACGATATCGACCTGGAAGGGCTTGGGCTCGCTCTTGCGCACAACGGTCAGGCGGATGGTACTGCCGGGTTTGCCACGCATGCGCTTGACGGCGTCGTTCAGGGTGAGGCCTTTCACCAGAGTGTCATCCAGTTTGATGATCAGGTCGCCACTCTGGATGCCTGCCTTGAATGCCGGCGTGTCCTCGATGGGAGAAATCACTTTGACCAGGCCGTCTTCCATGCCGACTTCTATGCCGAGGCCGCCGAACTCACCCTGGGTGCCGACTTGCAGCTCCTTGAAGCCTTCGGCGTCGAGATAGGCCGAGTGCGGATCAAGTCCGGAAAGCATACCGTTGATCGCTTCGGTAATCAGCTTCTTGTCGCTCACCGGCTCCACGTAGTCACTCTTGATGCGACCGAACACATCCGAGAACGCGCGCAATTCCTCCACCGGTAGAGGCAGAGGCAATTCCTTTTCGGCAACGGCGGAGAAATGCAGGCTGACAGCAACGCCTGCCACCAGACCGATACTGATCAGACCCAATTCCTTGAAGCGACGACTCATCTTGTTTTTCCTCGTGGAAGCTTGATCCACTTGTCTGGGTTGAAAGGACTGCCTTTATAGCGTAGTTCAAAGTATAAACCGGAATCCACGTTGCCGCCGCTGTTGCCCACGCTGGCCACGATATCACCGGTCTGTATGTTGTCGCCTACCTGTTTGTACAGCGTCTCGTTGTTGCCATACAGGCTCATGAAGCCCTGTCCGTGATCGACGATCAGCAGGTTGCCGAAGCCGCGCAGCCAGTCTGCATATACCACGCGCCCTGCCGCCACGGCCAGCACGGGCTGGCGAGCTGCGGCGCGCACGAACCATCCGGTCCATGGCAGATTGCTCTCTGCGCGTCGCTCTCCATAGCGGTTACTTACTTCTCCGCTGACGGGCAGTGCCAGCTTGCCTTTGAGTGCCTTGAATGCTGTGCCGTCACCATCGCTGGAGAGTTGCCCCAGCTCGCCGACCAGTTTGGTCAGACGGGCTTCGTTGCGTTTCAGGCGATCTATCTCGTGTTGTTGCTTCTTCAACTGCAGGGCGATCTTGCGCAAAGTGCTGCGGCGTTTGTCCTGCTCACGCTGCAGTTGGTTCAACTCTTTTTTTTCGGAGGCTTGCAGTGCTGCAATTTCCTGCTGCTTGGCTTGAGTATCGCGCGATGCAGTCTGAAGTTCGGCCAGTCCGCTACGCAACTTTTGTAAAGTGTCGGCGCGCTCACGTGCGATGTAGTCGTAATAGCGTAATTCGCGTGCCAGCTGGCTGGGTTCCTGGCTGTTTAGCAGCAACTTGAGATAGTCCTGATCGACACCGCCGATGTATTGCCGGTAGAGCAAGCGCCCCAGCAAGGATTGCTGTTTACTGTAATTGGCGCTCAGCTCGGCAGAGCGCTGTTGCAAACGGTCTAGATCGCGGTCGGCTTGATGGCGCTGGCGCGTCAGTTGGGACAGGTTGCGATTACTGTCGCTGATGGCACGTTCTGAATCACGCAGGGCATCGGCGACTTCGGAGCGTGATTCGCTGGCTTGCTCAAAATCGCGCTGGATAGCGGCGAGACGCTGGCGGAGTTTTTCCAGATCGGATTCCTGCGATGCAAACGCGCTTGAGGGCAGCAGTAGTACTGCCAACAAGCACGAATGCAGTCTGCGTATCACTTGAGCCGGATCAGAGAATGGCCGGTCATTTCCGGCGGTTGCGGCAAGCCCATCATGGCAAGTAACGTCGGGGCGACATCCTGCAGTGCGCCATCACCAGCCGGCGCCATTTCGGCCTTGCGCCCGATGTAGAGGAATGGCACGTGGTTCAGTGTGTGCGCGGTGTGCGCCTGATTGGTGCCGCGGTCCATCATCTGCTCGGCATTGCCGTGGTCGGCAGTGATCAAGACTTCTCCGCCGCATTCCAGCATCGCATTCACCACGCGTCCGATACACTCATCCAGAGCCTCGACCGCCTTGACGGCCGCTTCCATCACGCCGCTGTGGCCGACCATGTCGCCGTTGGCGTAGTTGCACAGAATGGCTTGGTACTGCTTGCTGCGGATCGCTTCTTCAAGCTTGTCAGTCACCTCGTAGGCGCTCATCTCGGGTTTCAGGTCGTAGGTGGCAACCTTGGGGGAAGGTACCAATACGCGGTCCTCACCGGGATAGGGCTGCTCGCGGCCGCCGCTCATGAAGTAGGTCACATGTGCATATTTCTCGGTTTCGGCTATGCGTAGCTGCTTCAGTCCAAGGTTGGAGAGGTACTCGCCGATGCCGTTATGGATGGTGTCTGCGCTATAGGCGCTAGGCAGATGGAAATCCGCGCCATAACTGCTCAGGGTGGAGAAATTGGCCAGTTTGGGGAAGCGCGTACGGGGAAAACCGTCGAAAGCTTCATCCGTCAGCGCGCGGGTGATCTCGCGAGCACGGTCGGCGCGGAAGTTCATGAACACCGCTACATCGCCATCCTGCATCGCGCAGGGTTCACCGATCACGGTAGCCTGCACGAACTCGTCGTTCTCGCCGCGCGCATAGGCAGCTTCCAGTCCGGTTTGCGCATCCGGCGCGCTGAACGGTGCGACACCTTGGGTCAGCAAATCATAGGCGATCTGCACACGTTCCCAGCGGTTGTCGCGGTCCATCGCGAAATAGCGTCCCACGATGCTGGCGATGCGACCTGCGCCCAGTTGTTTGCATTGCGTGTCCAGCGCCTGCAAGGATTGCGCGGCACTGCGCGGTGGGGTGTCGCGCCCGTCGAGGAAGGCATGCACATAGATCTTGTCCAGTCCCGCTTGGGCGGCCATCTTCACCATGGCAAGGATATGTGTCTCATGGCTGTGTACGCCGCCGGGCGAGAGCAGGCCCAAGATATGGAAAGCACTGCCGTTGCGCTTGGCGGTCGCCACGGCTTCAGTGAAAACCGGATTGGCGTAAAAACTGCCATCTTCGATGGCCAGATCCACCTTGGTCAGTTCCTGATACACCACGCGTCCGGCACCGATGTTGAGGTGACCGACCTCGGAGTTTCCCATCTGGCCGCGCGGCAGGCCGACATGCAGCTCCGACGTGTTGATCAACGTGTGCGGGTACTCACGCCACAGCTTGTCCCAGTTTGGCTTGCGCGCGTGGGAGATGGCGTTGAAGTCGCTGTCCTCGCGATAGCCGAAGCCATCGAGGATAAGCAGGAGTACGGGCGTGATAGCTTGAGTAGAACGGTCGGTCATGCTGGATTTTTTTTCACCAAAATATCAGAATATGAGCAGTTGCTAATTAATCGGCATGCGATGCTCGTTGCGAGTTGTGATTTTAGCTGATTTCGGCGGGTAACAAGCCGCCACCTCCAAATGATAGCTGACGAATATGACGAACAAACTGATCGATAAAGACGAAGACATCCTGCAAGCATCGCTGGCGATGAAGGCCATTGCGCACCCGTTGCGGCTCAAGGTGCTGTGCGTGTTGAGCGACGGCGAGCTCAGTGTGCAAGAGATCGTCGATAGCGTCGGCACATCCCAAAGCAATATTTCCCAGCATCTCGCCATCCTGCGCGACAAAGGCGTGCTCGCCACGCGCAAGGATGCCAATCGCGTCTTCTACCGCATCGGCGACCCGCGTACCGTCAAACTGGTGGGTATGATGCGGGACGTATTCTGCTCAATCTGAAATAATTACCCTACTATTCGAGTGGGGCTTGCCATGCATATTAGAATTCGCTAATATGCGCATATTCTTTTTTTCCGAGGTGTGACATGAAGCTTGATTCCCGTGTGTTGTTCGGTCTTTCGGCCATGTTATTCGGTGCTTCCGTGCAGGCGGCTGAGCCGCTGGCGCTGGCACCCGTGCAATATCGCGAGGTGGAGCAAACCTACAGCGTGGACGGCGTGGTCGAAGCGACGCGCCAGTCCACCGTGTCGGCGCAGATCTCGGGTCGGGTGAAGGCGATCTTCTTCGACGTGGGCGACCGGGTCAGCAAAGGCCAGATCCTGCTCAAGATCGACGAGCGCGAAGCTGAGCAGGCTCTGGCCGGCAGCCGTGCGCAACTCTCGCAGGCGCAGGCCGCCCTGCAGAACGCCCGACTGAACTACGAGCGCTCGCAGGAACTGTTCAAGCAGAAGTTCATCAGCCAGGCCGCTTTGGACAAGGCCAAGTCGGACTACGAGATGGCCAAG
This sequence comes from Sideroxydans sp., assembly GCA_028687425.1. GTDB lineage: Bacteria > Pseudomonadota > Gammaproteobacteria > Burkholderiales > Gallionellaceae > Sideroxyarcus. The sequence goes on from JAQUAD010000025.1 coordinate 30,910, forward strand.
GCACAAGCAGAAGCCAGCGAAGCCGGTGCACAGCAATCCGCCCTGGCGCAGAGCTATACCTCGGTCATCGCGCCTTATGCGGGCGTGGTATCGGCACGCATGGTCGAGATGGGCGAGATGGTCACGGTCGGCAAACCGCTGATGACCGGTTTCGATCCCTCCCAGTTGCGCGTGATCGCCAATGTGTCGCAGGACCGCCTGAAAGACATCGGTGCACGCCCCGACGTGACGGTAGAGGTGCCCTCACTGAACCGCTGGATCAAGGCCGCATCGGTTACTGTGCAACCATCAGCCGACTTGCGCACGCACAGCACACAGGTGCGTATCGATCTGCCAGCGAACCAGGCCAATCTCTATCCCGGCATGTTTGTGCGCACCCATTTCGTGGTGGGCAAGGAAAACAAGATGCTGATCCCGACCAGTGCCGTGGTGCGCCGTAGCGAAGTGGTGGCGGTGTATGTGGTCGACGAGAAAGGCGCGCCCCGCCTGCGTCAGGTGCGTCTGGGCGAAGCGAATGCGCAGAACGAGATCGAAGTGTTGGCCGGACTGAACATCGGCGAGCGCGTTGCGCGTGAAGCGGTCAAGGCCGGCATGGTCGCCTCGGAGATGAAGCGATGAGCATGGGCGTATCCGGTCGTATCGCTCGCGTATTCCTGCATTCGCAGATGACACCGCTGCTGGCGCTGGTTGCTATGCTGCTGGGCATCTTTGCAGTCGCTGTCACGCCGCGCGAAGAAGAGCCGCAGATCAACGTGACCATGGCCAACGTGCTGATTTCATATCCCGGTGCATCAGCACAGGATGTGGCAAATACGGTCGCCACACCTGCTGAACAAGTGCTGTCGCAGATCGCGGGCGTGGATCATGTCTATTCCGTCTCGCAGCCGGGCATGGCCGTGCTCACCGTGCAATTCAAGGTGGGCGAAGAGCATGTGCCGTCGCTGGTGAAGTTGTACGACGTGATCTGGTCGCATGCCGACTGGCTGCCGTCCACGCTAGGCGTGGCACAGCCCATCATCAAGGCCAAGGGCATCGATGATGTGCCGGTACTGGCGTTAACCCTGTGGCGCGAGCAGGGCGCGGGCAATGCGGTCGCATTGTCACAGGTCGCACATGCCATCGAGTCCGAACTGAAACGCGTACCAGGCACTCGTGAGGTGAATACCTTGGGCCAGACACCGCGCGTGGTGCGGGTGCTGCTTGATCCGGAAGCACTGAATGCGCACCAGCTTTCGGCGCAGGAAGTGCGGGCCGCGTTGCAAGCATCCAATGTGTCGCACAGTGCTGGGACACTGGTACAGAACAACCGCGAAGTGCTGGTGCAGACCGGTACTTTCCTGAGCGATGCGACCGAAGTCAGCCAGCTGGTCGTCGGTGTGACCGCGGGCAAGCCGGTGTTCCTGCGCGATGTGGCGGAAGTACGCGACAGCGCCGATCAACCGAAGAGCTATGTGTGGATGGGCACCGGCGCTACGGCGGCCGACAAGCAGATCACTGCGCAGGGTGAATATGGCGCGGTGACGCTGGCAGTGACCAAGAAGCCGGGCGAGAACGCTGTGGATGTTGCCAACAAACTGCTGCATCGTGTGGATGAGTTGAAAGGCAGCGTCATTCCCGATGATGTGCAGGTGACGGTCACGCGCAACTATGGTGAGACTGCCAACGACAAGGCGATGAAGCTGATCAAAAAACTGTTCTTCGCTACTTTCGCAGTGGTGGCGCTGGTGTGGTTTGCGTTGGGTCGCCGCGAGGCCTTCATCGTGGGTGTGGCGGTGTTGCTGACTCTGGCGGTGACCTTGTTCGCTTCCTGGGCCTATGGCTTCACGCTGAATCGCGTGTCGCTGTTTGCGCTGATTTTCTCCATCGGCATCCTGGTGGACGATGCCATCGTGGTGGTGGAGAACATCCACCGTCGTCGCGAATTGGCGCAGCATCAACCCTTGTCAGAGATCATTCCTGAAGCGGTGGACGAGGTCGGCAGTCCGACCATCCTGGCCACCTTCACCGTGATTGCTGCGCTGCTGCCGATGGCCTTCGTGAGCGGACTAATGGGGCCCTACATGAGCCCGATCCCGATTAATGCCAGCATGGGTATGCTGATCTCGCTGGCGATCGCCTTCATCGTCACGCCCTGGTTGGCGCACAAGTTCGCGGGTGCGCACCACGAGGTGGTGAAGAACGAAGAGGACACAGCCATTGCGCGTTTCTTCCGTATGCGCCTCGGGCCATTCCTGAACAAGGAGCACGGTAAGGCAGCCCGCCGCAAGCTGTGGCTGGGCATATTGGGCGGTTTGCTGTTCGCGGTGTCGCTGGCGGTGGTGAAACTGGTCGTGCTGAAGATGCTGCCGTTCGACAACAAGTCCGAGTTCCAGGTGGTGGTGGACATGTCGTCCGGGACCGCTGTAGAGCAGACCGCTGGCGTGATGCGCGAGATCGGCGCTTATCTGGCGACCGTGCCGGAAGTCACCGACTATCAGGCCTATGCGGGCACCGCATCGCCGATCAACTTCAACGGCCTGGTGCGCCAGTACTACCTGCGCAGCACACCGGAACAGGGCGACATCCAGGTCAATCTGCAGGACAAGCATCTGCGCGATCGCAGCAGTCATGAGATCGCCACCTCGGTACGTGAGCCGGTAGAAGAGATCGCCCAACGTTGGAATGCCAAGGTGAAGGTGGTCGAAGTGCCGCCGGGCCCGCCTGTGATGTCGCCTATCGTGGCCGAGATCTATGGTCCGGACTATGAAGGTGCGCGGCAGGTCGCGACCAAGGTACATGAGCAGTTCGTCGCCACCGCAGACATCGTCGGTATCGATGACACAGTGAGCGAAGCTGCACCGAAGATGGTCCTGCGTGTGATGCAAAGCAAGGCAGCGCTGCTGGGTGTGGCGCAGAGCGATATTGTGGACGCAGTGCAGATCGCCTTGTCCGGTCAGGATGTGACGGCATTGCATGCACTCGACGCGAAATATGCGCCGCCGTTACGGCTCGGACTGGCAGCGGAAAAGCGCAGCCGTATCGATGATGTACTGAAACTCAAAGTGCGCTCGCGCGACGGGGCGTTGGTGCCGCTGTCGGAAGTGGTGCAGGTGGTGAAGACAGAGCGTGACTACCCGATCCATCACAAAGACCTGTTGCCGGTGGTGTATGTGACCGGCGACATGGCCGGCGATCTGGACAGCCCTCTGTACGGCATGTTCGACATCAACGGCAGGACAGGTGGCATGGCGCTGGAGCAGGGCGGCACGCTGGAGCCGTACTTCTTCAAGCAACCGTCCGATCCGTATGCAGGTTACGCACTGAAGTGGGATGGCGAATGGCAGGTGACGTTCGAGACCTTCCGCGACATGGGTATCGCCTATGGCGTGGGATTGATACTGATCTACCTGCTGGTGGTGGCGCAGTTCAAGAGTTACGTCGTGCCGCTGGTGATCATGGCGCCGATTCCACTCACCATCATCGGTGTGATGCCCGGTCATGCCTTGTTCGGCTCGCAGTTCACTGCGACCTCGATGATCGGCATGATCGCGCTAGCCGGCATCATCGTGCGTAATTCCATCCTGCTGGTGGACTTCGTCAACCTGCAACTGCGAGATGGCGTGGATCTGCAGCATGCAGTGGTGAATGCTGCCGCCGCGCGCGCCAAGCCCATCCTGCTGACAGGCTTGGCGGCGATGTTGGGCGCGTTGTTCATCCTTGACGACCCGATCTTTAATGGTCTGGCGCTGGCCCTGATCTTCGGCATCCTGGTCTCGACCGTGCTGACCTTGATCGTGATCCCGGTGTTGTATTACGCCACTTTGTACAAGCAATTCCCATAAACTTTATATCAGGAGCTTTAAACATGAATGCAGAACGTATCGTCCGTATCGTCGCCGGTTTCTTTGTGATGTTGTCGTTGGCGCTGGGTGCACAGGCCAGTCCGCTGTTCGTCAGCGAGTATTTCCTGCTCTTCACTGCTTTCGTTGGTCTGAACCTGTTCCAGAGCGGATTCACACAAATCTGCCCATTGAACAATATTCTTGCCAAGTTCGGCGTCAAGGGCAGTTGCTGAATCGGCTCGTGAGCTTTATCTTGCAAAACCCACAACAGTCTGGCTTTTGTCAGTCTGATGTGGGTTTTGCAATTCTGCCCCTGTATCGTGACTACATATACACGGACTTAAAGACCGGGATAAAGGCGTTGGCAGTGCAGCATCCCGCACAGTTCCAGCCTCTGTTAGAATCCGCAGCCCGGAATTATGAGGAGTACCGTCGTGCAGCAGTTCCTGCTAGATAACCTGTTTACCCTGTCGATCACGCTGATCAGCGGCTATATGCTGTTCTGGAGCTATTTCGGCAACCGCATTCTTGGCGTCAAGGAAGCAGATACCCTGCAAGCGATGAACCTGATCAATCGCAACGACGCGCTACTGGTCGACGTGCGCGAACAAAGCGAATACGACAGCGGTCATATCATCAACAGCAAACTGATGCCTGCGGGCAAGTTGAAAGAGCGAGTCGGCGAGTTGGAGAAGTATCGCGAGCGTCCCATCATCCTGGTATGCCGTAGCGGCGCGCGTGCGACGCCCATCGCATCATGGCTGGGCAAGCAGGGCTTCGGCCAGGTATATCTGCTGTCCGGCGGCGTGCTGGCCTGGCAGAAAGCCAAGCTGCCTTTGGAAAAAAAGAAATAGGAGCCGCCATGGCTAAAGTCGTGATGTATTGCACCGCCGTCTGTCCGTATTGTGTGAACGCCGAGCGTCTGCTCAACAACCGCGGTGTCACCGAGATCGAGAAGATACGCATCGATCTGGATCCCGATCAGCGCGAGATCATGGAATCGCGCAGCAATCGCCGCACCGTGCCGCAGATATTTATCGACGGCCGCCACATCGGCGGTTTCGACGACATGGCCGAACTGGATCGTGCCGGCGGCTTGCTGCCCCTGCTTCAACAATAATCAACCGAGGAAGAAAAATGACCGAGAATACCGCCGCGCCACAGAATAACGCGCCTATCTTCAACATCGAGAAATTGTATGTGAAAGACATGTCGCTGGAGATCCCCAATGCGCCTGCGATCTTCCTGCAGCGCGAGAATCCGCAGATCGATCTGCAACTGCAAACCAAGGCAGGGCAATTGGAAGAGGGCGTGTTCGAAGTCGAAGTCACCGTTACCGTGACGGCGAAGGTGCCTGAGAAAGATCAGGTGATGTTCCTGATCGAAGTCAAACAGGCGGGCATCTTCCAGGTGCGCAACATCGCCGCGGAAGAGATGGAAGGCATTCTGGCCGTGATGTGCCCGAACATTCTCTATCCCTACCTGCGCGAAGCCGTATCCGATGTGGCTGTACGCGGCGGATTCGCCCCGGTACTGCTGAGCCCGATCAATTTCGAAGTGATCTATCAACAACAAAAGCAGCAGGCGCAAGCCCAGGCTGAGGGCGCCGCGGTCAAGCACTGATGGCAAGACTGCTGGCAACGTTATTGTTGTCCGGCCTGTGCCTTTCAGCGCAGGCCTATGATTTCGTCTCGGTGGCCGAGCCGGCAATCCTGTATGACGCCAATTCACTCAAGGCGAAGAAGCTCTACGTCGCCACACGCTTCCTGCCTCTGGAGCAACTGGTGGTATTGGAAGCCTGGGTCAAGGCGCGCGATTCCACCGGCAAGGTGTTCTGGATCGAAAAGCGCAATCTGAGCAGCAAACGCTATGTCGTCGTGACGGCGCAAGTGGCCAACGTGCGCAGCAGCTGGAGCAACAGCGCATCCGTGGCATTCGTTGCGCCGCGTCAACTGGGACTGGAGTGGCTGGGAAATGCGGGCGGCGGCTGGGTCAAGGTGCGCCACCGCGATGGTTCCATCGGCTATATCAAGGCATCGGAAGTCTGGGGTGACTGAGGCATGAACATCGCAGTATTAGGTGCAGGCGCATGGGGAACAGCGCTGGCGATCAGTCTGGCGGAGCGCCATGCCGTTAAGCTCTGGGCAAGGGATGCCGCGCAAGTGGCGGCGATGCGTGAGACGCGGCGTAACCGCCGCTACCTGCCGGATATCGCTTTGCCTGACAGTCTTGCGTTGGATGGCGATCTGCAGACCGTATTAAATGGGGCGCAATTGGTCATTGTGGCCGTGCCGGTCTCGGGATTGCGTGCCACGTTGCAGCAGATTGCAAAACTGCCGTCGCCGGTCGGAGTGATCTGGCTTTGCAAAGGATTCGAAACGGAAACTTCGCTACTGCCGCACCAGATCGTCAACGAGATCTTGCCAGCTGAATTCCCGCGCGGCGCATTGACTGGTCCCAGCTTTGCACAGGAAGTGGCGCGCGGACTGCCGACTGCGTTGACGCTGGCCTCGAACGATGGCGCATTCGCGCAACAGACAGCCAAAGCGCTGCACCACTCTCGCTTGCGTATCTACTCCAGCACCGATGTGGTCGGTGTGGAGATAGGTGGGGCGATCAAGAATGTTTTGGCGATCGCGGCAGGTATCTGTGATGGTATGCAGATGGGGCTGAATGCACGCGCTGCCTTGCTCACGCGTGGCCTGGCCGAGATGACGCGCCTGGGACTGCTGATGGGCGGCAAGGCCGAAACGTTGGGTGGTCTGTCCGGCGTGGGTGACCTCATCCTCACCTGTACCGGTGACCTGTCGCGCAATCGTCAGGTCGGCATGTTGCTGGCGCGCCACCAATCCTTGCCCAATATCCTCAAAGAGCTCGGCCATGTGGCGGAAGGTGTTTACACCGCCCGCGAAGTGCAGAGCGTCGCACGCCAATATCAGGCGGACATGCCGATCTGTCAGGCAGTCTACCGCGTGCTATACGAAGAGCTTGATGCCGACAAGGCAGTCGAGATGCTGTTGAGCCGCCAGCCCGGCGAGGAGTTCTCCTCCAGCGGCAAGCATCCAGCGTTGAACTAACTCCCTGCGAATCCGTTCTGCCGCCAGGCTTCGAACACCGTCACCGCTACAGTATTCGACAGGTTCAAACTCCGGTTGTCCGGCAGCATGGGCAAACGCAAACGCCTTTCAGGCACGAAAGCTGCTAATACCTCTGCCGGCAGGCCACGGCTTTCCGGCCCGAACAGGAATGCATCCCCGCGCTGGTAGCTGACTTGGTGGTAAGGGTGGGATGCTTTGGTAGTGAAAGCGAAAACGCGTGCATCGGGCAAAGTGTCCAGACATTCGACAAGTGTGTCGTAAACCCGAACACTTGCGTATTCATGATAGTCCAGTCCGGCACGACGCAGATGTTTGTCGTCCAGTTCGAAACCAAGCGGGCGGATCAGGTGCAACTGTGAACCGGTATTGGCGCAAAGGCGGATGACGTTGCCTGTGTTGGGCGGTATTTCGGGCTGGAAAAGAATGATGTTAAACATGCGCAAAGTCACGAAAGGTCTTGTCAGAAAAGGGGAAAACGGCTAAGTTCCGTTCCCATAGTTTGGTGCGTACATTTTCGCATCGCAGAAATTTTCAGGGGGAATTATGGCGCGTCCGGAAAAAGTTCGCCTAGGCGACTTGCTGGTACAGCAGAAACTCATCTCGCTAGACCAGCTGCAATTCGTGCTGGAACAGCAAAAGCGCAGCGGCCGGAAACTGGGGCGTGTGCTGGTGGATAACGGCTTCATCAGTGAAGACCAGATCTCCGAAGCGCTGGCCAAGCAGCTCAACATCCCCTACATCAACCTGAAGTACTACAACCCGAACCTCGAGATCGTGCGCAGCCTGCCTGAGAATCAGGCGCGGCGTTTCCGTGCCGTGGCACTCGAAGAGCGCAACGGGGCAGTCCTGATCGGCATGACCGATCCAACCGATCTGTTTGCATTCGACGAGATCTCGCGCATTCTCAAACGCGACATCGATTTGGCAGTGGTGACTGAAGGCCAGTTGCTGGAGACCATTGACCGCGTCTACCGCCGCACTGATGAGATCAGCGGTCTGGCGCGCGAGATTTCCGAAGAGTTGGGCGAGGGGTACATCGACTTCGGGGCGTTGAGCGATACGGTCGGCACCGAAGAAGCGCCGGTCGTGAAATTGCTGCAGACCATGTTCGAAGATGCGGTACAGGTCGGCGCTTCCGACGTGCATATCGAGCCGCAGGAGACGCGCCTGCAGATTCGCTTCCGTATCGACGGTGCGTTGCACCTGCAGACCGAAGCCGACAGCAAGATCGCCAGCGCCATCGCCCTGCGACTGAAGCTGATGTCCGGTCTGGATATTTCCGAGAAGCGCCTGCCGCAGGACGGCCGCTTCAACGTACGCGTGCGTGAACAGGCGATCGATGTGCGTATCTCCACCATGCCGACGCAATATGGCGAGTCGGTGGTGATGCGTCTGCTTAACCAGAGCGGCAGTTTCCTGACGCTGGACAAGCTGGGCATGCCGCCCGACATGCTCAAGCGCTTCCGCGAGATCATTCAGCGCAGCAACGGCATGGTGCTGGTGACCGGTCCGACCGGTTCCGGTAAAACGACCACGCTGTACGCTGGCCTGTCCGAGATCAACACCGTCGACCAGAAGATCATCACCGTGGAAGACCCGGTGGAATATCGCCTGCCCGGCATCAACCAGGTGCAGGTGAATGAAAAGATCGAACTCAGTTTCTCCAAGGTATTGCGCGCAGCCTTGCGTCAGGACCCGGACGTGATCCTGGTCGGCGAAATGCGCGATGCCGAAACCGCGCAGATCGGTATGCGCGCCGCCATGACCGGTCACCTCGTGTTCTCCACGCTGCACACGCGTGATTCCGCAGGTACCCTGTTCCGTCTGGTCGATATGGGCGTGCCGAAATACATGGTGGCTTCCTCGGTGCAGTGCGTGCTGGCGCAGCGTCTGCTGCGTCGCGTCTGCGAAAGTTGCCGCGAGGCGCACGTGCCCACACCGCAGGAAGTCGAGTGGCTGCAAGCGGAAGGCGTGGAAAAAGGATCGTGGGGCGAGTTGGTGCATGGTCGCGGCTGTTCGCACTGCAACGGCACTGGCTATCACGGCCGCATGGGAGTCTATGAAATGCTGGAGATGACGCAGGATTTGGTAGATGCAGCCGCACATGACGATAACGCTCATTTCATGCAGGCCGCGCGGAATTATCTGAAAGACCGCACGCTGCTCGACGCCGCATTACGCGAGATGAAGCTCGGGCATACCAGTATCGCTGAAGTGATGCGCATCAGTAACCAGGTTGAGGATTAAGCGTGCCGGTTTTTTCCTATAAAGGCAGAAGCAATCGCGGTGGTGAGTTGGTGCAAGGCACGCTGGAAGGTGCCGACAGCGGTGTCATCGCCGATCAGTTGCTGAATACCGGCATCACCCCGACCGAGATCAAGATTTCGCATAATGCCCGCACTACACTGGCAAACCAGCCTACGTTGTGGCAGCGCCTGAACCAGGACAAAAAGGTTGACCCGCTGGAGCTGATGTTGTTCTCGCGTCAGATGTACACCCTGCTCAAGTCGGGCGTGCCCATCATGCGTGCATTGGCAGGCTTGCAGGAATCTTCGCAGAACCCGACTTTCGTCACCATGCTGCAAGACTTGCGCGAAAGTCTGGACAGTGGTCGCGAGCTTTCCACAGCCATGCGCCGCCATCCCAAGATTTTTTCCCCGTTCTATCTCAGCATGGTACAGGTCGGCGAAATGACCGGCATGCTCGATCAGACCTTCTTGCGCCTGTACGAGCATCTGGAATTTGAAAAAGACATGCGCGAACGCATCAAGGGTGCAATCCGCTATCCGATGTTCGTGGTCATCGCCATGGCGATCGCCATCGTCATCGTGAATATCTTCGTCATCCCTGCTTTCGCCAAAGTCTTTGCAGGCTTCCATGCCGAGCTGCCCCTGATGACCAAGATACTGATGGGCTTTTCCAACTTCATGGTGAATTACTGGCCGATCCTTCTGGCAGGGATCATCGGGGCAGTGGTCGGCTTCCGGGCATGGATCAATACGCCCGACGGGCGCTACAAATGGGATCGCTATAAATTCAAATTGCCTATCGCCGGCAAGATCATTCTCAAAGGCACGCTGGCACGTTTTGCGCGCAGCCTGGCCCTGTCGTTCAAAAGCGGCATCCCCATCGTGCAAGGTTTGAACACGGTCGGCATGGTGGTGGACAACGAATACATGCGCAGCAAGATCGAGCAGATGCGTGACGGCGTCGAGCGCGGCGAAAGCATCCTGCGCACTGCGCATACCACCGGCGTATTCAATCCCACGGTGATGCAGATGATCGCGGTGGGTGAGGAGACCGGTGATCTGGATGGCCTGATGTTCGAAGTGGCTGGTATGTACGAGCGCGATGTTGAATACGAAGTCAAAACGCTCTCCGCGCAGATCGAACCCATCATGATCGTGCTGTTGGGGGCGCTGGTATTGGTGCTGGCATTGGGCAT
>JAQUAD010000072.1 GCA_028687425.1 Sideroxydans sp.
CTTTTTTTCGAGGACGATGACGTTTCAAGGAGGAATCAATGGCTGGAGAGATGGAAAAACTGTTCGCACTCGCCGGACGCATCCATGTCCTGTTACGGCGTGAGCACAACCGCATCATCGACGTCGAGTGGATGTGTTCAGACGAGCGCTATGCAAAGGAAGTGATCAAACTTGCACGCAGCACCGCCTCGGAGGAACTGCTGGCATTGGCTGAACGCGTCGAGGCCGTGCATCCGCTGTTACCGAGACCGCAGCCTGTTGAAGTACCTGCGCCGGCAAAGGTCGAAGCGAAGTACGTCGCCAGCCTCCGCTAGCTTCCACGCTTCACTCAAGCCAATACGAAGGGCGCCGCACGGCGCCCTTTTTCTATCAGGAAACCATTGACGCACCCCGACAGCACGTTTACCGTCTAGGCGGTATATTCCGAGGCCGTTTTTTCTGGTGTAGATGGGGGTATCACTGCCTTGGTGGAAGGCTTCACGGCGTATACGCCCGTCCCCCATATTTCGTTCAGCCTGTAATATTTGAGAGAGAATTTATGCCAGCAAATTCATTGAGGCTTCGTGATGGCCGAAGCCTCGCGTTTGAACTTTTTGGAGACAAGAACGGCGCACCTGTATTCTTCTTCCATGGATTCCCGGGTAGCCGGTTGCAGGCGGGCTTGGTTTCAAAACAAGCGCAAAATTTTGGCCTTTGTCTTGTTGCTTTTGACAGGCCGGGCTTCGGTAAATCGTCACCGCATCCCTCCAGGACCGTTGTAGGGGTTGCGCGAGACGTAGCGGATCTTGCAAACGAACTTGGTCATGAAAGATTTGGACTTTTGGGAGTCTCGTGCGGGGGCCCCTATGCAATGGCCTGCGCTAAAGAACTCTCTACCCGCGTTATCCATCTTGGACTTCTCGGCGGGGTTGGTCCTATGGATATCCCGGCAATCAGGCAAGGTCAACTTATCCCGCTAAGAATCATGTTCTCATTGGCCCGAATAAATCGGTGGCTTGTATCCCCATTGCTTGCGATAGATCGCGTCATGTTTCTGTCGAATCCCAGGAAGGCCGTGGATTCCCTTTCAAAGCTACTTTCCATCCCTGATCAAATCATGCTTAAGGAGCATCCAGAGTTGGTTGATACATTTGCAGAGGGCCTAGCCGAGGCATACCGACAAGGGATTTCGGGGCCTGCCACGGAAGCTCGACTGGTTGCTCTACCCCACGGTTATAGTCTGGGCGACATCAAGATTCCAACTGATGTATTTCAAGCTGGTCAAGATGGCCATGTTCCCCAAAGGATGGGCGAGTTCGTATCGCAGAACATTCCCGATGCAAGCTATCATTTGCTCGATGAAGAGGGGCACTTATCCATAGTAATCAATGCATTTGAGCGATATGCCACCAGATTTCTGGCAGCGCTAAGGCACGTAGAAGATGAAGTGTGATCCGCTGGTACTCCTTGCTTAACGCAAAATGCGCATCGCCCGAACGTACCTGAACATGGCGTTACCCTCCCCCATACGTATCCGGCACCGTACTCCTTGAAAACCCGCTGCGTGAAAACACACTGCGCGAGAACTCGCGGGACTGCGACATGTAATTCGACAGTTCCCTCTGCGTGTTCATACTGAAGCCGCGGTACAAGTCCATGTCGTAGTCGCTTTGTTCGATCAGCTGGCTCGCCCGGGCGAGATCGGCGATGAATGCATCCCAGTCCGCATAGCGTTGCGTCGGATCCTTCTGCATGGCGCGTTCGACCACATCGGTAAGCACCTTGGGTAGCGCCTTGCGGTAGGTATCGATAGGGATGATGGGATAGTTCAGGATCGCGATGCGCGCGTCGAACTGGTTGTCCGCCTCGAAACTGTAATGCCCGGTAAGCAGGCGATACAGTACGGCGCCCAGCGAGTAGATGTCCGAGCGCTGATCCAGCGCTTCACCCTCGATCTGCTCCGGCGACATATAGGCCAGGCTGCCGGCCACCACGGAACCCATCTGGCTGACCGGGACCGCGCAGCCGAAATCGGCCAGCTTTGCCACGCCGTTGGGCATGAGAATGATGTTGCCGGGCTTCACGTCGCGGTGCACCACACCCATTTCGGCGGCGTATTTCAGCGCTTCGGCCACTTGCGCGGTGACGGAGAGCACCTTGTCCAGTGGCAACAGGTTCTCGACCTTGTCGTGCCGGTCCAGCGGTTTGCCGTTGATGTATTCCATCACGAGGTAGGCACCGGTCGGCTCGTTCAGGTCGGCGTCTATGACGCGCACGATGTTGCGGTGCTGCATCTTGTGGCCGAGTTCGACCTCGGCGGTGAACATGGCTTTGTGCAGCGGAGTTTGGCTGGCACGGCGCAACTGTTTGAGCGCGACCGAGGCGTAGGAGCCGTCGCGCAGCGCGAGATAGACATTGGAAGTGGCGCCTTCGCCCAGTTCGCGCACGATGGAGTAGGGTCCGATGCGGAGGATGGGCGGGGTCACTGACATGCGTTCGCGATATGCATCGAGCTGGAGATGGTTTTCAACGACGCCATAGAGTAGGCATCGGCCGATTTAGTTTCCGGACGGCCGAAATCGGACAAGGTCAGGCAGCGATCTCGACCCGGTTGCGCCCGCCTTCCTTGGCGCGGTATAGCGCCTCGTCGGCCTGGGCGAAGCTGGTTTCCAGTTCGCTCACCTCGTCGATGGGGGCGATGCCGCTGGAGACGGTGATCTTGAATGCCACACCGTGGCTCACCACTTCGTTGGCGGCGACCATCTTGCGCAGGCGTTCGGCGATGGATTTGGCTTCTCCCAGCGCGGTATCCGGCAGCAGGATGGCGAACTCTTCGCCGCCGTAGCGCACCAGCAGGTCGTGCGGGCGCAAGTTGTGCTGCATGATGTCCGCCAGCGATTTCAGCGCGGCATCGCCCACCAGATGGCCGTAGCTGTCGTTCACTTTCTTGAAGTGGTCGATGTCCAGCACCATCACGGCACTGTGCTGTTTGTTCAGTGCGCAGCGGTGCAGCACGCGCGGGAAGGCGTCGTTCATCCAGCGCCGGTTGTGCACGCCGGTGAGCGCGTCGACGGTGGCCTGATGTTCGTATTGCGCGCGCTGGTTGTGCGAGGTGATGAGTGCGGAATTGTCGTGGCGCATGCGCCCGGCGATGATGGCGAGCAGGTTGCGCGCCACGTCGTGCGACTGGTCGACCAGCGACCACACCGTGTCGTGCGGCACGGCCAGCACACGCGTGGGTTTGGCGGCGACCACCAGTGCGGAAGGGTTCTTGCCGTCCACCAGCGAGATCTCGCCGGTGCATTCGCCAGCCACCAGCGTGGCATGTTCCACCGTCTGCTGGGCGGCCAGATGCACGCGCAGCTCGCCTTCGAGGATGAGATAAAGGTGTTCGTTGGGAAGTTCGGGTTGCAGCAACTTGTCACCGGCCGCCAGTGTCCTCACATGGCTGCGTTCCAGCATGTATTCGACGCTAGTGAAGTCCACGTTGCGGAACAGCAGGTTCTGCGCGGTCAGCGCGCGATCACTTTCCAGCTCTTGCATAGGCCCCCCGGCTTATCGGATCAACGGAACACGATGGTCTTGTTGCCGCACACCAGCACGCGGTCCTCCACATGGTAGCGCAGTCCGCGCGCCAGCACGGTCTTCTCGATGTCGCGCCCGTAACGCACCAGATCGTCCGGCGTGTCGCCGTGGTCGATGCGCACCGTGTCCTGCTCGATGATGGGGCCGGCATCCAGCTCGTCGGTGACGTAGTGGCAGGTGGCGCCTATCAGTTTCACGCCGCGCTGGTAGGCCTGATGGTAGGGCTTGGCACCGACGAAGGAGGGCAGGAAGCTATGGTGGATGTTGATGACGCGGCCGGGATAGCGCTGGCACAGCCAGGGCGGCAGGATCTGCATGAAGCGCGCCAGCACCATGGCGTCGCCGCGATGCTGGTCGAACAGTGCGGCGATATGCTGGAACGCCTCTTCCTTGTCTGCGCTCATGTCGACATGGATGAACGGGATGCCGTGCCATTCGACGAAGCTGCGCAAATCCTCGTGGTTGGAGATCACACAGGGGATGTCCACCTGCAACTCACCGCTACGCCAGCGGTGCAGCAGATCGTCCAGACAATGGTCCTGTTTGCTCACCAGTACCACCAGCCGTTTCTTGTTGGCGGAGTCGGTCAGCTGCCAGGTCATGTTGAAGCTGTCCGCCAGCGGTTTGAACTTCTCGCGGAAGGTCGCCGCATCGAACGGCAAGGAATCGGCGCGCATCTCCTGGCGCATGAAGAAACGCTGCGCCTCCTGCTCGGTGTGATAGCTCGCCTCGGTGATGAAGCCGCCGTGTTCGGCGATGAATCCGGTGACGGCGGCGATGATGCCGGAACGGTCGGGGCAGGAGATGGTGAGGGTGTAGCGATGCGCATTGCTCATGCAGGGACTCCGTTTGTCAGTGCATGGATTCTAACGGATATCCCCCGCGGCAAGGCGTTCCCCGCTATGTCTGGCGCGGCTTGCTCTGAAAGTAGTGGCAGGGCTGGCCGGAAGCCTCCAGCACGTCGAGCATGGGCAGGCGCTGGCTCTTGAAGTCCATAGCGCGGCAACCGTAGCGGAAGTGTGCGTCCCATGTGATATGGAAATGCCGGCAGACCTTGCAGTCCGGTGCGGCGGCCTTGGCATCAGGCATCAACAACCGCCCCATCGGTCGTCGCGTCCACCCGGTTGCGGCCCGCTTCCTTGGCACGGTACAGGGCGCGGTCCGCCTCGCTGAGCAGGATATCGAGATTGGTTTCCATCTTCCGTTGCGTGGTGACACCGATAGACACCGTGAAATGCTGCGGCAGGCCGGCCTCGAACACCACGGCCGTCTGCTCCACCGCCAGTCGCAGACGCTCGGCGACTTCCACCGCCTCGGCCAGCTCCGTCTCGGGCAGCAACACCGCGAACTCCTCACCGCCGACACGCCCGAGGATATCCACGGTACGCAACGTGCCGCGCATCACTTCTGCCAGTTTCTGCAGCACCTGGTCACCCGCCTTGTGACCATAGGTGTCGTTGAACTGCTTGAAGTGGTCGATATCCAGCATGAAGATGGACAGCGCGCGGCCATGCCGCTGCGCGCGTGACAGTTCTGTCTCGCCCTGTTCCATGAAATGGCGGCGGTTGTACAGCCCGGTCAGATAGTCCAGATGCGCCTGCTGTTCGAAACGCTCTTCCAGTGCCTTGCGCTCGGTGATGTCGGTGGAGATGCCGCACAGACCCCAGATGCGGGAACGATCGCCGCCCTCGTAGATCGGCGTCTTGATCTCCCAGTACACGCGCCGCTTGCCGTCCGGTGTATCCACCACCACTTCTTCCGCCGAGTCCGCCCCCTGATCCAGCACTCGCGAGTCGATCTCATGCAGCCTGGCTGCCGCCTCCGGCGGGAAGAAACGCGTATCGGGACTACCGACCAGTTCCTCGGCCGTGCAGCCGAACAGTTCCAGCGTCGGCTTGTTGGCATACACATAGCGCCGCTCGCGGTCCTTCATGTAGATGTAGGTGGGGATGCGATCCAGCGCCACGTTGAAACGCTCGACCTGCTCGCGCGCTTGCGCTGCCAACCGCTCCAGACGGCTGCGGTGGCGCTGGTAGGCCCGCATGCCGAGGAGCGATACGGTCGAGAAGATGACGAGCACCGAGAGCTGGAACAGCGCATTCTGCCGCCAGGGCCGATACAGCGCCTCCAGATCACGGCTCACCGCGATCACCAGCGGCTGGTCCATCTTCAATACGGCTGGCTGCACCGTGCGCTGCGCCATCATCCGCATCTCGCCTGTGCTGTATATCTTGCCGCTGGTCACCGTGGCCGTCAGCCCGCTCTGCCGGTGCTGCGTGAAGAACGAGCCCGGTTGTGCCAGCTTGCTGCCGCGCAACTGTTCGCGTTCCGGTTGCATCAGGAACAGCGTGCCGTCGCCATGCGCCACCGCATCCCACATGTCCGGCGTGTAGAGCACCGACGACATCAAGCTGCGGAAATAGTCCGGGTTCAGGGTCGCCGTGACGAGACCGGCGAATTCGCCGCGCGGTCCGACGATAGCGCGCGAGACATTGATCGCGTAGACACCGAGCAGGGTCTCGAACGGTCTTGATACATAGAGCGTCTCACGGTCGGGGCGCGCTTTCGCCTGCTGGAAATATTCTCGATGGCTCAGATCCGTGCCGATCAGCTCGCTCCGGTTCGATGCCCTGAGTCGCCCTTGTGCATCGATGATGTTGAGGGTGCGCAGGCCGGGCATGACGCGCACCAGCAACCGGAGATGGCTCTCCAATTCTGCTGTGGGCGCGCCACCCCGGACGCCGAGATACTGGTCGCGGATGCTCTCCAGCGCCAGATTGGTGCTGGCCAGGCGCGACTCCATGTTCTCGGCGATGACGCGTGTCTGGACCAGCAACCTGTCCTGCTCACGCGCTTCCAGACGGTCATGCTCGAGATAGATGTCAAAAAGGATCAGACCGGACAGGCAGAGCAGCACCATCCACAGGATCAGCCATCTTGCGGCCGACGAATGCAGCTTGTTCTTGGGCAACACCATGTTCGGGGTCCGGATCAGGGGGCGACAGGATTGTACCCAGCCGGGGCAGGTTCAGATAGCCTGCTACTCAGCAGAATGTCGCAGGCAGCGGTGCAACGGTGATAGGCCCTTTCCACAACAAGGACATGATGCGCCCAGCTTGCTCCGCATCACCGCTGGAATAAAAACGCTCGCCGCCGGCCACGCCCAACTGCGGGTTTGGCGGCAGTTCCGTCTCCACCCTGCGCTTCAGTTCGCGTGCGACGGCGGCACCGGTATCGATCAGGGATATGCCCTCGCCGACGACTTCGCGGATCAGCGGCGCAAGGAAAGGATAGTGGGTGCAGCCGAGGATGAAAGTGTCCGCGCCAGCCTGCAGCAGTGGCGCGGTATAGCGCTCCACCAGCCGCCGCGCTTCCTCGCTGTGCAGGTCGCCGCGCTCGACCAGTTCGACCAGACCGGGACAACCCTGGGTGACGATCTTCACGTTGCCCGCATACTTCTCCAGCAACGCGGCGAAGCGCGCGCTCTCCAGCGTGCCCACCGTCGCCAGCACGCCCACCACACCGCTCTTCGTGGCCGCCACGGCGGGTTTCACGGCGGGTTCCATGGCGACGATGGGGATCTTGCTGAACCGATTGCGCAACGGCAGGGCGGCAGCGGCGGTGGCGGTGTTGCAGGCGATGACGATGGCTTCCGCGCCCTGACTGAGCAGGAAGCGCGTCAGCGCCATGGCGCGTGCTTCGATGAAGGCGGTCGACCTGCCGCCGTAAGGGACATGGCCGGAATCGGCGACATAGATCAGGTTGGCCTCGGGCAGTGCTTCGCGGATGTGGAGCAGGACAGACAGTCCGCCCACGCCCGAATCGAATACGCCGATGGTCCTGACCACGCCGGGCCCTCGTTACTCTTCAGCGCCCTGGCTGCGCAGATACTCTTCGTAGGTGCCGTGATAATCGGTCACGCCCTTGTCGGAGATCTCGATGATGCGCGTGGCCAGTGATGACACGAACTCGCGGTCATGGGACACGAAGATCAAAGTGCCCTTGTACAGGTCGAGCGCGGTGTTCAGCGATTCGATGGCTTCCATGTCCATGTGGTTGGTCGGCTCGTCCATCAGCAACACATTGGGGCGCTGCAGCATCAATTTGCCGAACAGCATGCGGCCCTTCTCGCCGCCGGACAGCACCTTCACCCGCTTCTTCACGTCGTCGCCGGAGAACAGCAGGCGGCCCAGCGTGCCGCGCACCACCTGGTCGTCGTCGGACGGGCCGCGCCAGTCGGTCATCCACTCCATCATCAGCTTGTCTTCGGCGAAGTCGTGCGCATGATCCTGCGCGTAGTAACCGAGCTTGGCTTTCTCCGCCCATTTGATGGTGCCGGTATCCGGTTCCAGATCGCCTGCCAGACAACGCAGCAGCGTGGTCTTACCGATACCGTTGGGACCGATGATGGCGACTTTCTCGCCCGCATCGATGCGGAAGTTGACGTTGGAGAACAGCATGCGGTCGAAGCCCTTGGCCATCTTCTGCACCTCGACGGCGGTGCGGTGCAGCTTGTCGCGCTCGTCGTATTCGAAGCGGATGAACGGGTACTGGCGACTGGACGGCTTGATGTCCTCGATCTTGATCTTGTCGATCTGGCGCGCACGCGAAGTGGCCTGCTTGGCCTTGGAGGCGTTGGCCGAGAAGCGGGCCACGAAGGCCTTGAGTTCGGCGACCTTTTCCTTGGCCTTGGCATTGTCCGCCTGCTGCTGCTCGCGCGCCTGCGTGGAGGCCAGCATGTAGTCGTTGTAGTTGCCCGGATAGACGGTGATCTTGCCGAAATCCAGGTCGGCCATGTGCGTGCACACACTGTTCAGGAAGTGGCGGTCGTGGGAGATGATGACCATGGTGCTGTTGCGCGCATTGAGGATGTTCTCCAGCCAGCGGATGGTGTTGATGTCCAGGTTGTTAGTCGGCTCGTCCAGCAGCAGGATGTCGGGATTCGAGAACAGCGCCTGCGCCAGCAGCACGCGCAGTTTGAAACCGGGCGCGACCTCACGCATCGGCCCGTTGTGCAGCTCGATGGCGATGCCCAGCCCCAGCAGCAGCTCGCCCGCGCGCGCTTCGGCGGTGTAGCCGTCGTATTCGGCGAAAGTCGCCTCCAGATCGGCGGCGCGCATGTAGTCTTCTTCGGAAGCGTCGGGGTTCGCGTAGATCGCATCGCGCTCGCTCATCGCCTGCCACATCTCGTCGTGACCCATCATCACCACGTCCAGCACGCGATCGTCCTCATAGGCGAACTGGTCCTGGCGCAACTTGCCGAGACGCTCGCCCTTGTCCAGCATCACCTCGCCGGAGGTCTGCTCCAGATCGCGGCCGAGGATCTTCATGAAGGTGGACTTGCCGCAGCCGTTCGCGCCGATCAGGCCGTAGCGGTTGCCATCGCCGAATTTGACGGAGACGTTCTCGAACAGGGGCTTGGCCCCGAACTGCATGGTGATGTTTGCTGTAGATAACATGGGACTGCCTTATTTTCGAAGGCGCGCATTCTAGCATCCCCCGCTTATGACTTCCCCGTGTTCAGGGGGTTGGTGCTCCCACGGCCATCCGCTATGCTGTCGCCACCTTGTTCGCC
>JAQUAD010000026.1 GCA_028687425.1 Sideroxydans sp.
CGTCACCGCCGGAACCGATGTGACCGTGCTGAAGATCGCCCCCAAGCTGCTGACCGGGCTGTCCGACCACTGTCAGCTGCATTTCAACCAGGCCTTCCTGCGCGTGATGGCAGACCGCTTGCGCATGGCCGACTCGCGCTTCGCCAAGCTGGCCAGCTAGTTCGCCCGACGCTGACGGTGACCTTGTCCACGCCTCTCAAAATCGCACCGGCGACGTTAGCCAAACTGGCCAAGATCGGCATCCACCACCGCGCCGACCTGCTGCTGCACCTGCCGCTGCGCTACGAAGACGAGACGCACCTCACGCCCATCGGACAGGCGCTGCCGGGCGAAACGGTGCAGGTGCAAGGCGAGGTCACTCATTGCGAGGTGATGTTCCGTCCGCGCCGCACGCTGGTGTGCCGCATCCGGCAGGGCGATGACGAACTCACACTGCGCTTCCTGAATTTCTATCCCAGCCAGCAAAAACAACTCGCGGTCGGCAAGACCATCCGCGCGATAGGTGAGGTGCGCGGCGGCTTCTTCGGGCTGGAGATGGTGCACCCCAAATGCAAATCCGTGGACGACGATACGCCGCTGCCGCAGAGCTTGTCGCCGGTGTATCCAACCACCGCCGGCCTGTCGCAGACCGTGCTGCGCAAACTGATCAGCAACGCGCTGGAAAGCATCCCGCTGACCGATACCTTACCCGCGCCTGTGCTGGAGCGCTTGGAGCTCGCCGACTTCGGCGACAGCCTGCGCCTGCTGCACAACCCCACGCCCGACATCTCCGCCCGCACGCTGGAAGCGCGCAGCCACAGCGCATGGCGGCGCATCAAGTTCGACGAGTTACTGGCGCAGCAGCTGTCGATGCGCGTGCATCATCGCGAGCGCAGCAAGCGCATCGCCCCCGCCCTGCCGGCACACAACAAGCTCACACAAGCCTTGCTGGACAAACTGCCGTTCCAGCTCACCAGTGCACAGCAGAAAGTGTGGCGCGAGATCGCGCACGACCTGACGCAGTCGCACCCCATGCAACGCCTGTTGCTGGGCGACGTGGGCAGCGGCAAGACCATCGTCGCCGCATTGGCTGCCTTGCAGGCCATCGAGAACGGCTATCAGGTCGCGTTCATGGCACCCACCGAGATCCTTGCCGAACAACATTATTTGAAACTGCATGAATGGCTGACGCCGCTCGGTATCGAACCGGTGTGGCTGTCCGGCAGTTTGAAGAAGAAGGCCAAGACCGAAGCCGCCGCACGCATCGCATCCGGCGACACGCTGCTCGCCATCGGCACGCATGCGCTGTTCCAGAAAGATGTCGAGTTCAACAATCTGGGCCTCGCCATCATCGACGAGCAGCACAAGTTCGGCGTGCAGCAACGCCTCGCCTTGCGCAACAAAGGCACCGAGCCGCACCAGTTGATGATGAGCGCGACGCCCATCCCGCGCACCTTGGCGATGAGTTATTACGCCGACCTCGACGTATCGGTGATCGACGAGCTGCCGCCGGGCCGCACACCCATCGTGACAAAACTGGTGAGCGATGCGCGCCGCGAGGAGGTGTTCGAGCGTGTGCGTCAGGCCTGCCTCGCCGGACGGCAGGCGTATTGGGTGTGCCCGCTCATCGACGAATCGGAAGCGCTGCAATTGCAGACCGCACTGGAGACGCATGCCACGCTCACGGAGATATTCCCCGAGCTGCGCATCGGCCTCGCCCACGGCAAGCTGAGCAGCGACGAGAAGGCTGCCACCATGGCCGCGTTCAAAACAGGCGAGTTGCAACTACTGGTCGCGACGACAGTGATCGAGGTCGGCGTGGACGTGCCCAACGCCAGCCTGATGGTGATCGACCACGCCGAACGCATGGGACTGGCGCAGTTGCACCAGCTGCGCGGGCGTGTCGGGCGCGGTGCGGCGGAGAGCATGTGCGTGCTGCTGTTCCAGCAACCGCTATCGGAACTGGCGCGCGAACGGCTGCGCGTGATCTACGAGAACACGGACGGCTTCGTCATCGCGCAACAGGATTTACAATTGCGCGGCCCCGGCGAGTTGCTGGGTGCACGGCAGAGCGGCGTGGCGATGCTGCGCTTCGCCGACATCAGCGAGGACGAGGAACTACTGGAGACATCGCGCGCGATCGCGGACGAACTGTTGCGCGACCACCCCGAAGCGGCACGCGCGCATTTGAAACGATGGATGGCGAACAAGCATGACTTCCTGCAAGTCTGATTCTTACTGGAACGGCTCGGCGCTGGGTTGCGGCGCCGAGCTGCGCCCGTGGCTGTACGACCACGGCTCGCTCACCGCGCGCATCCAGCAGCGCTGCGAGCGGTTCGCCGTGCAGCCTGTGCGCAGCGGACTGGCGCGCATCGCTTACGACGAAGCCGCGGTGCTGGGCATTGCCCCGCACCGGCTCGCCTATTCGCGTGAAGTGTTCCTGCATGCCGACGGTCAGCCCGTGGTGTTCGCACATAGCGCCTGCCGCGCCGAGGATTTGCGCGGCGTGTGGCAAGCCATGCAGGGTCTGGGCAACCGCTCGCTCGGCAGCCTGCTGTTCACCCACCCGCTGGTGGTACGGCAACCGCTGCACTTCGCCGCCTTGCGGCCGCATCACCCGCTATATCAAAGTGCGCTCAGAGAAGCCGACCTCTGCCCGGAGCGGCTGTGGGCGCGCCGCTCCCTGTTCACCCTGCACGGTGCGCCGTTGCTGGTGACCGAAGTGTTCCTGCCCGCGATATTGGATCTCTAGCCGTCAGGGGCTCGGGTAAAATCCCGCCCCATGAATATTTCCGAACGCCTGCATCTTTACACCCAGCTCACCCGTCTGAATCGCCCCATCGGCATCCTGCTGCTGCTGTGGCCGACGCTGTGGGGCGTGTGGATCGCTGGCGCGGGCCAGCCTGCTTTGCTGATCGTGTTCATCTTCACACTGGGCACGGTGCTGATGCGCTCCGCGGGTTGCGCCATCAACGACTACGCCGACCGCCACATCGACCTGCATGTGGAGCGCACCCAGCATCGCCCGCTGACCTCGGGCAAGGTGAGTGAGCGCGAGACAGTGTGGCTGGCGGTGATCCTCGCCCTGCTCGCTTTCGCGCTCATCCTGCCGCTCAATCCGCTGACCTGGTTGCTGGCTTTCCCGGCCGTGTTCCTCGCCGGCAGCTATCCCTTCACCAAACGCTTCTTCGCCATCCCGCAAGCCTATCTCGGCATCGCCTTCGGCTTCGGCATCCCGATGGCCTTCGCCGCGCAGCTGGGGCATGTACCGACTGTGGCCTGGGTGCTGTTGCTCGCCAATGTGTTCTGGGCCATTGCCTACGATACCGAATACGCCATGGTGGATCGCAACGACGACATCCACCTCGGCATCCATTCTTCGGCGCTGTTTTTCGGCAAGTACGATGTGGTCGCGGTGATGACCTGCTACGCCGCCACCTTGCTGCTGCTGGCGCTGGCGGGATCGATGGCGAACCTGGGGCCGGCCTACTTCCTGGGGCTGATCGTGGCGGCAGGGATCGCGCTGCATCATTACCAGCTCATCAAGGACAGGAGCCGCGAAAACTGCTTCACGGCTTTCCTGCATAACAACTGGCTGGGCGCTGCCATCTTCGCCGGCATCGCGCTGGACTACCTGCTGCGCTGAACGCGACTCCACGGCCGGCTTCATAACTTCTTCATCAAGCCTTCACGCCGTCTTGATGCTCGCCGCCCTACACTGCGGTGCGATGCGGATTTGCATCCCGCGCCGATGCCATATAACTTGTCGCGCAAGCGAACCGATCATGAGGCTCTAAAGCAACCATGCCTGACATCTCCCACTTCACCACCTGGTTCAGTACCTTCCAGAACGACATCCTCAGCTTTATTGCCTCCGTCACCACACTGATCCTGTATCACCTCTATCTGCGCCACAAGGTGCGCAAGGATCCGACCTACACGGTGCAGGCGATCAACCGCATCGCACGGCGGATATGGGTGGAGACGCTGATGAACCAGGGCAAGCCGGACGTGATCGCGGTGCAGACGCTGCGCAACTCGACCATGGCGGCGACCTTCCTCGCGTCCACCGCGGTGCTGCTGATCATGGGCGTGCTGACGCTCAGTTCGCAAAGCCAGGGCAGCGCCTGGCAGGTGTACAACATCTACGGCACCAACCATCCCGAAGTGTGGCTGTTCAAACTGATGCTGCTGTTGATCAACCTGTTCGTGGCGTTCTTCAGTTTCTCGATGGCGATCCGCATCTACAACCACGTCGGCTTCCTGATCAATGTGCCGCTGAACCTGAACCTCCCGTCGCTGTCGGCCAAACATGTCGGCGCCCACCTCAACAGCGCCGGCAAGTATTACAGCATCGGCATGCGCACTTATTACTACTGTGTGCCGCTGGTGTTCTGGCTGTTCGGTCCGCACCTGATGCTGCTGGCCACGATCTTCCTCATCCCGCTGCTGTACAAGCATGACCGCGCACCCAAAGTGGCCGTGACCTCGCCCAAGGGCGAATTCGACGAACGGGAATGAACTATTCGGCGCGTAACGCATCCATGCTCTGCACCGAGCAAGCGTCACGCGCACTCGCCGATCAACGTTCAAACCAGGGAATCGCCATGAAGCTACTCAAGATCATGCCTGCCGCCGCCGGCGTCATCGCCCTGACCGCCACGGTCGCTTTCGCCAACGACGACAGCGAGCGCAAGGAAGATGCCTTCTGCCGCACCATCGTCGCCGTCAGCCATTCCAGCGTCATGTCTGCCGACAAACCGGGGTATTCCGCTCCGCCGCTGGATCTCGCCGCCGAGGCCGCGCTGTACCACGTCAAGGTGACGCGCGGCGACAAGACCCGGCTGGTGCTGATCGATGCCTATTCCGGCAAGGTCGTGGACACGCAGAACATCTCGTGACCCGCTGTGGCGCATGCTCATGCGAGGATGCGCGCCGAGCAAGGATTGTTGGATAATGCCGGCCCCGCCTTGGGCGATAGATTTCAGGAAAGAACATGTCCGTACCGGATCCAGCAGAACACACCGCAGCACCAGCCATGAACGATGCACGCATCGACAGCGATGCCGCAAAACCCGGCGTCGCCTTCACCTGGCCGAATGGACTGCTGATCATCGCCATCGTGCTGGGCTGCTACCTGCTGGTGAGCAACGACACGACCGGCCTGCCCCGCTACATCCAGGTCATCCAGGCACTCGGTCACTGCGTGTGGCTGATGCCCTTCGCCCTGTTCTACAACGTCGAGAAGACCGCCATCTCACGCAAGTTGTACGTGGGTGCGAATCTGCTGTTCCTTGCGCTCATCGCCATGCTGGCTAGTTAGCCTACACCGGAAGAACCCCGGGACGGAGAGCGACATTACTGTCGCTTACTCTTCCAACAGGCTTCTTAACATCCAGGCGTTCTTTTGGTTCCGACATCACGCGACGATCAAACCGTCGCATGAGTCTTCACCGAAAAAACGCGTGAGTGCAGCTGTAATCTAAATTACCGGCTACTCTTCCAACAGACTCCTGAGCATCCACGCATTTTTTTCATGCACTTCCATTCGCGCGGAAAGCAGATCGACTGTCGGCTGATCGCCCGCTTTCTCAGCCACCGGCAGCACTTCACGCGCAGTGCGCACCACGGTCTCCTGTCCGTCCACCAGCTGTTTGATCATCTCCTTGGCGGGGATGGTGCCGCTGCTGTCCTTGATGCTGGTCAGCGCGGCGAACTCTTTGTAACTGCCCGGTGCGGGATAGCCCAGTGCACGGATGCGTTCCGCGACCAGGTCGACCGCGTTCCATGCCTCGGTGTACTGCGTCATGAACATCAGATGCAGCGTCTGGAACATGGGGCCGGTGACATTCCAGTGGAAGTTGTGCGTCTTGAGGTAAAGGGTATAGGTGTCGGCCAGCATGCGCCCAAGACCGTCGGCGACCTTCCTGCGGTCCTTCTCGTTGATGCCGATGTTGATGCTGGATTTCTTGCTCATGTTCGTTCTCCTTCTTCGGTTGATGAAAGGCGATGCGTCATGTCTGCAACTGCGGCACGAGCACCTGCCCGACTTGCTTGTTCATCTCGTTGCGTTCACTCGAATGCTGGCCGGTCAGCACGAATCCCGTCATGCGCGCTGCGGCATCGATGAACGCCATCTTCACCCCGCCCTCCGTGCCGTGCTGCTGCCACGCTCCCACCGCGTCGCGTGCGACCGGCAATACCGCGACCGGATGCGCCGGCGTCTTCACCACCACCGGCATGGCGGGGAAGGCCACAGCCGTCTCGCTGCCGGCAAGCGTCTTCGCCAGCGCACGTGCCGCATGCATGATGGGCAGCACGAAAGGCTGCACCCGGCCTTCGATCTCGGCGCAATCGCCCAGCGCGAAGATGTCCGCATCGCTGCTGCGCAGATGCGCATCCACCTTGATGCCGCGATCCACCGCCAGCCCCGCCGCCTGTGCCAATGCGATGCGCGGACGCAAACCGACGGCGGACAGCAGCAGGCCGGTATGCAGTTGCGAACCGTCGGCCAGCGTCAGCCGGTAGCCGTCCGCAGCGCGGTCGACCCGGCTGACCGAGGTACCGAAGTGCCAGTCTACGCCCGTTGCCGCCAGTGGTGCCAGCAACTGCCGGCCGGCCTGTTCCGGCATCAGGCTGGCGAGCGGATACGCGCCGGGGTCTACCACGCTGACCGCATAGCCGGCTGCTGCCCAGTCGTTGGCGAACTCGCAACCGATCAGACCGCCGCCCATGATGGTGATGTGCTTCAGCCCCTGCATCGCCTCACGTAAACGCGCATAGTCGGCAATATCGTTGACCGACATCACTGCCTCGGCGGCATCGCCCTGCAGCGGGATGCGTATCGGATCCGCGCCCAGCGCCAGCACCAATCGACTGTAGGGCAGTTCGCCTTGCGAGGTATGCACGCACTTGCGCGCACTGTCGATGGCACTCACCTCACAACGACTATGCAGCGTGAAATTCAACTGCTGCGCCATCTCCGCCGCCGGTGTCAGTATCAATCCGGCGGCATCCTTGCCTTGCGCGAACGCATTGGAGAGCATGGGCTTGGAGTAATAGTCCCCATCGTCACGCGTCAGCAGCGTGAGCGGGATGTCGCGATCCAGTTTGCGCAGCTCGCGGATCACGCTGTAGGCGGCCAGGCCGCTGCCGATGATGACGATGGGGTCCATGACATTTCTCCTTGCTTATACTTCGATCATTTCGAAGTCGGCTTTCGCCACACCACAGTCCGGGCACGCCCAGTCCTCCGGGATGTCGTTCCACTTCGTCCCTGCCGCGATGCCTTCCTCGGGCAGCCCCTTGGTCTCGTCGTAAACGAACCCGCACACTACGCATTGCCATACTTTCATGATGTTCTCCTTGTCTTCGTTTCTGGTTAAGCCGTGACCTTCGCCAATGCGGCGCGGTACTGGTTGGCGTGACGTTCTTCCACTTTGGCCAGTGCGGCGAAGCGCTTGGCCGCTTTCTCCAGCGTGGCCTTGAACATCGCGGCGTGCTCCTTCGATTCGGCGATCTGTTCCTTGATCTCCGTCGCGGCCGCATCGTGCCCTTCCTGCTGTGCGGTCTTGAGGAAGCCGGGATACATCTCGGTGTATTCGTAGGTCTCGCCTTCGATGGCCATCTGCAGGCAGCGCTCGGTGGTCATCTCCGCTTTCGGATACAGCAGGTCGAGGTGGCCCAGTGCGTGCTGCACTTCCTGCGCGGCGGTCTCTTCGAATACGCGCGCCACTTCCTCGTTGCCCTCGGCGCGTGCGATGGCGGCGAAGTAACGGTACTTGGTGTGTGCCATCGATTCGCCGGCCAATGCGGCTTCCAGGTTGGCGTGGGTCTTGATATCGGGTCGTTGCATGGTGTTCTCCTTCGTTCTGGTTGAGAGGGTGACGTCTCGGCCACGGCTGCACTTTATGGATTCACCATCCATCAATCCAATTGATTGTTCAAAGCATATTGATTTACTATTCAAATCACACAGGAGAACGCCATGACCCTCAACGAATTGCGCTTCATCGTCGCCGTCGCCCAGGAACGCAACTTCCGCCGTGCGGCAGAAAAGGCCTTCATCAGCCAGCCGGCCCTGTCGCTGGCGATACAGAAACTGGAAGACGAACTGGGGTTGAAGATATTCGAGCGCGGCAAGAACGAGGTCAGTACCACGCCGGTCGGCGATGCCATCGTGGAACAGGCGCAACGCGTGCTGGAAGAAGCGGAGCGCATCCGCGAGATCGCCGCGCAGGGCAAGAACCAGCTCATCACGCCGCTGCGCCTGGGCATCATCCACAGCGTCAGCCCCTATCTGCTGCCCGACCTGATCCCGGAACTGAAGAAGCTCGCACCGCAGATGGCGCTGGAAGTGGAAGAGAACATCACCGCCAATCTCGAAGCATTACTGCGCAACGGCAAGCTGGACGTTATCCTGATCGCGCTGCCGTTCGGCGACAACGGCATCCTCACCCGTGCGCTGTACGACGAATCGTTCGAGGTGGTGGTGAACGGCGAGCACCGCTGGGCGGCGCGGCGCAGCATCAAGCCTTCCGAACTGGCCGACGAGAAAGTGCTGCTGCTGGATTCCGGCCATTGCTACAGCAACCAGGTCGCCGAAGCCTGTCCGGATAGCCGTAAGGGCAACGATGTGCAGCACGGCACCTCGCTGGAGACCATACGCAACATGGTGGCGTCCGGCCTCGGCATCACCGTGCTGCCTGCCTCGGCCAACAGCGCACGTTACAAGAGCAAGCTGCTGAGCGTCGTGCCCTTCACCAAGCCCGCCCCAGCCCGCCGTATCGCATTGGCCTGGCGCAAGAGTTTCGCCCGCACCCAGGCAGTGGAAGTACTGGCCGAGGCAATCGGCAAAGCCAAGGTCACCGGCATCCGCCATCTGGCTTAAGTCCATGCCCGAAAAAGGGATTCCGCCAGACTGTTGGCGTTACCCGCCGCCCGGCGTAGAATGCGGGCAACGTTACAGCACCTGATCAGGAGCCCATCATGCCAACCATTCCCGGCCTCTCAGCGTCCAGCCTGAACAATTACGCGCAACAGCAAGCGGTGGGTACTTCCGCTTCCGCAGCGCAGCCGCCGCAGAACACGCAAGATCAATCCGCGAATGGCCAGAACAATGTGGTCGCCACCCTGACCAGCAACGATCAGAATTCCTCCACTTCCGCGCTGACCTATAACGCTTCCGGTCTGCTGAGCCGTTTCCAGCAAGCCGTGCCGCAAAGCGCCAGCAGCGACACCGAGCAGGCTGCGCGCGACGCCATCCTCAACACGCAGAACGCCATCACGCAGGCGCAGGGTTCGTTCGAGGCCGGCCAATCTTCGAACAACTCTTCCGCCATCGACACCGTCGCGCAGTTCGGCCAGAGCGAAGCGCCCAAGACCGGCGAAAGCAGCCAATCCGCACAGGCCGCCATCGCGCAGGCGCAATACGCCAAGAACCAGGCACTGAACAACCTCAGCAGCAACAGCACCGCGGCCACCGCGTGATGCCATCGTGCGCACCCTGATCCGGTGCGCGCAAACCTGATGGGGACAATATGACCACCCCACCCCAGCCTTACCGCCAGAACCCTTTCCTGCGCATCAGCTACACGATGATCGCGCCGCTGTACGATTTCATCATCGAAGCGCCGATGCGTGCCGCGCGCAAGACTTCGCTCGCGGCGCTCCCTGCCACTGCTGGCAAACATGTACTGGTGAGCGGTGCAGGCACCGGCCTCGACCTGCCGCATTTGCCGGTCATGCATCGTTATGTCGCACTGGATTTCAACCCCGACATGCTGGCGCGCGCCAGACCGCGCGGCGCGCATCTGGATGTGGATTTCATTCTGGGCGACAGCATGGCGCTGCCGTTCGACGATGCGCAGTTCGATGTCGTGGTGCTGCATCTGATACTGGCCGTGGTGCCCGAGCCGCAACGCGTGCTGAGCGAAGCAGCGCGCGTGCTGAAACCGGGCGGACAGATACTGTTGTTCGACAAATTTTTGAAACCGGGCCAGCACGCACCGTTGCGCCGCTTGCTGAACGGCCTGTCGCGTCGCGTAGCGACACGCATGGATGTCGTATTCGAGGACATCTTGAATCAGGTACCGCTGCTGCGCGTGGAAAACGACAGCCCGGCACTGGTTGGCGGCTGGTTCCGCAGGATCGTATTGAACAAAATCGAAGCCGTGGAGTCACAAAACACCAGTCGCCATCCGGCTGGTTAAAATACTCGAACAGTCCATGAGAAGCAGGAGACAGAATGTCCAAGCATGACGCAGTGCCAACCTCACGATACTCCGCCCCGGTGCAGACGCTGAATGCAGCCGCGCGCCTTGCCAGACAGCTCGCCTGCCACCTGTCGTTCGGCACCGCATTGCTGATCATGGCAGCACATGCGCATGCGACGACGGATACTTTTACCGTATCCGGTACATGGACGGCACCGGCCGGCGTGACCAGCGTCGACGTGGAAGTATGGGGCGGTGGCGGCGCGGGCGGCGGCGCAAGAGCCAATCCGGGCAAGGGGGGAGGCGGTGCCGGCGGCCAATATGCGAAAAAAATCGTTACCGTCGTGCCTGGCAATACCTATGCCATCGCTGTCGGCGCGGGCGGTAGCGGCGGAACACGTGACGGCGGAGCTGGCGGCGATTCCACTTTTGACGCAACTGTCGTCGTTGCGAAGGGCGGCGCAGGCGGAACCGGAGACGCGGACGGCATTGCCGGAGCTGGTTCGGTCGCCGGTGGTGTCGGGGATATCGTCCATGCCGGCGGCAACGGTGCAAACAGCACGGTCGACACCAACTGCAATAGCGGCGGCGGGGGAGGGGGCGGCGCGGGCAGCACGGGCGCGGGCGGCAACGCAACCGGAAACACCGGCGGCACCGGCACTGCGGCCGGCGGAGGAGCCGGCGGCACAGCCACCACAAGCAGCGGCAACGGCGCTGCCGGAACAGCGGCCGGAGGCGGTGGGGCCGGTGCCTGTGCCGAAAACAGCACAAACCGGAATGGCGGCGACGGAGCCGCCGGCCTGGTGACCCTCACCTACACCGTGAGCGGCGGTTCAGGCACAGCCACCGCGAATCCCACCTTGTGCGTGAACGACACCGGCATCGGCACACGGGCATGGACAGGCCTGACCAACGTCACCTCTCAGGACAATGTCTACGCAACGGCGACGGCCACCAACAGACAGATCACCAACTATCTGAAATGCACCGGCTACAACTTCGCCATCCCCGCCGGCGCGACCATCACCGGCATCTCGGTCGGCCCGTGGCTGAATGCCTCGCGCACATTCACGGTGAACGCGATGCAACTGGTCAAGGCCGATGTCATCCAGCCGACCAATCTGGGCGCCAACACCAACATCCCGAACGGCGGCGGCAGTTTATTGCCCGCACCGACGCAACTGATCTTCGGTGATGCAGCCAATCTGTGGGGCAACACCTGGACACCCGCCGACATCAACGCGGCCACTTTCGGTGCCGCATTCGCCGCGCAGCGCGGTCCGTACAACACGAGCCAGACCGTAGCCGTCGACGCCATGCCGATCACCGTCAGCTATACGCTACCTGTGACGCAGATCGCCGAATACCGCATGGATGAATCGAGCTGGAACGGCAGCAGCGGCGAAGTGGTCGACACCATCGCGGGCAACAACGGCACCGGCATGGGGGCGGTGACAACGGCAATCAGTGCGGGTGTCGGGCAAGGCATCTGCAACGTGGGCGTGTTCGACGGCGCGAACGATTACGTCGCCGTGCCCACGCTGTACAACCAGCTCAACGGCACCCTCACCCTGAGCGTGTGGCTCAACACTTCCCAGCTCGGCAACAACACGGACTGGCAAGCGCCGGGCATCACCGGCGTGGAGCAGGACGGCGGGCAGGACGACATCTTCCTCGGCTGGCTGGATGCGGTCGGCCATATCGGTTTCAACGTGAAGAACGACACCTCGTTCAGTTCCACCAGCGTGGTCAACGACGGCAACTGGCACCATGTCGCATTCACACGCGACATGACGACAGGCGTGACCGAGATCTATGTCGACGGCGTGCTGGAAGGCACGCGCACCCAACCAACCGGACTGGTCGGCAACAGCTTCGACGGCATCGGCAGGGTCACCAACACGGGCGCGCCCCTGCCGCTCTATTTCGCAGGCAAGCTGGACGAATACAAGGTGTTCGCTTCCGTGCTTTCCGCATCGGCCATCGCCACCGGTTACAACAACGAGAAAGCGGGCAAGAACTGGGACGGTTCCTTGCGCACCTGTGCGTCCCTGCTGGATCACGTCAGCATCGATGCGCCTGTCACGGCGATGGCGTACTCCACGGTGCCGGTCGTGATCTCACCGCATACCTCCGCGCATGATGCCCTGACCGGCCACACGATCGCGCTCTCGACCAGCACCGGCGCGGGCGACTGGAGCATCGGCACGGGCACCGGCACCCTGACGACCGGCGCCGCCAACAGCGGCCAGGCGAGCTACACCTTCGGCGCGGGCGAAAGCACGGCAACGCTGTACTTCACCTATCAGGCTGCCGACACGGTCTCCATTTATGTGGCCGACCCGGGCGGTGTGGACCTGCTGGCGAACACGCCCATCTCCGAGCTCTCCAACACCATCACCTACTCGCTGCCCGGATTCGCATTCACCGATAGCGCATGCGTGCACAACATCGCGTTCGGCGCGCCGGGACAGACCTGCGCCGTACTCGCTTGGTCGCCGCAAGTGGCCGGCATCGATGTGGCAAATGTCTACATCACCGCCTTGAACGCCGGCATCCCCGCCCGTCTGCACCCGACCCAGATACGCACTCGTGACATGGCATTCGCCCTGTCGTGCCACAACCCGGCGGCGAACGCAGGCGTACAGGCCGAATTCTCCGGTGTGATATTGCCGCTGTGCGAGGCGAACGGCGCAGACCCGACCTCATGGTCTGCTTCCACGCTGACCGCCAGCTTCGCCGGCGGCAGCCCCTCTGCCGGTCCCTTCACTTTCAACTACGCCGATGTCGGCAAGGTGGAGCTGTGGATGCGCAACAGCGCAGCCACGACACAGACAGGCGCGAGCGGACAGTTCGTGGTCGCCCCGCATCACTTCGGCATCTCGGCGGTAACGGCCGGCCCGCTCAAGGCCGGTAGCGATTTCTCCGCCACGGTGACGGCATACAACGGTCTGGCCACACCGAGCGCCACGCCCAACTTCGGCAAGGAGAACCTGCATCTGGCTGCGCCCGCCAATGTGCCCGAAGGCGTGACGATCACGTTTACCAAATGTCAGCCCAGCGGCACCTCATCGTCCGCCGGCACATTCAGTGCAGGCACGCTCCCCGCTTTCGCGAATGGCGCGATCACACCCGCCACGCTCAACTGGAGCGAGGTCGGCAACGGCGACCTGACTGCCACGCTGAGCAGCGGCAGTTATCTGAGCAGCGGACTCAGCGCCACCGGCAACACCAGTGTCAGCGGCACGGTCTGCGATGACGGCACAGGCACCGCCATTGCGGGCGTGGTCGGCAATTTCGTGCCGCACCATTTCAACACCTATGTGACCGCACCGCTGGCCACCTGCCCCACCGGACAGGTTTGCCCCGTAGCAGGCTGGGCTTACTCCGGCCAATCCTTCACGGTCAACGTCAGTGCCGCGAATGCCAGCGACGCCATCACCCTGAACTATGACGGCACTGCCGACACCTCACCCAATTTCGCCAAGGCCGTGACGCTGGAAGCATGGGATGCGGCAGGCAGCACCACCACACAGAACCCGCCGGCGGCGAATGCCGGCACACTGGCGAACACTGCCATCGCCGCCGCAGCCTTCAATCAGGGCAGCACCATCCTCGGCACACCTGCAACGCCGACCTACACCTTCGCCACCTCGCCCACTGCGCCGACCGACATCTATCTGCGTGCAGCGGATGCCGACACCACCTCGCTGCGCAGCCTGGCCGGCACCTCCATAGAGGGCGGGGTGAAGATCGTCAGCGGCCGCATCAAGATCGGCAACAACTATGGTTCGGAATTGTTGCCGCTCGGCATGAGGGTGACGGTGCAGTTCTACGGCGGCGCGAACTGGCTGACCAGCAGCACGGATAGTTCGACCTCGTTCAACAGCGCGCTCAGCACTGCGGGCGGCGATGTGGTCGCGTTCAACATCACGGGCTTGGGCGGTGCCGTGGCTATCACCGCACCGAGCGTAGCCGCCGTGAACGCGGGTGTCCGCACCTTCACGGTGAGCGCACCCGGCGTGCCGGGCAGTGCCGATTTCAACCTGAGCGCACCGGCCTATCTGCTGACCGGCAGCAATGTCGCCGCAACCGACCCGAGCATCGCGGGCCGCGCCACGTTCGGCATCTACAAGGGCGACAGCACGTTCATCTATCAACGCGAGGCGTATTGAGTAGCAGGCCTTGCGCATGAGTCACCAGAAAAACAAAACCCGCCAGCGGCGGGTTTTGTTTTGGATGATGCAACGACTCAGACCCAGTCTTTAGGCACCAGATACTTGTCGTACAACTCCGCTTCCGGCGTGCCCGCTTCCGGGTGCCAGTCATAGCGCCACTTCACCAGCGGCGGCATGGACAGCAGGATGGACTCGGTGCGGCCGTTGGACTGCAGACCGAAGATGGTGCCGCGGTCGATCACCAGGTTGAACTCCACATAGCGGCCGCGACGATATAACTGGAAGTCGCGCTCGCGTTCACCGTAAGGCATGTCCTTGCGCTTCTCCAGCAGCGGCACATAGGCCGACAGGTAATGGTCGCCCACGCTCTGCTGGATCGCAAAGCAGGTGTCGAAGTCCGGCGTGTTCAGGTCATCGAAGAAGATGCCGCCCACACCGCGCGGCTCGTTGCGGTGTTTGAGGAAGAAATACTCGTCGCACCATTTCTTGAATTTCGGATGCAGCGACTGATCGAACGGCGCCAGCGAGTTCTTGCAGATCTGGTGGAAGTGCTGCGCATCTTCCTCGAAACCGTAGTAAGGCGTGAGGTCCATGCCGCCGCCGAACCAGAACACCTTGTCGCCGTCCGGCTTGTGCGCCATGAACATACGCACGTTGGCATGCGAGGTCGGCGCATACGGGTTGCGCGGATGCATCACCAGCGAAACGCCCATCGCCTCCCATGAGCAACCGGCCAGCTCTGGGCGGTGCGCCGTGGCCGATGCCGGCATCTTGTCACCCTGCACATGCGAGAACGCCACGCCGCCGCGTTCCAGCACGTTGCCTTCCTCGATGATGCAGCTGATGCCCTCGCCCTTGCCGATGCCGCCGCTACCTGTGGCACGCGTCCATTTATCGCGAATGAACTTCTTGCCATCGACCTGCTCCAGGCGATCGACGATGAGTTCCTGCAGTTCCAGCAGATAGGTTTTGACGGCGGATGGATCAACGTTGCTCATGTACTTCTCCGAATGCGTTTACGAGCGCACGATTCTATCACCGGCCCACGCCTTGATCGTGGAAGGACGCTTGCGTTTACCCACCCGACCGCGCAATACCCACACAGACTTTCCGAACATTCGCAGACACTCGGCATAAGTCTTCGCCGCGCGCATGCCGCTGCGGTTGGCGCTGGTCGACACCAGCGCACTGCCCGCACTGCGACACAGCTGCTGCGCAAACGGATGCGCCGTCAGCCGCACCGCCAGCGATGCATGCTCGCCGCGCAACCAGCGCGGACACGATGGCTTCGCGGGCATCAGGTAAGTCACCGCCTGCGCGCCGTCCTGCTGCAAGCGCAGTTGCTCCGCCGCCGTGAGCGGTTGGATGAAAGATTCGACTTGGTGATAGTTCGACGCAATCAGGATCAGCCCCTTGCGCTGCGGGCGCTGCTTCAACTTCAGGATGCGCCGCACCGCACGCCGATTGTGCGGATCACAACCGAGGCCGTAGCAGGACTCGGTGGGATAAGCGATCACGCCGCCACGTTTAAGGTATGCCGCTATAGAACGCGCATGCTTCATTTCTTCACCACTTTGCCGCGACCTGTCGGCGGCAGGAAACTTTCCTTGCTGACCACTTTTCTTCCCGTCTTGTCTTCCAGTTCCACTCGCGCCCGCTTGGCGATGCCGCCGCCTTTCCGCGCTGCTTCTTCATTCTCGTTCATGCCAACAGCCTGCGCACTCTCCGCAATCTGGCGCGTGGAAAGTTCGGCCAGCGCGGTGAAGATCAATTCTGCTTCCGTCATGTGGTCGCGCAGATTTTGCGACTTCAGACCTTTTATCGCCTTGTGCGACTTCACATCCACACCCGCCCACTCCTGATGGATGATGTTCGTCAGGATGGCGAACTCATCACCTTTCTTGATGTCGTGCTGCGCCCAATAGTCGGTCAGTTTATTGCGCGTCTCCTGCCCCGTCATGCGCTGCTGTATCCACTTCTCGCTACGCCCCTGCTGCTGCCAGGTCTCGCGCGCACGTTCCAGTGAGCGTGCCGGGTCGGCCATCTCCTGCATGCGTTCATAACCCACCTTCGCCAGCCACAGTTTGATTGGCTCCGCCTTGGGGCTGGGCACGGACTGCACCAGGCGCAGCAGGGTTTCGGCGGTCGCCACATCAGTCAGGTAATTTTTGCCGTCTGCGGCGGGCAGTTTCAGTCGGTTACATTTTGTAACCGACTCGCTGCCTTCCTTAACCAGTCTGTTTTTCAGAACTTTCCAGTAATTGCGCGCAGCTTGGTAATCCGCCTGCTGTGTCAGCACCTGCACAATATCCACCACCG
This sequence comes from Sideroxydans sp., assembly GCA_028687425.1. Taxonomy (GTDB): domain Bacteria; phylum Pseudomonadota; class Gammaproteobacteria; order Burkholderiales; family Gallionellaceae; genus Sideroxyarcus. The sequence goes on from JAQUAD010000026.1 coordinate 16,691, forward strand.
AAAACCACCAGGTTTCCGTCTCCTCGTCATACACACGGCGGATTTCATGTTCTTCAAAAAGGGCAGGCTGGGATCGCATGGGCTGGACTCCTGAGGGGAAAAATCGCTCAAGACAACGGCGACATCGTAGAGAACGAACGTTCTGGTGTCAATCTGCTCTGCCGGTCAAGCTAGAATGGCGCACCTCTATTGCCACCGAAACACCGACATGGACGAACAACGACTGATCAACATCGAAGAAAAGATCACCTTCCAGGAAGACCTGATCGAAGAACTGAACAAGACCGTCTACCTGCAACAACAAAAGATCGAACAGCTGGAAGACATCTGCCGTGAACTCGCCGCGCGCATCCGTGCGCTATCCGAAGCCGGCGGCTCAGGCCCCGCAGCCAACGAAAGACCGCCGCACTATTGATACCCCGTTTCAACCGCAAGCCCGAACACCATGCTGAACAGACTCAACGAATTCTTCTCCGGCCTGATCGCGCCGGACAACGACGCACAAAAACCGCAACACACTCTGCAGCTCGCCACCGCCGTACTGATGGTAGAAGTCATGCGCGCAGATGCCGAAAGCAGCGAGGTCGAACATGCCGCCGTCCTGCGCATCCTCAAGGAACGGTTCCAGCTCAGCGACAGCGAAGTGCAACACCTCTCCGCACTCGGCCAGCAGACCGCGCAACATGCCACCGACCTGCATCAGTTCACCTCGCTGCTCAACCGCGAACTGTCACGCGAAGAAAAGATCCGCATCGTCGAATACATGTGGCAAGTCGCCTACGCCGACAACCACCTTAGCGCCCACGAGAACCACCTGATGCGCAGGATGACCGACCTGCTGCACATCTCGCAGGCCGATTACATCGCAGCCAAGATGCGCGCCAAACCGGCAGATATGGAATAAATACCCCAGGAAAAAACGCTGTTGAATGTGCCCGATAAGAGGCGTATAAAATAATCGAAGTCGCAACAAATGAGCATGAATGCCAACCCGAAAGAAGGGAGCAGCTTATCGACCCCGCGGTGATTCATCACAATTAGACGCAACACCAAGTCAGCCTGGCTGACACCATCGGCATCCCATAAGCCGACCAAATAAAACGCCGCATAGATGCGGCGTTAGTTTTTTGTAGTGTTGCTTCATATAATTCGGAGCGAGCCCTATTCATTCACTGCCCCCCCAATCTTCCGTTAGTCGCTCTGCCTGCTCCAGCACCAATTGAATTGCCACTTCCTGCATGTCGGGCGGATATTTGTAGCGACGCAGCGTGATACGCACCAGATTTCGCAACTTGGCACGCACGCTTTCGCGCTTCTGCCAATCCACCGATGCGTTGTTCCGCAACTTATCAGTCAACTCATGGGCGATTTTCTTCAGGATTTCATCGCCGAGTTCTCGCACCGCGCTCTCGTTATCAGCCAGTGCATCATAAAAAGCCAGCTCGGAGACATTCAGCCCAAGGTCTTCGCCGCGCTTTGCTGCCTCGCGGAATTCCTTTGCCATTGCGATCAATTCTTCGATCACCTGCGCACTCTCGATGGCGCGGCTGCGATAACGGTTCAATGCAGCCTGCAGACGTTCGCTGAATTTCTTTTCCAGCAGCACGTTGCTGTGCATGCGCGAACTGATCTTGTCGTTCAGCAATTTCTGCAATAGCTCCACCGCAAAATTTCGCTGCGGCAGTTGGCGCACTTCTTCAAGGAAAGCATCAGACAAGATGCCGATGTCTGGCCGATCCAGCCCTGCCAGCTTGAAGATATCTTCGACACCTTCAGCAACCACCGCATTGTCGAGTATCTGCTTAAGAACAGCGCTCTTATGTTCTTCCGTCAGCTTCTTGTCGGTCTCGGTCGCCTTGGCGATCACCGCCTTGATCGCCTGGAAGAAGGCAATCTCTTCGCGCAGGGAAACTGCCTCATCGAGCGTGCCGCACAGCGAGAATGCCTTGGAAATTTTCAGTACCACATCGAACCAGCGCTTCTTGCCATCCTCCAAACCCAGCACAAAGTTGGCGGCAGGCAACAACAACCCTGTCGCCTGCGTGCGATAGGCCGAATAATCAAAGCCGCTCAACAGGTCGCGTGCCACCTCCAGATATTCCTGCAACTTCGCCAGCGCCTCGGCTGCATCCACCGTTGGCATGCCCTTGCCCCAGCTCTCGGTATAAATCTTCAACGCATGGCGCAACTCGGAAGCAATGCCGATGTAATCCACCACCAGCCCGCCTTCCTTATCGCGGAACACACGATTCACGCGCGCAATGGCCTGCATCAGGTTGTGATCGCGCATCGGCTTGTCCACGTACATCGTGTGCACGCAAGGCGCATCAAATCCGGTCAACCACATGTCACGCACGATCACCAGTTTCAGCGGATCTTTCGGATTTTTGAAACGTTTCTCCAGCTGCTTCTTGGTAGATGCGTTGTAGATATGCGGACGCAGCAACTCGCCATCCGCCGCCGAACCGGTCATCACCACCTTGATCGCGCCCTGTGCCGGATCGTTGCTGTGCCACTCGGGACGCAAGGCCACGATGGCATTATAGAGATGCGCACAAATCTCACGACTCATTCCCACGATCATGCCCTTGCCTTCGGTTGCCGCCGTGCGTGCCTCGAAATGCTGCACGATGTCCGCCGCCACCTGCTTGATACGCGGCTCCGCCCCCACCAGCTTCTCCAGCGCGGCCCACTTGGTCTTGGCCGCTTCGCGTAGCGCCGTGTTTTCTTCGTCCTCGAACACCTCTTCGACTTCTGCGTTGAGCTGTTCGATCTGCGCCTGGTTGATGTCCAGCTTGGCAAGGCGACTTTCGTAATAGATTGGCACTGTTGCGCCATCGTCCACTGCATCCTGAATATCGTAGATGCTCACGTAGTCGCCAAAGACTGAGCGCGTATCCTTGTCGTCGGTTTCCACCGGTGTGCCGGTGAACCCAACAAAGGTTGCATTCGGCAGCGCATCGCGTAAATGTTTGGCGTAGCCGTATTTGTACTTGCCGGTTTTCTTGTCCAGTGTGGCGTTGAAACCGTATTGCGAACGGTGTGCCTCATCGGCCACCACCACAATGTTGGTCCGCGCAGAAAGCTCGGGGAACACATCCTCATCCTTGCCCGGCGCAAACTTCTGCATGGTGGTGAAGATGATGCCGCCAGAAGGCCGCCCGGCTAGCAAGGTGCGCAGCGTTTCGCGGTCTTCCGCTTGCTGCGGTATCTCCTTCAGCAACGCACGCGCCCCGGTAAATGTCTGGAATAACTGTCCATCCAAATCATTGCGGTCAGTGACAACGACAATGGTCGGATTCTGCATCTGCGGCTGCTGCATCAGCTTGCCCACAAAACACACCATCGAGATGCTCTTACCCGATCCCTGCGTGTGCCACACGATGCCGCCCTTGCGCGAACCGGGCTTCACCTCCTTGCCATAAGTCGCGCGCTCCAACGCCGCCGTGTTCAGTTGCGGCCCAGCGGATGCAATCACGGTCGCCTTCACTGCCTCACGCACCGCATGAAACTGGTGATAGCCCGCGATTTTCTTCACGATGCCATCATCCCCTTGTTCGTACAGGATGAAGTAGCGCAAATAATCCAGCAGCAGCTCGGGCGCGAAAAATCCGCGCACCATCTTCTCCAGCTCATATTCCAGCAGCGGCTTATCGTTCTCGCTGCGCACCGTGCGCCAAGGCAAGAAACGCTCACGGTCCGCCGTCAGTGAACCCACTCGTGCCAGCAACCCATCGGAAATCACCAGCGCCTCGTTGAACACGAACAGGTCAGCGATCTCCGCCTTGTATGTTTCCAGTTGATTGAATGCAGCCCAGATATCCGCCTGCTCTGTGGCCGGGTTCTTCAGCTCAATAACCGCCACGGGCAGGCCGTTGATGAAGCACACCAGATCGGGACGACGCGGCTGCTTGGTGCCCTGTATCGTGAACTGGTTCACCACCAGGAATCGGTTGTTACCTGCCTGCTCGAAATCCATCAACCGTACGCGGTCGCCGCGCTTCACACCATCGGTTTCCACCTCCACCGCCACGCCATCCAGCAGCAACTCATGGAAACTACGGTTACCCTGGATCAGCGAAGGCTCGTGCAGCTTGCCCACACGATGCGCCACCTCCTCCAGCACAGCATCGGGAACCTCCGGGTTCAGGCGGCGTAACGCATCAAGCAAGCGCTCGACCAACACCACCTGCTTGTAATCCAAACGCTCCGGCGTATCGCCATCCGGCGCGATGTCCGGCCCGTAGCTATATTCCCAGCCGCAATCCTGAAACCAGGTAAGGGCGAGTTGTTCGAGGTGGTCTTCAGTGATCATCATCTCCGCCCTTCAAGTTGCTCAGCTACGGACATTAGCTTCCGTCGCAAAATCTCGGATAGCGTCTTGGGGTTATCTATCAAGGCCTTGCTTTTTCCTCGAACTGGCATACGCCCACCTGCTTGCCCTGTGGAATTGGATTGGCACAGCTCGTTATGTCCGGAGCTCAAGTCGCTATATCTGGAGCTCAGGCCCAACGAATTTTCATGAGCTCCGGACATAACCTCAAGCAACGCCTGATTCGAAAGCGAAGGAATTTGGCTTGGCAGGCTGCCCCCCATGCGGAAGGGCCGGGAATCACGCAATCCGAATTAGAGTTGAATTGGAGTGAATTGGAGTTCCATTTAGAGCCCGCCTAACTCATTGATTCACTGCATGACGCAAGCGGCTGCCTTGGACTGTTAGTAATCACCAACGCCAATTCCCCTCTGGATTGACTCATATTTAACCGCTTCTTATAATGCGCCGCAGTCTCATCCGCCATGTGTGGAAGGAGCATACGAAGCCCCGCGGTAGCAATGCAGCGGGACTTCAGCCAAAAGTTTACGGATTGGGGATTCCCGGTCGGTTGCAGGCCTCGGTGGAAGCACCGGGGCCTGTTGCTTTTTACGGAAAACATTTCACTCCCCAGCCATTATGGCCACCTGAGGCGCGCGCATAAAATTTCGAGCGCAGCGTCTCAAAAGCCCGGTTTTCCTGCTCGGGTCGAAGAATGCTCATTCCCACAGGCCGTGCAACCAGATCGGCTATTTGCAGACCAGCGGAATTGCTTTTCTTGTCAACAAAAGCAATCTCGAACGGCAGTTGCTCCTTCGTATAGTTCCCGCCATCGCAGACGCGCCGAAACTCCAGCTCCAGTTCTCCATCCTCGCGCTTGCCGCGCTTTTCCACCATCACATGCGTTTTGCCGCTGACCGCGCCCTTGTCGCGCAGATAGTAAAACACCCGCTCAAGACCAAACCCAAGCGCGATGTGATAAGGATTATCCGGGTCAACGTATTTCGCGCGCAGATGATCCTTGCGTATCACCGAGCAGATCAAGGTAAACGGTGTTGCAGCAACAACCGCAGTCAGCTCATCGAGGAACGCCTGCTTCTTCTCCCGTGTTTTCAGGAATGCAAATGCGCCCTGATCCTTGCGAATCTCACGTTCGTGCAGGATCACATCGTCATGACCAAAATGCTTCATCTTGAATCGCTGCAAGGCAGGCGTCAGCGTCGTCACATAGTCTTCCTTGCGGATCACGCAGAACGCCAGCACGAACATCGGATAGCCGGGATCGATGGCATCCAGCCCGTGGTCGCCACTTTCATCGACGAAAACCAGATAGTCGCCAAAACCGTTGCTCACCCGGCAGTCCCTCCCGTCGCCAGTGCTTCCTGCTCCTGCAATTCCTTCAGCGTGCGCCCCTGCGCATCCTTCCACTCGATGCGGCCATTGGAGCTGCGGCCGAACACCACGTCGGCAGCCATGGAGGGCGAACTGAAGACGTAGTCTTGCGTAAAGCGGTAGAGCTCACCTTCTTTCACCAACACCCCGTTGTCGATTAACCCCTGCCGGAAATCGCACACGCGGGGGAAGTGCTGTTTCATCGACGGCACCATTTCAGCAACCGCCTGCGAACCCTGCTTGACGACAAAGCCCTGCGTGGACTCGAAACCATGCGCCACCACACCTTTGCCCTTGCAGGTCAGCATCGTCTGCCCCTGTGTCTCGGCCTTGCTGGGCGGCTGCTCGAAAGCATGCACGCCGATCACCGGCAGGATGCCGAGCAGGTTATCGAGGAACACGCGCATATCGGCTAGGTCGGCTTCGGAAAGGGTGGGTTCGCTTTCATTCTTGGCATTGTCCAGCGGCATGCGCTTGGCCGCCTTCGCGCGCTGGATCAGTTGCGCTTCCAGATACTGCACATGCGCCTTGTTGAGTTGGCCCTGCCCCGCCACGAAAAACACCGCGCGATTCCAGAAATCCTTCTGCGCATAATGTGACTCCAGCCGGGGCCGCACCGGATCGCCCTCGCCCACGTAGAGCATTTCGCCCTCGCCATCCTCGCGCGGGCCGATCAGCAGGTAAACACCGGTCTGGCCGAACTCCTCGCGTTGCTTCACCTTGGGTAATAGCGCACGCGGAAACACCGCTGCCTTGCCGATCCAATTGCTGCGCTCGACGATGCGCAACCCGTCGGGGTCGCCGTCGGCAACGAAGATGCGGAGGGAGAAAGGCGTGCTCATATGGACTCCTCGATTTGTGCTGCGGCAAATGAAATCAATGCCGTGGTAACCATCATAAGCATCTGCGCTTCAAGTCTGTCGAAGTGATTATTGGGACTATGGTGGGGAGTGTTCGCCTCGGCCTTGATTGCACCCAAGGAAGAATTCAGCCATTGGTAGGTCGCCTCGCCCAAGCGGAGCTCCCAGCTTTTCTTCAACTTTGGAATCTTCTTGCCAGGATCATCGGGTTTATCCACCTGCTCAAAGAACTGATCGAGCGCCACACGGCATGAACCTACCGCGTCATCGTACAAGCCTAGTGCCAACTGTTTTTGTGCTTTTTCCAGCGCTTTGTATGAATGATCGAGTGCCTTGCACGCTTCCAGACTCACTGCGGGAAGCTCAACCATCATCACTTTTCCATAACCCAACCCTGGCAATACCTGTTCGCGCCAATGTGTGTCTGCAACAGAAAAGCGAATGTCGCCTTGAATTGTGGAAGCCTCAAGCAATCCGCTCGAAAAATCTTTTGTATGCTGGTTAAACCCAAAGCTTTGCACCTGCAATTGAATTTTAAGCGTTGCCTCAAAACTCTTGCCTGCGCGTTTCTGCTCAAGCCACTCGATGCGCCGTGGATCGAGCTGTACCTCAATGTTCAGGTGTGTGTCGTAGGGATAATTCTGCCCACCAAGCATTCTGTTGTTTATCGAATAGGGACGGATATCCGCCACTTTCTCTGTACCAACAAGAAGTTCACCAGAAAGCATGCCGAATGACCATGCCTGAACCGGCTTCTGCTGCCCCATGCCTTGCTCTTCAGTTATGACCAATCGCACCTGAAAATTCAGACGCGGCAATACCCCAGCACCTTGGCCGCTCACATACTCGGGCTTGATGGATGCTTCGACTTTCAGACCTGAATTGGTAGCGTACAAGGTGGTACTCACGCGACCGCCTCCTCAACAGTTGGAACGCGCAGTTCGCCGAAGAGAAGTCTGGGGAGCAGTGAATCGCGCAATGTAGCCAGTGTTCCAGATTGCTGGATATTCGTTTTGATAGTGCTTAAATAGGGCCTGACCAACTCCTCAAATTTATCTACAAGCCCAGAGGTCGGAGAAACAGTTTCAACACCTTCCAAGGTGGCTCGGGTAATCGTGTCAAAAACAGAACCATGGGTATGCTGCTGCAATACCGCAACCATTCGTTGAGTCGAAAAATAATTAAACAAACCCTCACCTGTCTTGGCCTTCAATCCGTAACATGACTGGTTCATTGCCATGGGCACACCTACAAGTGCAATCTTCCCAACGGTCCCTCGCGCAGAAATGATGGTTGTACCAACAGGCAGAATTTTTACTGCTGAATTCTCCACGCCTTGCTGAGTAATCATTTTTTCAGTATCAACAACCCAAATATCTGAAGGGTTTGGAGCATCAACAACTGAGAACCAGGGAATATCTCCATTCCAATATTCCGCCACCGAAGTCTTTGGCGTTCCTCCTCCAATCACCTCTACTGTATCGGCGAAAGATTGCACCTCCCACCCCTCCGGTATCTCGCCGAGTTCGGAATCCACGAGGCGGTCGGGGAAGAGGGCGAGGAGGTCGGGGGTGAGGCCGAGGCGTTGGCAGACGGATTCGGGCGGCTCGCCGCTCATCTTGGCGCGGACGGGATCGAAGTTCACGAACCACGACTTGAACATCGCCCGCGCGATGGACTCCAGCGTTTCGTTCATACGGCGGTTCAGTTCGAACTTGTCTTCAAGTGCATCAAGCATTTCTGCCAAATGACTTTGTTGTTGCGTGGGCTCCGGTGCAGGAAACGATAAGAAATCCTCTCTTGCCAAGCCAAGGTTTGTTGTGCCGGTGGCGTGCGAACGGCAATAGCTTCTGTATTGTGGAGTTCTGAGCAACCAATAGAGATAGCTGAGCGGTACATTGTTTCCAACAGGCTTCAGCTTAACCGTGTCTTGGGTTAATCGTCCGATAGGCTGGTTCATCGGAAGTCTTGCAACCGCCCCCAGTAAATCTCCTGACTGTGTAACATCTTTTAGCGATAGATATAGCTCCCCCGGCTGAACCAATAATCTATCGGGAGATTCACCTCCATATGTTTTGAGAGAGTCACTACGAAATCCACCATTTCGCTGAATTGAGCCAAGCCCTAACAAAACAGGACCTGCCTGCTCAAGCAAGGCGCTCTTATAGGTATTACCTCTGCAAAGCTCGAAGTAATCTCCAATAGTGCGACGAGCTCTACCCGCCATAACCCAACCTCGCCAGATTCTCGCGAATCGCCTGCTCCAGCTTGGCGCTCTCGGCGAACTGTTCGTGCAGTTGTGCGGTAAGCCGCGCCATCTTGTCCTCGAAGGGTTCGCCGTCCTGTTCCTGTTCGGCTGCGCCGACGTAGCGGCCGGGGGTGAGGACGTAGTCGTGTTTGCGAATCTCTTCCAGCTTGGCAGATTTGCAGAAGCCGGGGATGTCCTGGTATTCGACGCTTGTGCCGCCGCTGCGCGGCGATCCTTCGACAGGCTCAGGACGAACGGCCTGTGTAGGGGCGGCGCGTTTCCAGGCATGGAAGGTGTCGGCGATCTTGCGGATGTCATCGTCCGCAAAGTCGCGCAGCACGCGGTCTTTCATGTAGCCGAGGTTGCGGGCGTCGATGAAGAGGGTTTCGCCGCGACGATTGCGCCCCCTCTCCCCTGCCCCTCTCCCGCGTGCGGGAGAGGGGTTCTCTTGTTTGTTACGGGTGAGGAACCAGATGCAGGCGGGGATCTGGGTGTTGGTGAAGAGCTGGCCGGGGAGCGCGACCATGCATTCGACCAGATCAGCCTCGATGATGGCTTTGCGTATCTCGCCTTCGTTGTTGGTGTTGCTGCTCATGGAGCCGTTGGCGAGCAGCAGAGCCATGCTGCCGTTGGGGGCGAGGTGGTGGATCATGTGCTGCATCCACGCGAAGTTGGCGTTGCCGGCGGGCGGAGTGCCGTATTTCCAGCGCGGGTCGTCGTCTTTCACGCCGGCGTTCCATTCCTTCATGTTGAAGGGCGGGTTGGCCATGATGTAGTCGGCGCGCAGGTCGGGGTGCTGGTCTCGGGTGTAGGTGCTGGCGGGCTCCTTGCCGAGGTCGAAATCCATGCCTCGAATCGCCATGTTCATCGAGGCGAGGCGCCAGGTGGTGGGGTTGGATTCCTGCCCGTATACGGAGAGGTTGCCGAGCTTGCCGCCGTGCTCTTCGACGAACTTTTCCGATTGCACGAAGAAGCCGCCGGAGCCGCAGGCGGGGTCGTACACGCGGCCTTTGTAGGGCTCCAGCATTTCGACGATGGTGGTGACGATGCTCTTGGGGGTGTAGTACTGGCCGCCCTTCTTGCCTTCGGCGATGGCGAACTGGCCGAGGAAGTATTCGTACACGTGGCCGAGGATGTCTTTGGCCTTGAGCGTTTCATGCTTGAAGGGGATTTCGGCGATGAGGTCGATCAGGCCGGGCAACGCGGGGTCGATCTGCTTGCGCGCGTAGTCTTTTTCCAGCACGCCCTTGAGCTTGGTGTTTTCCTTCTCGACGGCTTCTAGCGCGTCGTCGAGCAGGCGGCCGATGCCGTTGAATTTGTATTCGTAAGTCTTGCCGTTCTTGACGGTGAGCTTGGTGCCGTTGGCAACCTTGGCGTGGTCCTTGATGAAGTCCCAGCGCGCCAGCGCGGGCACCCAGAACACGTTCTTTTCGGTGTAGTAGTCGCGCGCTTCGAGTTCCTGCTCGATGATGTCGGCGGCATCTTCGCCGAGGTAGTAGTCGTTGGCAGGATCGACAAAGGCGGCCTGCAATTCTTCACGGCGTTCCTTGAAGGCATCCGACACGTATTTGAGGAAGATCAGGCCGAGCACGACGTGTTTGTACACGGCGGCATCGAGCATCGGTAGCAGCTTGTTGGCGGCGGTCCAGAGTTTCTTGTCGAGGTCGTTGAGGAATCGTTGTTCTTCGTTATTCATTCTGTTTTTATCAAAGTTTCCAATCACTGCGTTTGTGCTGGCACGCTCCCCATGCCTCGCAGTACTTATTAAGCCCGCATAGTAACCACCACACAGGGCGACGCCAACCCAAAAGATATATAGACCGCTGAAACAAAACGGGGAAGTGTTGCCACTTCAATGATGCAACGCCTTATCCAGTGAATGCAGGAACTTCTCGGCGTCGTGCCGGGTGACGTAATACTTTACGGTTGGGCCGGTCATCGTTTTCCAATGTCCTTTGTCTGTTTCTCAATTTCTTCCAACGCCCGGAGATCCTCGGCATCCGCTGCTACCGCATCAGCACTACGCCGATTGGCATCGAAGCTTTCATAGCGTTCGTGGACGATGCTTTTCATTTTTTCGTTGCTGATGCCGCCTGCATTCTTCAGTAGGGGACGGTCGCTGAATTCGAGCAGGCGATCCACGTTCTGCCGCCAGTAATCGAGCGTAAGCTGCTTGCGCTCTTTCGCGCGCAGTTCGGCGGTTTCCAGAAAGACAACGACCAGACGGTTGAGTGTGTCCACTTCGTCGGCGCTGAGATAGTTCTTGGCGATGATGACATCGTGCTTGCGTACGCGCGAGCCGCTCCAGGTGGTGAGCGCCATGTTTGGGGCGCTGGCATCAGCACGGGAAACAATGAGTTCGGCGGCGGTCTGTTGCGTGACGGCGTAAAGCAGTTTGTTCTGAACTTCGGCAAAGAAGAGTTGGGCGGTGCTATCGTCGGCGCGGTAATCGGCGCTGAGCGCGAACAGGTCGCGCACCTTCTGGTAGAAGCGCTTTTCCGATGCGCGGATTTCGCGGATGCGCGCCAGCAGTTCGTCGAAGTAGTCCCAGCCGCCGGGATTCTTGAGGCGTTCGTCGTCCATGACGAAGCCTTTGATGAGGTATTCGGCAAGGTGGGCAGTGGCCCATTGGCGGAACTGGGTGCCGCGCGGCGAGCGCACGCGATAGCCGATGGCGAGGATCATGGGCAGGTTGTAGGCCAGCGTGCGGCGCTTCACCTGCCGCCCGCCCTCGATTTGAACTGTCAAGGAATCCTTGACAGTTGCCCCCTCGACCAATTCGCCCTCTTCCAGAATGTTTTTGGCATGCAGGCTGACGTTCTGCTTGGTGGTGGCGAACAACTCGGCAATCTCTGCCTGGGTGAGCCAGACGCTGCCGTCTTCGGCGCGCAAGCGCACTTCAGCTTTGCCGTCTTCAGTCTGGTACAGGATCAGTTCGCTCATTCGCTCTACTTTTGTTCCACAGCGTTGGGCCGATAGGAGGGTATCTTTGATGTCACGCTCTGCAACATCAAATGATGAGATGCCATTTTGGCACCTCAAAGCGCATCGTTGCTTTAAGGTCACGAAATGTGACCTTAAAAGTGGCCGCAATGTGTGACCTCTTTTACGTTGAGCGCGAATATACCTGTTATACCCCGCGGGCGGTATATGCCGTTTGGTCTATAACTGTGTGCGGGGGTGGTTGGTCAAGTATGAGTCAAGTTATCAGTCATGCTTGGAAACAAAACGGGGAAGTGTTGCCGCTTCCCCGTTGCCCTCTCCCCTACCCCTCCCCCGCACGCGGGGGAGGGGAATCAAGGATGATTACTTCCGCCCTATCGCGCGATAGCCGATATCGCGGCGCATCTGACACCCATCGAACTTGATGGTGTCGGCGATTTCGTAGGCGCGTTGTTGGGCGCGCTTGACCATGTCGCCGAGGGCGACGACGCAGAGGACGCGACCGCCGCTGGTGACGACTTTGCCGTCTTGCATGGTGGTGCCTGCGTGGAAGACGTGGGCGTCTTCGAGTTTCTTGGGCAGGCCGGTGATCTCGTCACCCTTGCGCGGGGTGTCGGGGTAGTTGGCGGCGGCCATGACGACGCCGAGCGCGGTGCGTTTGTCCCATTCGGCTTCGACCTTGTCGAGCGTGCCGTTGATGCCGTGTTCGATGAGTACTGCGAAGTCGCTCTTGAGGCGCAGCATGATTGGCTGGGTCTCTGGGTCGCCGAAGCGGCAGTTGAATTCCAGCACCTTGAGGCCGCCATCCGGCGAGATCATCAGGCCTGCGTAGAGGAAGCCGGTGAAGGTGTTGCCTTCTTTTTCCATGCCGCGCACGACGGGCATGATGACTTCGCGCAGGGCTTTGGCGTGGATGGTGGGGGTGACGACGGGTGCGGGTGAGTATGCGCCCATGCCGCCGGTGTTGGGGCCTTTGTCGCCATCGAGCAGGCGCTTGTGGTCCTGGCTGCTGGCCATGGCGAGTACGTTCTTGCCGTCGACCATGACGATGAAGCTGGCTTCTTCACCTTCGAGGAATTCTTCGATCACTACGCGTGCGCCGGCATCGCCCAGCTTGTTGTCGGACAGCATCATGTCGATGGCGTCGAACGCTTCTTCCTTGGTCATCGCGACGACCACGCCTTTACCTGCAGCGAGTCCATCGGCCTTGATGACGATGGGTGCGCCGTGTTGTTCGACGTAGGCCTTGGCAGCGGGGATGTCGCTGAAGGTGTCGAAGAAGGCGGTGGGGATGTTGTGGCGCGTCATGAAGCGCTTGGCGAAATCCTTGGAGCTCTCCAGTTGCGCAGCGGCCTTGGTGGGGCCGAAGATCTTCAGGCCTGCGGCGCGGAAGGCATCGACCACGCCTGCGGCCAGCGGCGCTTCAGGGCCGACCACGGTCATGTAGATGTCGTTGGTTTTGGCGAACTCGATCAGCTCGGGGATGGCGCTGATGTTGACGTTCTCCAGACCTTCTTCGAGCGCGGTGCCTGCGTTGCCGGGGGCGACGTAGACCTTTTGCACTTTCTTGCCTTGCGCCAGACGCCAGGCGAGTGCGTGCTCGCGACCGCCGGAACCGATGACTAATATTTTCATATCGACCTCATGTAGGGTGGGTTAGCGGTTTTCGCGTAACCCACCGATAGCCTCTTTGTTTGATGGTGGGTTACGGTCTTCGACCTAACCCACCCTACATTTTTAGTGGCGGAAGTGACGGTGGCCGGTGAAGACCATGGTCAGACCGAGTTCGTCGGCAGCGGCGATGACTTCGTCGTCGCGCATGGAGCCGCCCGGCTGGATGACGGCCTTGGCACCGGCCTGGGCCAGCACGTCGATGCCGTCACGGAACGGGAAGAATGCGTCGGAGGCGACCACGGAACCGCTCAGGCTCAGGCCTGCGTTCTGTGCCTTGATGCTGGCGATGCGGGTGGAGTCGACGCGGCTCATCTGGCCTGCGCCCACGCCCAGTGTCTGGCCGCCCTTGCAGAATACGATGGCGTTGGACTTCACGTATTTGGCGACGCGCCAGGCGAACATCAGGTCGGCCATCTGCTCAGCGCTGGGCTGTGCCTTGGTGACGACCTTGAGGTGTTCGGCGCCGACATTGAAGGCGTCCGGTGTTTGCACCAGCAGGCCGCCGACGACGCGCTTCACGTCCCACTGGTTGTGGGCGTTGGACAGCGGCACGGTGAGCACGCGCACGTTCTGCTTGGCACCGGTGACCTTGAGTGCAGCGTCGGTGGCGCTCGGCGCGATGACGACTTCGACGAACTGGTTGGCGACGATCTGCGCGGCAGTGGCTTCATCCAGCTCGCGGTTGAAGGCGATGATGCCGCCGAATGCGGAGGTGGTGTCGGTGGCGTAGGCCAGCTTGTATGCGTTCAGCGCGCTGTCGGCGATGGCGACACCGCAGGGGTTGGCGTGCTTGACGATGACGCAGGCGGGCTGGTCGAAGGTCTTCACGCATTCCCATGCTGCATCGGAATCGCCGATGTTGTTGTAGGACAGTTCCTTGCCTTGCACTTGCGTGTAGTCGGCGATGCCGCCCGCTACCGGATTGAGGTCGCGGTAGAACGCGGCCTTCTGGTGCGAGTTCTCGCCGTAGCGCATGTCTTGAACTTTGGCGAAGTTGAAATTGATCTGCGCCGGGAAATCCTGCTTGCTGCCGTCACTGTCGATGGCGGTGAGGTAGTTGCTGATCATGCTGTCGTAGGCAGCGGTGTGCGAGAAGGCTTTCTTGGCCAGGTCGAAACGGGTGGCGTCGGACACGACACACTTGTTGGTCTGCATCTCGGCCAGCACGTCGGCGTAGTCGGCCGGGTCGGTGACGATGGCGACGTGGGCGTGGTTCTTGGCTGCGGAGCGCACCATGGTCGGGCCGCCGATGTCGATGTTCTCGATGGCGTCTTCCAGTGTGCAGCCGGGCTTGGCGATGGTGGCCGCGAACGGGTACAGGTTCACCACGACCAGGTCGATGGTGGGGATCTCATGCTTGGCCAGGGTGGCGACGTGCTCGGGCAGGTCGCGGCGCGCCAGAATGCCGGCGTGCACTTTCGGTTGCAGGGTCTTCACACGGCCATCGAGCATCTCGGGGAAACCGGTGTAATCGGCGACCTCGGTGCAGGGCACGCCGTTGTCGGCGAGCAGCTTGGCAGTGCCGCCGGTGGACAGCAGCTTCACGCCGAGGGCGTGCAGGCCTTTGGCGAATTCGAGGACGCCGGATTTGTCGGAAACGCTGATGAGGGCTTGTGTGATGGCCATGATCTTCTTTCGTGGATGATTATTTGATTTGGTGTTCCTGCATCTTCTTGCGCAGGGTGTTGCGGTTGATGCCGAGCAGGTCGGCGGTGCGGGTCTGGTTGCCGCCGGCGTGTTGCAGCACGGTTTCGATCAGCGGTTTTTCCACGCAGTCGATCACCATGTCGTACACGCTGCAGGAGGGTTCTTCACCGTCCAGATCCTTGAAGTAGTCCTTGATTGCCTTGCGCACATGCTTGGCGATGTCGTTCTCGTTGATGCCACATTCTTCGCTGCTGCTCATTACATTCCCCTTGTTCTGCTTGCTGCTGCGCTGCCTGTCCCATCGATGCCGATACATGGCTGCACCGCAGCGCGACCATGTCGACCCCTCTCCTCACTGGCCCCGGCATATGTTTGCCGGTGACGCACTGCACGCCACTTACGCGGCTGCAGCCTCCCGTTCGTACTGTAGTCTGGTGCTGCCGACTTTTTGCTCTTCGAAGAAATCGGTGACGGCCTGCATCTGCTCGTCTACGCTTTCCAGTTGATTCATGCGATGGCGGAACACGGCGGAACCGGCCAGCCCTTTGGTGTACCAGGAGATGTGCTTGCGCGCGACGCGCAGCCCGGTGTGTTCGCCATAGAAGTCGTACAGGTCAGCCAGATGCTCGGCCAGCACTTGCTGGATCTCGCCGATCTGCGGCGACAGCAGGTGTGTGCCCGTTTCAAGATAGTGTTCGATCTCACGGAACAGCCAGGGACGACCTTGTGCGGCACGGCCGATCATCACGGCGTCGGCGCCGGTGTGGTCGAGCACGTACTTGGCTTTTTCCGGCGTGGTGATGTCGCCGTTGGCGATGATGGGGATGCGCACCGCGTCCTTCACGGCGCGGATGGTGTCGTATTCGGCATCGCCGGTGTAGCCACAGGCGCGGGTGCGGCCGTGGATGGCCAGCGCCTGGATGCCGCTCTCTTCTGCGATGCGCGCGATATTTGCGGCGTTGCGATTCGCCTTGTCCCAGCCGGTGCGGATCTTCAGCGTGACCGGCACTTCGACCGACTTGACCACGGCTTCGAGAATCTCGGCGACCAGCAGTTCGTTCTGCATCAGCGCGGAACCGGCCATCACGTTGCAGATCTTCTTGGCCGGGCAGCCCATGTTGATATCGATGATCTGCGCGCCGTTGGCGACGTTGTGCTGCGCGGCCTGCGCGAGCATCCTGGGATCGGCACCGACGATCTGCACGGAGATGGGATCGACCTCGCCTTCGTGATTGGCGCGGCGCTTGGTCTTCTCGGAACCGTACAGCAGGGAATTGGAAGCCACCATCTCGGACACCGCCATACCTGCACCCATGCGCTTGCACAGGATGCGGAACGGACGATCGGTCACACCCGCCATGGGGGCGACGATCAGGTTGTTCTTGAGTTTGTACTTACCGATTTGCATGACGATCCTCGAAGGGGGCGGCGATTATAAATTAATCAACTCACGCATGCTATGATGCGCGCAGTTTTTTACGGTCAGTACCCTATCTGGGCTGTCTACTTAACCCTAAAGTGTGAGGTGTCCTATGGAGTTCGACATCATCATCGTCGGCGGCGGTCTGGTCGGCGCAAGTCTGGCTGCATCATTACGCGATAGCGGACTCAATCTGGCATTGGTTGAAAGTGGTCCCTCACCTCAGGCCTCCAAGGCCGATGACGACTGGGACGCCCGCATCTACGCCTTCACCCCCGGTAACGCGGAATTCCTGCACGAATGTGGTGCATGGCAGCGACTGGACATGTCGCGCGTGCAACAGGTGGAAGAGATGCGCGTGTTCGGCGACACCGGCGCCAAGATCAATTTCAGCGCTTACCAGCTGGGCGTGCCGGAGATGGCTTTCATCCTCGAGAGCCGTTTGCTGCATGAGGCGCTGTGGCAGGGACTGCTGGAACAGAAGAACCTCACCCTGCTGCATCCCGCACAATGCGCGGCGCTGGCCATAGACGGCGATGCGGCGCATCTGACGCTGAAGGACGGACGCGAGGTGAAGGCCAAGCTGATCGTGGGGGCGGACGGGCGCGATTCCTGGGTGCGTCATCAAACTGTCATGCCGGAAGTGCCTACGCCCTACAACCAGCATGGTCTGGTAGCCAACTTCACCATCAGCAAGGCGCATCGCGGCATCGCCTACCAATGGTTCACCGAAGACGGCATCCTCGCGCTGCTGCCTTTGCCGGGACGGCGCATTTCCATCGTGTGGTCGGTGACGCCGGAGAAATCCGCCGAGCTGCTGGCGCTGTCGCATGAAGAATTGTGCGAACGCGTTTCGGAAGCCTCGCAGCACACGCTGGGCGAACTGAAAGTGATCACTTCCCCCGCCGCCTTCGCCTTGCGCGTGCTGAACCTGGCGCACATCACCAAGCCGCGCCTGGCGCTGGTGGGCGATGCGGCGCACAACGTGCATCCGCTATCCGGCCAGGGCGTGAATCTGGGCCTGCGCGATGTGCGCGAACTGTCGCAGACATTGTTGCAGCGCGGCGCGCTGGATTGCGGCGACCTGCGCCTGCTGCGCCGCTACGAGAAGGCCAGACAGGATGACATCCTGTCCATGCAACTCACTACCGATGCGCTGAAGCATCTGTTCGTGAATCACAATCCGGTGCTGCGCACATTGCGCAATGTCGGCCTGGCCGCCACCAACGCCATTGTGCCGCTGAAGAAGATGCTGGCACGCCACGCACTCCACTGATTTTCCAACCAAGGACGCATCAAATGTTCAGAACCCTATTGCTGTTGCTGCTCTCTGTCTCACTCGCCCACGCTGCCGACGACAAGTCGGCCGCCGTCAAGGAATCATTGCAGAAATATCAGCAATTGATCGGGCCGGTAGACCAGGTGAACGCCTCCCCCGTCAACGGTCTGTATGAGGTGGTGACCGGCGATCACATCTTCTATACCGATGAGAAAGCGGAGATCCTGATCGACGGCCAGATGTTCGATCTGAATGCACGCGTCAACTTGACCGAGGCGCGCGCGCGCAAGCTGTTCGCGGTTGAATTCGACAAGCTGCCGCTGCAGCTGGCAGTGAAAAAAGTGAAGGGCAACGGCAGCCGCAAGATGGCTTACTTCACCGACCCGAACTGCGGTTACTGCAAGAAGCTGGAACAGGAGCTGAAGAGCATCGACAACGTGACGCTGTATCTGTTCATGTACCCGATCTTCAACGGCTCCGCCGAGAAGGTGCAGGCGATCCGCTGCAGCAAGGACCCGGTGAAGGCCTGGGATGAGTTGATGCAGAGCGGGGTACAGCCCAAACCGGCCACCTGCAAAGTGCCGACGGATGAAGTCATGGCACTGGGCCGCAAGCTGAAAGTGAACGGTACGCCCGCCTTGATCTTCGCCAACGGCGTGGTCAACCCCGGTTATCTGCCGGCGGATAAACTGGAACAGGCGCTGAACGAGAACAAATAAAAAACGGGGCTGCGGCCCCGTTTTTTTATTTCTCCGCCTTGCCCGACAAGGCGGTACGCAAGGGCGGGAAGGATGGCGGCTCTTTCTCGAAGTAGCCGCGATAGCGACGCACGAAAGCTTCCGGCGGCATCTGCTTGGTGTCTTCGACCAGGCTGGGCGTAAACCCATTCACGAAATACAACTCCATCTTGTGCGAGACCTTGCTGTGCGTCTTGACGCGCTTCTCGCATTCGAAGAAGTCCTTGATGCGGCCATGCGTCTGCGCCGACAGCGCGATGCGGTTGGGTTCGCCGCTCGATTCCACGCGCGAAGCGTAGTTCACCGATTCGCCCCAGATGTCGTAGGCGAACTTCTGCATGCCGACCATACCCGCGATCACGTGGCCGGTATGGATGCCGATGCGGATCGACCAGTTGGGATTGCGATTGGCGCGCTCGGTCACGGCCTGCACGATCTCCATCGCGGCCATCACTGCATCCACCGGATGGGAAGGATTGCGTTCCGGCAAACCGGCGGCGCACATATAGCTGTCGCCGATGGTCTTCAGTTTCTCCATGCCGTAGCGCGCACAGATCTCGTCGAAGGCGCTGAAGTAATCGTGCAGCATGTGCACCAGATCTTCCGCAGCCAGCTTTTCCGTCGAGGCGGAGAAACCGACGAAATCGGTGAACAGAATGGTGACGTCTTCCAGATACTTCGGCTGCACCGTGCCCTTGTTGCGAAACTCTTCGGCGACCGTCGCCGGCAGGATGTTGCGCAGCAAGGACTGCGATTCTTTGCGCTGCGCTTCGACCTCTGCGTTGCGCTCTGCCAGATCGTGCTCCAGCACGCCGCATTGTTTGCGCGAGTCGTGCAGATCGTTGCTGACGGTGTTGAAGGCGGCGGCGATCTCGCCCAGTTCGTCACGGGTTTGCAAACCGATGCGCGCCTCGCCGCCTTCGCGCACGGCTGCGACACCCGAGGCGAAGGCACGCGTGCCGTCCACGACGCGACGATAAATGCGTACCGCGAAGGCCAGGGCGATCAGCAGCGAGACGGCAAAAACGGTGAGTGCCGTGCGTTCCGACCACCATTCCACCGCCTGCAAGTGCCGCTGTGCTTGCCCGATCTGCTCGCTCTCGAAAGCCTCGAGCGCCGGCAGATCCTGATAGATCAGTTGCTGACTGAAGGGCTCGGCGTGCAGCACGAATTCGGTCATGGCTTGCGCGGAATCGGTGCCGAAATGGTTGTAGAACAGATGCCAGGAAGCCGACAGTTCCATGTAGCGCGCCTGCATGGCACTCACTTTGGGCATCAATACTTCGTCGGCCAGCGATTTGAGTTGGGTGATCTCGCCAGCCACACGCGCGGCCTGTGCTTCCACCCGGTCTTTTTCCGCGGCGCTGAGCGCCGGCACGCTGTCCTGCGGCAGCTGCCCCAGCCGGGTGACTTGCTTCTGGATGTCGACGATGCCCTGTTTGATCGAGGTAGTGATCGCCAGCAGTTGCGTCTGCAGTTGCAGTTGCTCGACAGCCTGGCTCTTCTGATGCTCGTTCCAGAAATTCAGCGCGAAATTCAACGCAAACAGCGACAGGATGGTGAACAGTGAAAACTGGATAAGACTTTTCAATCGCATAGTCGAAGCTTTCGTTTTACATTCAATTCGTCGCGTACCGCTGCCACGAAACATATCAGGTGAAGCTGGCCGATAAGCCGGGTTCTGTCGTGGACAGTCATTCCTCTAGGCGTTTCGTTACCTTACGCTCAAGCAACCTACCCGCTGGCGACGCGAGCAACGTCATGGCCAGCCTATTTGGTCTTGCTCCGGATGGGGTTTACCGTGCCGTCCGTGTTACCACGTCCGCGGTGAGCTCTTACCTCGCCGTTTCACCCTTGCCGTCTCCCGAAGGAGCTTGGGCGGTCTATTCTCTGTGGCACTTTCCATCGCCTCACGGCGTCCGGCCGTTAGCCGGCATCCCGCTCTGTGGAGCCCGGACTTTCCTCTGCATAAACGTACTATGCAGCGACTGCCTAGCCAGCTTCGGGGCGGAGTTTAGCACGGGGAATGAAGAGCGTCCGGGACGCCCGGACTTTGGTTACGACTAACATGCTTCGCATGAAAGTCTTCACTGCAACGCGTTGTAGTTCCGACGTCACGCGCTACGCGCATGAGTCTGCACTGCAACTGACGTTGTCCTCTGCATAAACGTACTATGCAGCGACTGTCTAGCCAGCTTCGGGGCGGAATTTAGTTTGGTGGATTAAGAACACCCAGGAACCCACCTATTGATGCGTCATCGCTGCAACTGCGGTTGCAATCTGCATTTGAACTTGTGCTGCGACAAGCTAGATTGCGTCGACCTGCAGGCTGATTCCCAGCGATTTCCATTGTTTGGCCTCGACTTGCAAGGCGGTCTCGGTGAGGGGGTTTTGCGCCAGCCAGTCGCCGTTCAGTTGCAAATGGAACTTTGTGCCGCTGAAGCTTCCCTGCATCTTGGGCAACAGCACATCACTGCGGTTGCGATAGAACAGGGCAGCAAGGCGCAAAGCCATCACTCGGGCGGCTACTTGCCAGTCCGTGAGCTGGTCGCGCACCTTTTCCAGCTTGCCGCGGTGTGACAGCGCCAGCAGACTCAAACATTGCTGGGCCTTGCGCGAGAAGCCGGGCATGTCGGCATTGGCAAGGATGTAGGCGGAATGTTTGTGATATCCGCTATGGGCGACGCTGATCCCTATCTCGTGCAGGTCGCAGGCCCACGCCAGCAGCTGCATGTCTTCTTCATCGGCATGGTCGTCGGCGAATGCTTGCGCCAGATGCGCGGCCAGCGCACGCACGCGGGCAGTCTGCGCATGATCGACGTGGTAGCGTCGTTTGAACTGCTGCACCGTCGCCTCGCGCATATCGTTGTGCGTGAAACGTCCCAGCAGATCGTAAAGCACGCCTTCGCGCAGCGCGCCCAGCGCGGGACGCATCAACTCGATGCCCAGCTCGCAGAATGCGGCATACATGATGGAGAATCCGCCGGGGAACACCGCCACGCGGTCCGCCTTCATGCCCGGCAGATCGAGCTTGCTCATGTCGCCTGCTTCCAGCATCTTTGCACGCAGTTTTTCCAGACCTTCGCGGGTGATGCCGGAGGCACTGTAGCCGTTCTGCTCAAGGACGTCGCTGATCACCCGTGCAGTGCCGGATGAACCCAGTGCCAGATTCCAGCGGCCGTGCGAATATTCCGAAACGATGGCCTGCAGTTCGTTGCGCGCTGCAAGTTCTGCCTGTTTGAGATTGGATTTGGTGAGCTTGCCATCGGCAAAGAAGCGGCCGCTGTAACTGACGCAGCCCATGTACAGACTTTCCAGATGGATGGGTTGCAAGCCTTCGCCGATGATGAATTCGGTGGAGCCGCCGCCGATGTCCATCACCAGGCGGCGCTCTTCGTCTTGCGGCAATCCCTGCGCGACACCAAGATAGATCAGGCGCGCTTCTTCACGCCCTGCGATGACTTCAATTGGAAATCCAAGTGCCTGTTCTGCCTGCTGCAGGAACTCGGGGGCGTTCTTCGCGACGCGCAGCGAGTTGGTACCGACGGCGCGCACCGCTTCGCGCGGCAGATCGCGCAAACGTTCGCCGAAGCGTTGCAGACATTCGAGCGCACGTTTCTGGGAGGCCTGATCCAGGCGTTTATCTGAGGTGAGACCGGAGGCGAGACGCACTGCTTCGCGCAAGCCGTCCAGCATGTAGAGCTGGTCGTTCTCGACCCTTGCGACCTGCAGCCTGAAACTGTTCGAACCTAGGTCGACGGCGGCGAGTAAGGGCTGGTGTTGCAAAACGCTTGCGCAGCGGGTTAGAGCTGCACTTCCCGCTCGATCTCTTCGACGGTGACGTGACGCACATCACGCCCCTTGACCATGTAGACCACGTATTCGGACATGTTCTTGGCATGGTCGCCGATGCGCTCGATGGCCTTGGCCACGAACAGGATCTCCAGCGAGGTGGAGATGGTGCGCGGGTCTTCCATCATGAAGG